>DASTSC010000124.1:0-4410 GCA_035760905.1 Candidatus Limnocylindrales bacterium | reverse complement strand
GACGACCGAGACGATGAGCACGACCGCCGTGAGCAGGGCGGCGATGGACGCCGCGCTGCCCACCTCGCCGCTCTGGAAGGCGCGCTTGTAGATCAGCAGCGTCGGGACGTAGGTCTCCGTGCCCGGGCCGCCCTTCGTCGTGACGAAGATGATGTCGAAGGCCCGCAGCGCGTCGATGACCGTGAGGAGGAGGGCGACGACGACCTCGTTCCGCAATCCCGGCAGCGTCACCGCCAGGAACTCGCGCACCGGACCCGCCCCATCGACGCGTGCCGCGTCGTAGCGATCCGTCGGGATCTGCTGGACGCCGGCGATGAACAGGACCGCGCACAGGCCGGTGGTGACCCACGTGCCGATGATCCCGACGGCCGGCAGGGCCACGCCGAAGTCGCCGAGCCACGCCCTCGTGAGGCCGTCGAGGCCGACCGCCGCGAGCGCCGCGTTCACCGGCCCCTGCGGGTCGTACATCCACTGCCAGGCGACGCCGATCACCACGGCCGCCAGGACCTGGGGCAGGAAGACGATCGTCCGGAACGCGGTCAGGCCCCGGATGGGGCGCCGGGAGAGGGCGGCGGTGATGAGCAGGCCGAGGCCGACCGGGGCGATCGAATAGAAGCCGATGAGGATGAACGCGTGAAGGAACGACTCCTGCACGTCCGGGTCGCCGAGGGCGTCGAGGTAGTTCCCGAGCCCGACCCACGACGCGAGCGTGACGCCGTCCCAGCGGAAGAGCGAGATCCAGGCCCCATCGATCGCGGGCAGGAGAACGAAGAGGCCGTAGAGTGCGAACGCCGGCAGGACGTAGAGGAGGCCGACGAGCCTGGGCTCCCCCGGTCGCTGACGGAAGGGGGTCGCCCGCTCCGGCCGGCGGCGCCCGAAGGCCAGGCGTCGACCCTCAGCCGCCTGAATGCGCCTTGCTCCAGTCCTTCTGGACGTCGACCGTGAACTCGGCCGGGCTCATCTTGCCCGCCGTCAGCTTCTGGAGATCCCCGAACAGCGTGTCGCCCATGGTCGGGGTCGCCCAGTCGAGATACGGCGTCAGCAGCCCGCCCGACGACTTGTCCTCGAAGCCCTTGATGATCGCCGCGAGCGAGGAGTCGGGATCGACCGCCGAGGGATCCGCCAGCGGTGCCGCCGGCAGGTCGCCCTTGCTCGCGACGGTGTCCGCGGCCTGGGGGCTGGTGATGAAGTCGATCCAGGCCGCGGCCGCGTCCTGGTGCTTCGACTTCGCGCTGATGTGGTACGGGATCGAGAGCGCGCCGGTCGTGGGCGTCGCCGCGCCTGCGGACTGGCCGGGCAGGGCGAACCAGCCGACGTTCGAGCCCATTGGGGTGAACGTGCCGTTCTCCCAGGGGCCGGTGAGGAAGTAGAGGGCCTCGCCCTTGGCGAAGCGAGCGGCGGCGTTCTCCTGGGTCAGGCCGCCGAAGCCCTTCGCGAAGTAACCCTTCGTCGCCCAGCCCTGCATCGTCTGGGCCGCCTGCTGCGTGCCCGCGTCGTCGAACGTCGAGCCCGGCACCGCGAACGTCCAGTTGGCGATCGCCTTGGGATCCTCGGTCTGGGCCTGGAGCATCATGAAGACGTGGCCGAGCGGCCAGCCGTCGAGGCCGCCGACCAGGATCGGCGAGACGCCGGCGCCCTTCGCCGCGTCCATCGACGCCTCGAACTCGGCGAACGTCGTCGGCACCTGCAGGCCGAGCTTCTGGAGCTGCTGCTTGTTGTAGAAGACGCCGAGCACCTCGGCCTTCTGGGCCACGCCCCAGAGCGGGCCCTTCGTCCACTCCGTCCCGTCGGTCGACCAGCGCAGGACGTCGAGCGTCTGCGACGAGCCGAACCGGGTGTCCCAGCCGTACGCCTTCGCGTAGTCGTCGAGTGGCACGATGAGCCCGGCCTTCACGAGGGCGGCGTCCACCGAGTACCCCTCGTTGCCCTGGTACACGTCGGGCGCGTCGGGTGCCGAGGCGGCCAGCTTGATCGTCGCGACGTAGTCGTCGAACGACTTCGACGTCCGCTTGATCGTCACGTTCGGGTACTTCTCGTGGAACGCGGCGTTGAGCGCGTCCATCTCGCCGGAGGGGCCGGCCTCAGATTCCGTGTCCCACTCCGTGATCGTGATCGGCGTCGAGGTGTCGAAGCTCGGGGCGCTCGAGCCGGCGGCCGAAGCCGGAGCGGAGGCTGCGCTCGACGGCGCGACCGAGCGCGCCTGGCTGGCGGGGGCCGACGCCGCGGGCGACGCCACACCGCTGCCCGGTACGCAACCACCGATGATCGCGCCGACCGCGATCAGCGCCGCAAGACGCTTCGAACCCGCCATTCTCGTGCCTCCTCCGCCTGCGCCTTTCTCCCTGCCGCGGGGCGCAGCGTGAACCAAATATGAACCAGCGTCAAGGCCGGTCGCGTGGCCGGGGCGGCCCGGCGTTCCGGCGCATCGCGGCGGCCCGCCGTGGGGACGGCCGGACCGTGGCGACCGCGGGCGACCGCGGCGCGGCCCTTCGCGGCCGCGGGCCCGTCATCGGCTCACGCTGTGGGCCGTATCCAGCTCACGGCGTGATCGCCGGGGTGCGAAGCGCGGCGTTCGAGCGGGAAGCACTCGCTTGCCATTGACATCGGCTCATGCGGTGGGCGCTTGACCCGCGCGCCCTGACAAAGGCCCCCCTACACGGGCCGCTGACCGAATTTGGGCCGGCCAGGGGCGATACGGCCCACGGGACGAGCCCGTGACAGCGAGGCGAGGAGCGTGCGCCCAATGAGGCGCGCGGGGTGGGCCGATGACCGACGGGCCCATGCGACTTGTTCCGCCCGAGCACCGGCCGGCGGGGGTCACCTGCCCGCGTCGAGCCAGAGCGGGCTCGTCAGGGCGAGCAGCTCGCCGGTCGCGGCCACGAGCTGGGCTCGGACGTAGCGCGCGTCACCCGGGAGCGAGGCCCGCGTCGACCACTCCTGCTCCGTGGTCGCGGGCACCACCTCGGCCGCGGCCACCTCGCCGTCGACGATCACGAGCACCGCCGCTCCCCCGCCGCCGCGAACCGCGACCCGAACACCTTCACGGCCGTCGGGGTCCAGGTAGAGCTGCGGCCCGGCCGGCGAGGCCGAGACGAACGTCCGGCCGGCACGCATCGCTGCGACGACGGCGCCCGCCGTCAGCTCCGGGCCCGCCTGCACCCAGGTCGTCGGCGTGCCGAGGCCGCGGCCGTGCCGCGGGTCAGGGTCGATCGATCGGAGGTTGTGGGTGTCGCTCCCACCGACCGCCACGAGCCGCTCGCCGCGCACGAGACGCTCCTCCCAGAACTCGAGCGACGCCGCGTTGAGGCCGAGCCACGGACCGTTCCAGACCTCGACGCCGTGCATCGCCGTGATCTCCGGATATTCCCAGGGCGGCCCGAACGGCTTGGGGTGGTTGACGCTCACGAACGCGCCGCCCTCGACCGCGGCGCGCATCGCCGCTTCCACCGCCGCGGCCTCCGGCGTCCGGAACTCCCACCAGCGATCCGTGCCCCAGGCGTTCCAGTGGCCGCAGTACGTCGTCACCTCGACGCCCGGCACGACGACCGGCCGGCCGTTCCCACCGGACCCGTACTCGGCGTGGTGGCCGACCTGGTTGTGGTCGGTCACGCCGAGGAAGTCGAGGCCCGCCTCCGCCCCGGCGTGGAGCATCTCCGCGGGCCACGAATCGCCGTCCGAGTAGCGGGTATGGCAGTGGAGGTCGCCGCGGTACCAACCGGGACGGGCCGGCGGCAGCGAGGGCCGCGCGGGCTCGCCGACCCGGACGAAGTCGCGCTCCGGCCGCGCCAGCCCGGGATCGAACCGGATCTCGACCCGCCAGTCGCAGCCCCGCGGTCCGACCTTGTACGGCCCGAGCAGGACGTGCCATGTCCCGGGCGTCATCGGTCCCGCGAGATACGGCGGCGTGGCCCAGTCCTCGCCGACGACGAAGTCGTCCTTGTGGCTGCCGCTCCAGCCGCGAAACCCCGGGCTGCCCGGCTCATGGCCGCGTGGGTCGAACAGCCCGATGTCGAGGGTGTTGCCGCCACCGACGAGCGGGTCCGAGTCGATCCGGTCGCTGTACGCGTAGGCGACGTGGATCTGGCGGACCCCGGCCGGGAGCTCGAACGGGACGTGCGCGTAGCGCTGGCGGTCGGCCTCGACGTACCGCCCCTCGAGGACGACGTCGGGCGGCGCGGCGAGATCGCCCGGCGTCCCGAGATCGGCCGGCGTCCCGGGATCGGCCGGCGGCAGCCCGCCGGTCAATGGATCGCCGTGCCCGTCGAGCGGTCGAAGACCCGGATGTCGTCGCGGTCGGCCCGCAGGTGGACGGTCGAGCCGGGGGCGGGGCGCACGTCGGGGGCCGTGCGCAGCTTGAGCGCCTGGCCGTCGATCCGGACGTCGACGATCACCTCGCTGCCGAAGGGCTCG
>DASTSC010000123.1:0-9044 GCA_035760905.1 Candidatus Limnocylindrales bacterium | reverse complement strand
CGGTCGTTCGTGAGGATGGCGTTCGGCCCGATGAAGACATCGTTCTCGACCGTCACCCCGTGGTAGACGAGGGCGGCGTTCTGGATCTTCACCCGGTCGCCGATCTCCACCTCGACGTCGATGAACGCGTCGCGCCCGACGATGCAGTCGGCGCCCAGCGTCGCGCCTTCCCTGATCGACGCACGCTGCCAGACGGCCGTCCGCGGCCCGATGGTGACCCCCTCCTCGACGAGGGCGAGCGGATGGACGCGTGCCGAGGCGTCGATCGTCACGAGTCGGTCTGGCTCGTATCCCCGACCCTCACCCGGAGGCCCGCGCCGTCGTCGAGCAGCTCCGCGGAGGCGCCGAGGGCAGCGGCCCGAGCGATGAGGTCGGCCGCGACGGCGTCGGGCAGGACGACCCGTGCCGCCGCCTCCGCCGCCTCGCGCGCCGCACGCTGCGACGCGCGGCGGTCCTCGATCATCGCCGCGAGTGCCGGTGGGACGTTCTTGCCGGCCTCCGGGACCTCCTCGGGCGGTGCGTCGCCGGCGGCCTCCCGCGTCGCCCGAACGGCGAGGTCGACGGAGGCCTCGTCCCATTCGAGGCGGATCCGCACCCGCTCGGGCGAGCGCTCGAGGTACGCGGCGAGCGCCTCGTCGGTGATCCGGAACAGCCCGCTCTCGATGTCGACCGGAAGGCGCCGATCCTGACCGACCGAGTCGAACTCGACCGGGACCCCGGCCCGGCGGCCGCGCTCCCGCGCCGCCCGCCGGAGCGTGGGCACGAGCCCGAGGTCGTCGAGGACCATCGGCCGGACGTCGAAGATGAACGACTTCGTCGCCTCGAGCGTCTGCTGGACCATCCCGGCGAGGACCTTCATCTCGTCCCGCGCGGCGGCGTCGTCGCGGCCCACGAGACGGTCGACGATCTCCGCCTGGAGGACGATGTTCGTCAGGCTCTGGGCCGGGCCGTCGTGCATCGCCCGGGCGATCTCGCGACGGAGGTCCTCCTGGGCCGAGAGGACGAGCCGCGAGACTCCGGCCGCGTGGTCGGCCGCGGGGGTCGGCTCGACCGCCGCCGCGTCGGTGCCGTCGCCGGCGCCCTCCACACCCGTCGCGGCCTCGAGCTCGTCGGCCAGCCGTCCGATCGACGCCTGGAAGCGCCGGAGCGCCTTCTGCTTGCCCTCGAGGACGTCGATCTGGGCCTCCATGACGGCGGCCCGCTTCGTGAGCGTGACGACCTGGGCGTTCGCGTCGCCGGCGTCGGCCAGGCTCGTGTCGGCCGCGAGACCGGCGAGCTTCTCGGCGGCCGCGGCGCGGCGCGCCTCGTACCGGGTCGCCTCGGTCCGGGCCTGGGCGATGAGCATCTCGATCTCGGCCAGCTCGCGCTCGAGGTCGTCCGCCTCGCGCCGGACGCGCTCGGCGACGCCGGGATCGATCACCTCGCTCCCGTCAGTCCTCGGGCATCCGGATCCAGCCCTGTCGCATCGCGTAGACGACGGCCTGGGTCCGGTCGTTGACCGACAGCTTGCGGAGGATCGAGCTCATGTGGTTCTTGACGGTCTGCTCGCTGATCGACAGGGCGTAGGCGACCTGCTTGTTCGTCATGCCCTGGGCGATGTTGTCGAGGATCTCGACCTCGCGCGGCGAGAGCGGGGCGAAGATCGGGGCCGCGTCCTGGCCGTAGACGGCGAGCTCGCGAAACTCCTTGAGGACGCGCGACGCGACCGACGGTTTCGAGAAGACCTTGTCGTTGATGAGGTACTCGCCCTGGCCGACCCGCCGGATGATCGTCACGAGATCGTCGGGGCCGACATCCTTGAGGATGAACGCGGCGGCCCCGGCCTTGATCGCGTCGAAGAGCGCGTCCTCGTCCTCGTCGACGGCCAGGACGATGATCCCGGTCGAGGGCAGCTCGCGCTTGATCCGCTGGGTCGTCTCGATCCCGCCCGGCGACGGGAGCGAAAGGTCCATGAGGATGATGTCAGGCGACGTCGCGATCGCGGCATCCACGGCCGAGCGCGAATCGTCCGCCTCGCCGACGACGTCGAAGTCGGGCTCTCGCTCGAGGATGTTGCGCATTCCCACGCGGAACAGGGCGTGGTCGTCGACGAGCAGGATCTCCGTCCGCTCGTCGGTCGCCCGCCGGTCCGGACCGCCGCGGCGACGCTCCGGGCCCGTGTAGTCGTTCATCCGACCTCCTCACCTCCGGTAGGAATCGCGAGCCAGACGACGGTGCCGGCGCTCGGCTTCGATCGTACTTCGAAGCGCGCCCCGACGAGGGCCGCCCGCTCGCGCATGAACAGCAGTCCATAGTTGCGGCGGTTGCGCGAGCGGATCGTCTCGAGCGCGAAGCCCCGGCCGTCGTCGCCCACCTCGAGCGTCCATTCGCGCCCGGCCGCCCGCGTCCTGACCCAGGCTCGCGTCGCCCGCGCATGCTTGCGGACGTTGGCCAGCGCCTCCTGGGCGACGCGCAGGGCGACCGTTGCGGCCGTGCCCGACAGCCCGGCCGCGGCGCCGGCGAGCTCGAGCTCGATCGGCAGGCCCGTCGCCGCCCGGGTCGCCTCGACCGCCTCGGTCAGGGCCCCGTCGAGCCCGAGATCGTCGAGGAGCGGGGGGCGCAGCGAGCCGATGATCGACCGGACCTCGCCGAGATCCCGGCGGAGCTCCTCGCGCAGATCGTCGAGCTCGCGTCCCGCCGAGGCCGGGTCGCTCTCGAGGACCCGGCGGATGTAGTCCACCTGGAAGACCGCGTTCGAGAGGGCCTGGGCCGGCCCGTCGTGGATCTCCTGGGCGATACGCTGCCGTTCGGCCTCCTGGGCCTCGAGGATCCGCATCCGCTCGTCCGCGGGGAGATCGCCGCCCGCGTCGCCGGGGCGGAGCGATTCGTCGCCGCGCTCGAGGAAGAGCCAGACCGATTCGAGCGCGGGCGTGGCGATGTCGAGCTTGGCGAGGTCCTGCTGGTGGAGGCCGAGATCGGTCGTCAGGCGATCGATCTCGCGCCGGAGCTCGTGGACGCGCGCGTCCGTGGGCTCCGTCCGCTCGAGCTCGTCGCGAACCGCCCGCCACTCGGCGAGCTCGTCCCGGTAGGCCTCGCGGTAGCGCTCGCGAATCGCCCGGAGGCTGTTCGCGCTCGACCCCAATGCCGCCTTGGCCTCGGCGTGGAGTCCGTCGAACCGGCTCTCGCGCGGATCCGAGGCGGCCCGTTCCATGTCGCGCGGAGTATAGGGATGGCGATTCGCGGTCATGGGCACTCGATCCGCCACGCGCTCAGCCCCTCGAGCGCAGTGGCTGTGGCGGGGTCCGCCGGCTCGAGCGCCACCTGCCGGAAGCAGTCCGACTGCGGATCCCCCGACTCGAGCACGTCCGGCCACGCATCGACCACATCGCCGGAGAGGACCATCAGCCGGGCGTCGAAGCGCCGGGCGAGCGAGAGGACGCTCGCGATCGGCTCGTCGGGGACCGCGATCGCCCGCGCGCCGAGCGAGTCCGCGACCCAGATCGGGTTGTCGGCGAGGACGACCGTCTCCGGCGTGACCCGGGCGCCGGCGGCCGCGAGGGCGGTCGGCAGCGCCTCGTAGCGGCGGGCGCTGTCCTCGGACCCGGTGCCGAACGTCGGCAGGAGCACGGCCACGAACAGCAGCGAGGCGGCGACGGCGAACGCGGGACCCAGCCAGGCGACCGGTCTCGTCCAGCCGCGCCGTCGGCCGACCCGGGCGATTCCGGCGTCGAGGGCGAGGAGGGCGGACACGATCAGCAGGACGTGGATCGCGCCGGCCGCGTGGAGGAACGTGCCCCAGGTCGTGCTGACGGGGAAGAGGAGGCTCGTCGTCGCGAACGCGAGGATCGAATAGACGAGGAGCGGTCGGAGGGCGGCGGGACGGCCGAGCCAGGGGAGCGCCAGGAGCCCCACGATCGAGACCGGGACGCCGAGGAAGAGGAGCACGTCGAAGAGGTCGTGGCCGATCCCGATCAGGCGGAGCTCGAGGAGCCGCGCCGGTCCCGCCGCGAGATAGCGGGCCAGCGTCGGCGGATCGGACCAGGCGAAGATGTCGCTGCCCTCGAGCGAGAGCGCGTTCGCGGCGGCCTGGCCGGGCAGCGGGCTGCCGAACGTCAGCCAGTCGCGGACCGCCCACGGCGCGAAGACGAGGGCGGCGACGACGGCGGGCACGGCGATCGACCGGAGTCGCTCCGGCCGGCGAACCCCCGGGTTCGCCCAGGCGATGACGGCCCACGTCAACGCGAGCCAGATCGCCTCGTTGCGGGTCAGCGCCGCCAGCCCGAGCAGGAGCCCGAGGCCGATCATGAGCGCGGTCGAGGTCGGATCCCGCAGGAGGCGGGTCATGAGCAGGCACGCCCCCAGGACGAGCGCGGCGAACGGGGCCGTCGAATCGGGCAGCGTCGAGTGGAGGATAAGCGGCAGGAAGACGGCCGCCGTGAGCCCCGTTCCGAGCGCGAGGGTTCGGGCGCGACCGATCGGGAGACCGCGATCGGCGGCGACGTCGGCCGCCAGCCGCCAGGCGAGGACCGCCACGAGCGCGCCGACGACCACCGCCATCAACTGGGCCGAGCGGAACGTCGGGCCGAGGACCGCCATCGGGATTGCCGCGAGCCACGTCGGCAGCGGCAGCCAGACCTCGAACGCCGGTCGCGGGAACGAGAGCGGTGGCGTGCCGAACGACCAGATCGCGTCAGAGACGAGGCCGCGGCCGTCGAGCAGGTTCCGGGCCACGGCGACGTAGTAGGCGGTGTCCTCGGGCTTCGGGAAGACGATGAGGCTCGCGGCCCAGGCCCGGACGGCGAGGGCGACGAGGAAGACGCCGCCGGCGGACAGGAGAGCCTCGCGGCGGCTCATCGGGCGGCGTCGGCCGTCGGGGGAGGGCACACGTCGGTGCCGGCCGCGGGGCAGACGGGCCAGATCGCGAAGTCGTACGCGCCCGCGCCGCGGTTCAGGCCCTCGGCGTTCGATCCGTCCGCGGCGATCGCGTAGACCGGCGGGCCGAGCCAGGCCGGTCGCACGGTGCCGTCGAGGATCGGCTTGGCCGGGGCGACGCTCATCGTCCGGTCGAGGACGAGCCAGCGGACGTCGTAGGCCCGGGCGACCTGCGCGATCGTGTCGAGCGGGTCGTTGACGAGGACGACGCCACCATGGCCGCTCCAGTACTTCGTGCCGGACGCGTCGATCGACATCACCCGATCCGTGGGAGCCGCACCCGCGTCCGCGAGCGCGGGACCGATCGCCTGGAGGCGGCCCCGGCTCTCGGCCCACGTGCCGTGGACGAAGAACGACGCGGCGACGGCGGCCACCACCCCGAACGCGAGCATCGCGCCCCCGAAGACCCGGCCGGCCGCTTCGCGATCCCAGCTCCGGCGGCGCGCCGCGACCCAGCCGGTCGCCACGAAGACGCCCTCGACGGCGAGCACGTAGACGTGTGGCGCGAGGGCGATCGCCGAGTGGATGAAGGTTCCGCCCGGGACGTGGACGGCCGACACGAGGGCCGAGAACGCGAACAGCGCCAGGGCGTAGCCGAAGAAGGGCCCGAAGTCGACCGAGCGGCGGCGCGACCAGGCCCCGACGACCATGAACGGCACGAGCGCGATCGCGCCGACGAGGACGCTGAACGTCGAGACCGCGGCGATCAGCCCCTCGATCCGGGTGACGAGGAGCGGACCGATGCCCATGCCGAGTAGGTGGTCGAGCGTCGCCGGCGTCGTGATCGAGTCCCATTCGCCGATGTCCCGGATGAAGAAGACCTTGCCCGACGCAGTCGACGGGCTGAGCGTCCCGAAGACGGCCAGCTGTCGGGCGAACCAGGGGACGACGCAGAGCGCGAAGAGGCCGGCGCAGGCGACGGCCGCCGAGAGCGGGATGTGGATCGCTCGGTCGGCCGCGCGCCGGGCCCGCCAGCGGTCCCAGACGAAGGCGAGACCGACGACCGCCCCGGCGATGACGCCGTCGTTGCGCGAGAGCGTCGCGAGGCCGACCAGGAGTCCCGCGAGGGCGTAGTCGCGGCCGGCGTGCTGGCCGCCCTTGAGGGCTCGCGCGGTGAGCCAGAGCGCGCCGGCCACCGCGGGCTCGTACAGGCCGAAGTTGTCGGGCTGGGCGAGGAACGGCGTGACGAGCGTCGGGAGCGCGGCGAGGACTCCGGCTCCGACGGCCACGAAGCGCCGCGCGCCGGCATCGACCCCGATCCGCCAGGCGAGCGGCGCGGCGAGCGCGCCGACGAGGGCGAAGGGGAGGTCGCCGGCCCAGCCCGCGTTCCCGAACAGGAGCAGGAACGGGACCTGGACGATCGAGGCGAGCGGCATCCAGTGCGCGTTCGACGGGATCGGCAGCGTCGGGTTCGCCGGGAGGTGGCCGCCGACCTCGGCGAAGATCCAGAGGAAGTCGACGTTGAACCCGTGGCCGGCCGCGAGCGATCGGGCGACGTCCGCGTAGTAGAAGGAATCCGGGTACGTCGGATCGGGGAAGTGGGCGATCAGGATGAGCCGGACGCCCAGCGCGAGCGCGTAGAGCAGCAGGGGGGTCCGCACGGCGGGAGGACAGTAGCACCGCACTCTGCCGCACCGAACCGGTACGAACGAGCCATGGGAGCCCGGAAGGCGGGCGGTACGCTTCGCCGGTGCCTCGCGAACGATCGAGGGCGCTCCGCGTGCGCATCGCGGCCGTCGTGGCCGCCGTCGTCGGCTGGACCGGGCTGGCCGCGCTCGGGGTCGGCCTCTACCAGGCGACGCCGCGACAGTCGGGCTTCGACCTCGAGCTCGTGCTCGAGGCGGGGCGCCGCTGGGTCGCCGGCGCGCCCCTCTACCCGTCCCTCGGGACCGCCTCGGCGACCGACCTCTTCTACTCGTACCCGCCGCCGGTGGCCCAGGCGGCGTCGCTCATCTCGGGCGTTCCCACCTGGCTCGTCCTGCTCGCACTGGCGCTCGTCGCCGTGGCGGGCGTCGTGGTCGTGGCGACCCGGCTCGCCACGCTCACGGGACACGACCGGCTCGATGTCGCGCTGATCGTCGTCGCCACGCTGCCGCTCGTGTTTCCCTTCGCGATCGGCCTGCTCTTCGGCAACCTCGACGTCCTCGTCCCGGCCGCGTTCGGGGCCGTGCTCGTGGCCCTCTCGGGGCCGTCGATGGCGGTCGGCGCGGTCGCCGGCCTGGCCCTGGCGCTCGTCGCCGTCGCGAAGGTCTACCCCGGGCTCGTCTGCGTCTGGCTCGTCGTGCGGATGGTGCGCTCGGAGGAGCGGGCTGCAATCGTCCCGGTCGTCGTCTCGGCGATCGCCGGCGGGGTGGTCGTGCTCGGGCTGAGCCTTCTCGTCGGCGGTGCCGGACCGTGGGCCGACTGGCTGCGGCTGATCGCCGGGTCCGGGTCCGTCGGGCTGCTCGACGTGCGCAACATCGGGCCGGCGGCGCTCGTGGCCGGCGCGTTCGGGCTCGGTGAGAGCGGTGCCCGGGTCCTCCAGGTCGGGATGCTCGGCGCGGCGCTGGTCGCCGTGCTCGCCGCCGCGCGGCTCGTCCGCGATCCGGTTGCTTCGTTCACCGTGGCCGCGGTGGCCTCGACCGTCGTCCTGCCGATCACGTGGCTCCACTACGCGGCCGCGCTCATCCCTTCGGCCATCGCCTACGCGCTGCGCGCTCGGATGTCGACTTCTCCGGGGGCGCTCCTCGTCGCCGCGGCAGTCGTCGACGGCGTCGCGGCCCTCCTCGTGCCGGCCCTCGCCTGGCTCGGCGTCGCGGCCCTCCTCGCGATCCCGCTCCTGCCGAATCAGGTGACCCTGCGAGCGCGTGAGGCAACGGCATGAACGCGGCCTCGCTCACGATCGTCCTCCCCGCGTACAACGAAGAGGCGCGTCTCGGCGGCGCGCTCGACGAGCTCTTCGGCTACCTCCGCCGGCGCGCGCAGAGCGGGCGCGAAGGGGCGCCCGGAGCCGCCGCGCTCCCCGCGGCGATCGACGTCCTCGTCGTCGACGACGGCAGCACCGACGGCACGGTCGCCCTCGTCCGGGCGCGACCCGAGTTCGAGGCCGCCGATCTGCCGCTGCGAGTCCTCGAGGTCCCGCACGGCGGCAAGGGCGCGGCGGTGCGCGCGGGGATGCTCGCGGCCGGCGGCGACGTCGTCGTCTTCTCCGACGCCGACATGGCGACGCCGCCCGATCAGATCCCGCTCCTCGTCGAGGCGCTCGAGACGGCCGACGTCGCGCTCGGCAGTCGGATCCAGGCCGACGGGCGAGACATGCGGCGATCGCAGCCGCTCTATCGGCGCCTGCTCGGCCGGCTGTTCCACTCGCTCGCGTCGGCGTGGGTCACGGGGCCCGTGCAGGACACCCAGTGCGGGTTCAAGGGCTTCACCCGGCGCGCGGCGCAGGACCTCTTTCCCCGGCAGCGGATCACGAGCATCGTCTTCGACGTCGAGCTCATCTATCTCGCTCGTCGGCGGGGCTACCGCCTCGTGATCGTGCCGATCTCCTGGTCGGACAAGCGGGGCTCGCGAATGTCGCCCGGGCCGCTCCTCGCCCTCCGCGTCGCGTGGGACCTCTTCCGGATCCCGCTCATTCACCGGCGCCTCCGCGTTGCCCAGCCCACCAGCGCGGTCGTGAACGAGCAGGATGCTCCGCTCACCTGAGACCCTGCGCGCCGCGCTGCCGGTCCTCGCGATCGTCGTCTCCGCCGTCTCGATCGGGGCCGTTCTCGTCGCGGCCGCCGCGGCAGGCACGCTCGGCTACGACTACGCCTGCTGCTACGACGTCGCCGCACGGCGCGTCCTCTCCGGCGGTCCGATCTACGACCTGTCGTTCACGCAGTCCGGGCCCGGCGGGCTGTTCGACTACCCGCCGCCGTTCCTCGCGCTCGTGCTGCCGTTCGCGGTCGGCCTTTCGCCCTCCGCCGCCGCGGCCGCGTGGACCGGGGCGATGGTCGTGTCGTTCCTCGTCGGCGTCGCGCTCATGCCGGTCCGGCGGGAGGTCCGCTGGCTGACGCTCCTGCTCGGCTCCCTGTCGTGGCCGGTCGTCTATTCGCTCAAGCTCGGGCAGGTGGGCGGCCTGCTCGTGCTCCTGTTCGCCATCGCCTGGCGCG
>DASTSC010000122.1:0-1339 GCA_035760905.1 Candidatus Limnocylindrales bacterium | reverse complement strand
AGCAGCGTGAGCGAAAACAGGCGCACCGGGGTCCTCCTCGGAGCGGGGGTGGCAGAAACGAACGGGTCGGCGGCCGTCCAGCGCGGCCGCCGACCTCATGACTCCCGAGCCGCCCCGTTCGTGACAGTCTCGCGTAACGGGTGGCGGACCGGCTCCCGGCGCCACGCGTCACCCGGCGTCCCTCGCCGGTCGGCGCGACAGCCCCGTGCCGATCGGAAGCACCTCGACGCGATCGTCGAGGGCCGACTCGAGGCGGGCGAGCAGCGATGCCGAATCCGCCCGGTGGGCGTCCGAGAAGAAGACGGCAACGGTCCGATCGGACAACAGGAAGAGCTTGAGGAACGCGGAATCGGAGCGCTCGTCGTCCGTGGCCACCACCTCGATCGCGTCAGGGAGAGCTGCAAGCCACCGGTCGTGCTCCTCGCTGCCCGGCTCGAGCCCTACCAGCCGGGCCGCCACGAACTCGGCGCCCCGGCGGGAATCCGTCACTGCGGTCGCGAACGCGTCGCGAATGCGACCGAGCCTCGCCTGAATGCTCGCGGTCATGAGTGGTGGAGGTCACGCGAACCGCGCGCACGCCCCGAGGGCGGCCGGCACGGGCGGCTCATCGGCGACGGCGGCGAGGATGCCGGCCCAGGCCGCCTCGGGCGAGGCCGCCGGGCGCACGGCCGCGGGGATGCGATCGAAGAGCGTGGCCAGGTTCAAGGGAGGTCCTCGATCTCGTACAGCGATGTGACACCCGCCATCGGGCGATGGACGGGACGTCGAGAATATACCGGCGGACAGAGGCGATGCCATCATCGGGCCGGTTCGACGCGACGCGACGCGGCGCTCGGGCTTCGGCAGAGGGCGTTGACATTCGCCCCGCGCCCGCCGAGGCTCCTTCCCCATGTCCGACTCCACAACCGACTCCGCCCTCCTCGTCCGCGGCCTCGTCAAGCGCTACGCCGACGTCACCGCCGTCGCCGGGCTCGACCTCGACGTGCGGCGCGGCGAGTGCTTCGGCCTCCTCGGCCCCAACGGCGCCGGCAAGACGACGACGATCGAGATCTGCGAGGGCCTCACCGCCCCCGACGACGGCGACGTCGTCGTCCTCGGCCGCCGCTGGCGCGACGACGCCCGCGGGCTCCGCGAGCGGCTCGGCGTCCAGCTCCAGGAGACCCAGCTCGCCGACAAGCTCACCGTCCTCGAGACGCTCCGCCTCTTCCGCAGCTTCTACCGCCACGGGCGCGCCGTGGAGGACGTGATCGCCCTCGTGCAGCTCGAGGAGAAGCGCCACGCGCGCGTCGTCAACCTCTCGGGCGGCCAGAAGCAGCGGCTCGCGCTGGGCTGCGCGCTC
>DASTSC010000121.1:0-16270 GCA_035760905.1 Candidatus Limnocylindrales bacterium | reverse complement strand
GCCCGCGGCGACCGTCCGGTTCGTGCCCTCGTCGACGAGGATGAAGGAGCCGGTCTGGCGGTTCTGCTGGTACGGGTCGACGAACAGCGGCTGGGTGACCCGGAGCTGGATCCGACCGATCTCGTTGAGCGCGAGCTCGTCCGCGTCCTCGATTCGGTGAAGCGTGTTGACGTCGATCCGGTAGTTGAGCTCGCGGACCATCGCCCGAGCCCAGCGCGTCGTGTGCTTGAGCCCGTACTTCTTCCCCTTCGCCAGCGACGCGGTCTCGTCCATCCAGCAGACCTGCGCATCGATGTCCTGGGTGACGGCCGGCACGTTGTGCGGCCGGCAGAGCATGTCGCCGCGGCCCAAGTCGATGTCGTCGGCGAGGGTGATCGTGACCGCCATCGGCGGGAACGCCTCCTCGACGGGCCCGTCGGCCGTCTCGATCTTCGCAATCGTCGATTCGAAGCCCGACGGGAGCGCCCGGACGGGATCACCCGGCTTGAGCACGCCCGAGGCGACCGTTCCGGCGTAGCCCCGATAGTCGCGGACGTCGTGCGACTGCGGCCGAATGACGTACTGGACCGGGAACCGGACGTCGACGAGGTTGCGGTCGCTGGCGACGTGGAGCCGCTCGAGATGGCTCAGGAGCGTCGGGCCGTCGTACCAGGGCATGTTCTTCGAGCGGTCGACGACGTTGTCGCCGAGGAGGGCCGAGGTGGGGATGAAGGTGAGGTCGCGAACGCGAAGTCGGGTCGCGAACTCGCCGAACTCCTCGCGGATCGCCTCGAAGACGTCGTCGGACCAGTCGACGAGGTCCATCTTGTTGACGCAGACGACGAGGTGCGGAACGCCGAGGAGCGTGGCCAGGAACGCGTGCCGGCGGCTCTGTTCGGTGATCCCCCTCCGCGCGTCGAGGAGGATGAGGGCGAGGTCGGCCGTGGAGGCTCCGGTGACCATGTTGCGGGTGTACTGGATGTGGCCCGGGGTGTCGGCGATGATGAACTTCCGGCGCGGCGTCGAGAAGTAGCGATAGGCGACGTCGATCGTGATTCCCTGCTCGCGCTCGGCCCGCAGGCCGTCGGTCAGGAGCGCGAGGTCGGTGTAGTCGTGGCCGCGCTCCTTGCTGACTCGCTCGACCGCCTCGAGCTGGTCGCTGAACAGCGACTTCGAGTCGAACAGCAGCCGCCCGATGAGCGTGCTCTTGCCGTCGTCGACCGAGCCGGCGGTCGCGAAGCGGAGCAGGTCAGCCACTAGAAATAGCCTTCCTTCTTGCGGTCTTCCATGGCCGCCTCGCTGAACTTGTCGTCGCCGCGGGTCGCGCCGCGCTCGGTGATCCGGACGACCGCGATCTCGGCCACGATCTTCTCGAGCGTGTCGGCGTCGGACTCGACGGCCGCCGTCAGGTTCGCGTCGCCGATCGTTCGGTAGCGGACGCGGCGCCGCTCGACCTGCTCGTTCGGCTTCGGCGCCGTGAACTCGTTGACGCCCCAGAGCATCCCGTCGCGGGCGAACACGTCGCGCTCGGCGGCGAAGTAGAGCTCAGGCAGCTCGATCTGCTCCTGGGCGATGTAGGTCCAGACGTCGAGCTCGGTCCAGTTCGAGAGCGGGAAGACCCGGATGTGCTCGCCCGGATGGACCCGGCCGTTGTAGAGGCTCCACAGCTCCGGCCGCTGGTTCTTCGGGTCCCACTGGCCGAACTCGTCGCGGAAGGAGAAGACGCGCTCCTTGGCCCGGGCCTTCTCCTCGTCCCGACGCGCGCCGCCGAAGAGCGCGTCGAACTTGTAGTGCTCGACCGCCTCGAGGAGGACCGGCGACTGGATCCGGTTGCGCGAGCCGTTCGGCTCCTCGCGGACGAAACCCCGCTCGATCGCCTCGGGCACCGACGCCACGATCAGCTGGAGCCCGAGCCGATCGATCCAGGAGTCGCGGTAGTCGAGGACCTGGCGGAAGTTGAGGCCCGTGTCGACATGCATGATCGGGAACGGGATCCGGGCCGGGGCGAACGCCTTGCGGGCGAGGTGGAGCATCAGCGTGGAGTCCTTGCCGCCCGAGAAGAGCAGGCACGGTCGCTGCATCTCGGCGACGACCTCGCGGAAAATGTGGATGCTCTCCGCCTCGAGCGCGCGAAGCTGGCTCAGGACGTGGGTGCCGCGCCTGCCGGCGGCCCGGCCCGTCTGGGTCATCCGGCCGTGGCCTCGGCGGCGACCGTCTCCACGAGCTCCCGGACGAGCGACACCAGCCGCGGCCGGCAGACGAGGAGATCGGGCAGGCTCGGGTCCGCCCGGTTGTACTCGAGCGGTGAGCCGTCGAGCCGGGTCGCGACGAGCCCGCCGGCCGTCACGACCGCGACCGGCGCAGCCGAGTCCCACTCGAACTGGCCGCCGGCGTGGATGTAGGCGTCGGCGACACCCTCGAGGACGCTGATCGCCTTGATCCCGCACGAGCCCATCGCCACGAGCTCGGCGTCGCCGCGCTCGACGAGACGGCGGACCACCTCCGGCGGGCGGGTCCGGCTCGCCGCGAGCCGGAGCCGGCGGCGGCCGGCGAGAACCTCCTCGGCAGGCGACCCTCCGACCGTGGCCGGTTCGTCCGAGGCGTAGACGCGGCTGCGGGCCGGCAGCGCCACCGCCCCGTCGGTCAGCCCCCGGCCGCGCTGCCAGAGCGCGACGTGGACGGCGAAGTCGTCCCGCCAGGAGCCGTCCTCGCGGCGCTCCGCGAACTCGCGGGTCCCGTCGAGCGGGTCGACGATCCAGACCCGGTCGGCGACGAGTCGTCGGCCGTCGTCGACGGCCTCCTCCGACAGGACTGCGTCGCCGGGCCGGTGCTCGGCGAGGCGCGCGGCGAGGTACTCGTGGCCGCTGCGGTCGCCGGTGCGCCGCAGATCGTCGGCGTCGAAGTCGGAGCCGTCGAGTCGCCGCCGCAGCTCGAGCAGCCGGGCGCCCGCCCCGGCGGCCAGGGCCGCGGCGAGCCGTGCGTCGGTGGCGGTGTCGAGGTCGAGGTCGAGCGGCGAGGCATCGATCATCGTCGCGGCGCGGGACTCCTGGGCGTGCGCTCCACGTTCGGCCGGCTCCGGCCGATCGAAGCGCCAGGGCGGGTCGGGCGGGGCTCGGCAGGTCGGGCAGAGACTCGGCGGCTCAGGCGGGACGCCCCGCGGGCGAGCGGCGCCGTCAGCGAAGGTACCATCGCGCACCCGCCCGCGCCGGAGCGCTCACGGACGGGAGGGGCGGTCCGGATCGCGCAGCGGTCGACGTATCATCCGGCTCATGCCGGGCCTCCGGTCCGCCGGCCGGACCGCTCCGCACGTCCGGGTGACGCGCCGCGCGGCCGTGAGGTCCCGTTGAGCGTCGACCTGCCGCTCGCGATCGGCGGCCTGCTCGTGGGCACGGTCGTCGGGCTGACGGGGATGGGCGGCGGCGCGCTGATGACGCCGATGCTCGTGTTCTTCTTCAACGTCGGCACGCTCACCGCGATCTCGAGCGACATCGTCGCGAGCCTCGTCATGAAGCCCGCCGGTGCCGTCGTCCACCTCCGTGCCGGCACGATCAACCTCAGGCTCGTCGCCCTCCTGTGCCTCGGGTCCGTTCCGGGAGCGTTCCTCGGGGCCTGGGTCATCAGCCTCCTCCCCCAGGGCCCGCTCAACGAGATCCTCCAGCGGATCCTCGGCGTCGCGCTCCTCGTCGCGACCGCGGGGCTCGTCGTCCGGGCCGGCGTCCAGCTCTGGCACAACCACCTGCCGCTGGGCGAGGGCCCTGCCCCGCGGAGCCGGCCGGAGGTCGTGGTCCGACCGATCCGGACGGTGGCGCTCGGAGCCCTGGCGGGCTTCATGGTCGGGATCACCTCGGTCGGAGCGGGCTCGATCGTGATCGTCGTCCTGCTCCTCATGTACCCGGGCCTCAAGGCGTCGTCGCTCGTCGGCACCGACCTGGCCCAGGCCATCCCGCTCGTCGGAGCCGCCGCGGCCGGCCATCTCCTCTTCGGCAGCGTCTCGTTCGCGCTCACGGCCTCGCTCCTGCTGGGCGCCGTGCCCGGGGCCTGGATCGGCGCGCAGATCTCGAGCCGCGCCCCGGGCGGCGTCATCAGGCGGATCCTCGCGGTCCTCCTGCTCGCATCCGGGCTGAAGCTGCTCGACGTGCCCACCGGCGTCGTGCTCGTCGTATCCGCCTTCGCCCTCGTCGTCGGCAGCCTCGCCTGGATCACGGTCCGACGCCAGATCCGGCGCGCGGCCCGCCGCGCCGGCCGGGAGGCGTCGCAGGGCGGCGTCTCGGTCCGATGACCACGCCCCCCACCCCGCCGGACGACCTCGCGTCGGTCGCCGACCTCCCGCGCATCGTCCTCGATGCCGACGGCCTCGACGTGCTCGAGCTGACGCTCGCCGGCGCCCTCCCCGACGCCTCGCCGCTCCTCGCGCGGATCGGCGGTCCCCTCGCCCGATCGGTCGTCCTGACCGACGCCGAGAACACGCCGCTCGCGCTGGTCGAGGACGGCGGCGTCGATCTCGCCGGCGCCCGCTCGCTGCGGCCGCTGCCGGGCGGGCACGGGCCGCAGTGGGAGCCGAGCCGGCGACGAACCCCCGCGACCGTCAGCGCCGAGCTCGACGCGCTCGCCGATTCGTCGGCCGTCCTGGCGTTCGTCGTCGACGACGTCCCGACGCGAAGCGACCTCGAAGCGGTCGGCGAGCGAATCGACGCCCAACGGCCGGGGGCCGTCCTCGTCGTGACGCCCGCCGCTCGACGGCCGCGCCCCCCGCAGGAGTTCACACCGGGCGCGCTCACCCGCGCGGCGACGATCGTCGCCGACCGGATCCGTGGGGTGGCGACGGCGCGCGGAGCCCACGTCGTCCAGCTCGTCGTTCCATGGCCGGTGGACGCGGCCGGCCTCGACGTCGCGACGATGCTCGCGTCGTACGGCGCGACCGCCACGACCAACGTCACCGACCTCCGAAACCCTCGCGACGCCGTCCGCGTCGCGGCACTGCCGACGCTCGTGGAGCGTGAGGTCGCGGACCTCTATCCCGCCGAGCTCGCCGAGGAGGTCCTGGCGGTCGTCGGCCGGGCCGGGCGCGCCGAGGATCGAGGCGCGGTCGTCTTCTTCACCGGGCTGTCGGGCTCGGGCAAGTCGACGATCGCGCGGGCGCTAGCCGACGAGCTGCGGGATGTCGCCCGCCGCGCGGTGACGCTCCTCGACGGCGACGAGGTCCGCCAGCTCCTTTCGTCGGATCTCGGGTTCAGCCCCGACGACCGCGACCGCAACATCGCCCGGATCGGCTACGTCGCCGGCCTCGTCGCGGCCCACGGGGGGATCGCCATCGCCGCGCCGATCGCGCCGTTCGCGAGCGGCCGCCGTCGGGCCCGAGAGCTCGTCGAGCGCCATGCGGCGTTCGTCCTCGTCCACGTCAGCACGCCCCTCGATGTCTGCGAGGCACGCGACCGAAAGGGCCTCTACGCTCGCGCCCGGGCCGGGGAGGTCCCCGAGTTCACCGGGATCTCGTCGCCCTACGAGGTGCCGGATGACCCCGACGTGGTGATCGACGCGTCGGTCGTCGAGGTCCCCGAGGCGGTCACCCGCGTTCGCGCGGCGCTCGACCGACGGCTCCGGCAGGACGCCCCGCCGACCGTCCCGCATCGCGGGGACGAAGCCTCGACCTGACCAGCGCGGATCGCGACCGTCGTCACCCCTTCGGCCGCCGGATCGGTCGGAGGCGTCGAGCGGCCGCGTTGACGCTCCGTCCGACGAGGACCGAGGCGAGCTGGAGCGTCGAGACGCGCGCCACCTCGATCGGCTCGGCGAACTGGAGACGACCGAGTCGCATCCCGCGGTCGCGCGTCGCGCCCGAGGCGACGAGGATCCCCATCGCCATCGAGGCGACGACGTCTCGCGGCAGCCCGTCGGGGGTCGCCTCCGACGCGGGCGGCGCGGGTCGGTCGAGCAGCCGCTGGGGATCGCCGACGATCCGGACGCCCGATGCGACGATCCGATCGACCATCTCGCGCTCGATCGCGACCGCCGGCTCGATCGCCCACTCCGGGAGCTCGACGCGCGGCTCCTCGGGCCCCGGCCGGCGCCGCTTCATGAGTTGCGCGGCGCCGAACCGCATCGTCCTCGCGTGGACCGCCCGCGGCAGCCCCTCGGCATCGAAGCTCTCGTTGAAGGCACGAACCGCCTCGGCCTCGGGCAGCGTGAGGGACCGATTCACGAGGTCGGGGTCGAGCGCGAGCGTGCCCGTCGTCAGCCCGAGCAGCGCCTCGAAGACCCGCAGCAGGAACTCGTGGTCGCGCTCGTCGACGACGACGACGGTCATCCGGTCCACGCCGACGACGTCGGCCCAGCGGGCGATGAGCTCGTCGTGTCGGTGGAGCATCCAGAACCCCGGGTTCGCCTTCTCCCGGTGTCGGTCGAGGACGCCGTGAAGCCACGTCTCGAACGGGACGACGCGTCCCGCCTGGACGTTCTGCTGCCACATCGACGGCAGGATCCGGGCGAGCGGACGAAGGGTCACCGCGATCCGGATCCGCGAGGGATCGAGCTCGTCGACGATCCGCCGGATCGCCTCGGGCTCGGCCCACGAGAAGAACTCGCTGCTGACCACGATGCGCGGCTCGGACGCGCGCCGGATGAGCGAGACGAGATCGTTCCACTGCCGGATCGGCGGAGGGGTGTCGGTCGAATAGGGCGAGGGCTGGCCCACGACACTGCGGACGGCGTTCGAGGGATTGCGCGAGCGGCCGATATGGCCGACGCCCTGGCTGTGCATCGCCGGACGGGCGTTCCAGAGGGCCGCCTGGAGGGACGTGGTGCCGGTCTTGTGGGGTCCGATGTGGATCAGGCGGGACCCCTCGGGCAGCAGCAGATCCTCTCCGGCCGGCATCCTCTCCTCGCGTCTCCGCGCAGAGGATACCGGCTCGCTGCGGGCGCCCGGAGCCCGCTACGCCGACCGAACCCGAACGACCCAGCGACCCCGGGCTCCCCCGGCCACGATCTCGTCGAGGGCCGCCTCCAGGCCGTCCTCGAGCCCGACCTCGGTCAGGTCGTCGAATAGCCCGACCGGTCGGAGGTCGGCCGGGTCGGCGAGGCGGGCCCAGATCTCGCGGCGGCGGCCGATCGGGACCCAGGCGGAATCGATCCCGAGCAGGGAGACGCCGCGGAGGATGAACGGGAAGACCGTCGTCTCGAACGCGGCGCCGCCGGCGTTTCCGCAGGCCGCGACAGCGGCCCCGAGACGAAGCGTGCGGAGGATGGCGGGCAGGGTCGGCGCGCCGACGGTATCGACCGCCCCCGCCCAGCGGGCCGATTCGAGCGGTTTCGGCTCCACGCTCGCCAGCGCCGAACGATCGAGGACCTCGGCCGCGCCGAGGGCGCGGAGTCGGTCCACCTCGTCGGTCTTGCCGGTCACCGCGTGGACCTCGTGTCCGCGGCGGGCGAGCAGCTCGGTGGCGACCCGACCGACCCCGCCGGTCGCGCCCGTGACGAGGACGGGCCCGGCACCGGCCGCGAGTCCGGCGTTCTCGAGCGCGATGACCGCGAGCGCCGCGGTGAAGCCGGCCGTCCCGATCGCCATCGCGTCGCGCGGCTCGAGGCCCGCCGGCAACGGAACGACCCAGCCGACCGGAACGCGCGCCAGTGTCGCGAAGCCACCGTCGTGGGAGACGCCGAGGTCGTAGCCGTGGGCGAGAACGGCGGTGCCCGGCTCGAACGCCGGGTCCGTCGACGCCGCGACCCGCCCCGCGAGATCGATCCCCGGCACGAGCGGGCTGATCCGGGCGACGCGACCGTCCGGCCGGGCCGCGAGCCCGTCCTTGTAGTTCACCGACGACCACTCGACGGCGATCGTCACGTCGCCCGCGGGGAGGTCCGCGAGGTCGCGGTCCCGGACGGACCGAACGACGCCGTCCTCCCGACGCTCGGCGACGAAGGCACGGTAGGAGGCCTTGCCCACCGACCCATGATCGCGCCACCGGCGGCGACCGCGCAGCCTCGGCGCGCGCTGGTGCGTGCGCAATAGGACGTCCATCGCGCGTCGACAGGACGGTCGATCCGTGGCAACTGACGGGGACGACCCGGTACGTTGGCTGTCGTGCCTCGACTCATCCCCCGGCTGCCCGCTCGCCCCGGGCGGCCCGGCCGGGCCCGATCCGCGGAGCGAGTGACCGCCGAGTTCGCCTTCGGCCGCCACGAGCTCCCCGCGGTCGCCGAGGCCCTCCGGGCCCGGCTCCACGATCGCGGGCGGCAGCTCGGGTCGCCCGACCAGCTCCGCCGGGCCCTCGAGGAAGCGTCCGGGGCCGCCGCCGACGGCGGACGTGTCGACGTCCGGCGGATCCCCGGCGCGCTCCACACGGTCGAGAGCTGGCAGGTCCGGCTCGAGTCGGTCCGGCCGGAGGCATGCGGTGTCGTCGACCGGCTCCTCGCGGAGGCTCGCGGTGTTCGGTAGTGCCACTCGAAAGCCGGTCGCGACGGCCCCGGTCTGCCTCCAGTGCGGGACGGCGTCACCGCGGCCCGACGCGACGATCTGCCGGCGCTGCGGTCTCCCCTACGGCTCCGCGCCGCGCGCCGACGCGACCCTGGCGGCCTGCCCCGTCTGCTATCGCGAGACCGACGCCGACGGGCTTCTCGAATCGCGGGCGATGCCGGGCCGCCGGCTCGATCTCCAGGCCCACATCGCCGAACACGACCGGTTTCCGGTCGGCGACGACGAGCACCTCGAGTCCCTGCGACGTGGCGACCGGATCCAGATCGGCCGGTGGCTCGCTCCGTTCGACGTCGTCCGCCGCTACCTCGTGACCGGCATCGTCGACGGTGGCCGGCGCCGGGCGATGCAGCACGACGCGATCGTCACCGCGATGGCCCAGCTGAGCCGCTGGGGCAGCGCCGTGCCGGTCATCGGCGATCAGCCGGAGTGGGCCGAGGCGCGGGCCGCCCTCGGGGAGCTCATGGAGCGGTACCACCGCCGTCGGATCTGACGACCGACCGCGGCCGAGACGAGCGACGGCGGACGGATCGAGGTCCGCCCGCCGTCCAGGTGATCAGCGTGTTCGTCCCCCGCGTGCCCCACGCCGTCGTGGTCCCCGACCGCCGTGGATCGCTCCCGGTCGCGGTGGGGCCGCGGTCAGTCTGAGCAGCGAGCCTCTCGGGAGCGATGGAGCGACGCCGCCAGGCGTTGCAGCGACGTGACGCGCGAGGGTCTAGATCTCGCTCGTGCAGGCCTTGCAGCGGGTCGCCGCGACGTCGTTCGCCTCGCGGCAGAACGGGCACGTCTTGACCTCTGCCGGTTCGGGCTCCCGGATGAACATCCGGCTGATCCAGAAGACGACGAGGGCGATGACGATGAAGGCGATCACGCTGTTGATGAAGACGCCCCAACGGATCGCCGCCTCGGGCACGTAGCCGGGAGCGCCTGGCGTACCGGACGCCTCCTTCAGCACGGTCTTGATCTGGGAGAAGTCGATGCCACCGAGGGCGACCCCGACCGGCGGCATGATGATGTCGTTGACGAGTGACGTCACGACCGCCCCGAGCGCGGCCCCGATGATGACGCCGATCGCGAGCGC
The DNA here is from genome assembly GCA_035760905.1 of Candidatus Limnocylindrales bacterium. Taxonomy (GTDB): domain Bacteria; phylum Chloroflexota; class Limnocylindria; order Limnocylindrales; family CSP1-4; genus DASSHA01. Next base: position 6,743 of record DASTSC010000121.1, on the reverse strand, counting down.
GAGGGCGTTGGTCTTGAGCAGGAACGCACGGAACTCGCCGACCATCCCCGATCCTCCTCTGCTGCTCCCCTTGCCGGAGTCTACGCGCGCACGGCGGCTGTGACAGACGGCACCACGGGCGACGTGACCCGCGAGCGGGAGCCGAGCCAGGTGGCCGGGGCTCGTTCGGCTCCCCCGTTTCGGCCCGGTCGTAATCGCAGGCGCAGCGGGCTGCTGACGGGGTCGGCTCGCCGCGATTCCACACAGCCGCGGGCGCGCGTCACGCTCGAACAGACGTCGACGATGAGGGGGCGTCGGCCGGCGGCGCGCACTGCGCCGGGCTCCTGCGCTCAGGATTACGGCGGGGCCGAAGCGGGCGGACCGAAGCGCGGCGCTAGACCATCTCCCGGATCTTCTCGCCGAGTGCGTTCGTCGCGATCGCGACGCGGTCGGGCTCGCCGCGGATGAGCGACTCGGCGAACTTCGTCGCCTGCTCTCGGGTGATCTTCGCCGGCAGCGGCGCCTCGAGCGGATCGACGATCGCCTCGATGACGACCGGCCCCGGCGTCGCCAGCGCCCGGGCGACCGCCTCGTCGCAGGCGTTCGGATCCTCGATGTGGACCCCCGTTCCGCCGCACGCCTCCGCGAACTTCGCGAAGTCGATCGGCGCGAGGTCGACGCCGTACTCGGGGTTGCCGAGGAAGACCATCTGCTCCCACTTGATCTGACCAAGGTAGTTGTTCTTCACGATCACGATCTTGATCGGGAGCTCGTACTTCACCGCGGTCACGAAGTCGGCCATGAGCATGCTGAAGCCGCCGTCGCCGACGAACGCGACGACCTCCCGGTTCGGATGGGCGACCTGGGCGCCGATCGCGTACGGCAGCCCGCAGGCCATCGTGGCGAGGTTCCCGGACAGCGAGAACAGCTGGCCGCGCCGAGCCCGGATGTGGCGAGCGAACCAGGTCGTGATCGTGCCCGAGTCCGACACGACGATCGCGTCGTCGCGCATGTGCCGGCCGACCGCGGCCGCCACCACCTGCGGCTTCATCGGCGTGTCCATCCGCGACTCGCGCTCCTCCATGAGGTTCCACCAGTCGCGCATGCCGTCCTGGGCCTTCGAGAGGAACGAGCGGTCGTCGTTCCGACGGAGGTGGGGCAGGAGCACCTCGAGCGACCGCCGGACATCGCCGACGAGCCCGACCTCGACGGGGTAGCGCAGGCCGATCCGGGTCGGGTCGAGGTCGATCTGGACCGCGCGGGCCTTGCCGGGCTTCGGATAGAACTCGATGTAGGGGAAGCTGCTGCCGGTGATCAGCAGCGTGTCGCACTCGTTGAGCGCGTCCTCGGACGGCTTCGTCCCGAGCAGCCCGATCGTCGCCGTCGTGTACGGGCTGTCGTCGGGGACGGCGCCCTTGCCGAGGAGCGCCTTGATGATCGGCGCGCCGAGCGTGTCCGCGACCCGCTCGAGCTCGTCACCCGCGCCGATCGCGCCGCGCCCCGCGAGGATCGCCACCCGCGAGCCCGAGTTGAGGGTCTCGGCCGCCCGGCGGACGTCGCTCTCGGCCGGCAGCGCCGCGCGGCGGGCATAGGCGTCGCTCGTGTGGCCCGGCACGTCGTCCTTCGCGCGCGGCCCCGAATCGGCCGGCAGGGACTGGAGGTCCGTCGGGAAGCAGATGTGGGCCACCCCCCGACGCGCGAGCGCGGTCCGGCAAGCGAGCGGGGCGACGTTCGCGACGTGGGCCGCGTTCATGACCCGGGTGTTGTAGACGGTGACGTCCTCGAAGACCCGTGACAGGTCGACGTCCTGCTGCTGGTCGGTGTCGATCAGGTCGCTGTAGTGGTGGCCCGTGATCGCGAGGACGCTCGCCCCGTCCATCTTCGCGTCGTAGAGCCCGTTCGTGAGGTGGAGCCCGCCCGGGCCCGAGGTCGCGAGGCAGACGCCGAGCCGACCGGTGAACTTCGAGTACGAGCAGGCGGCGAAGGCGGCGCTCTCCTCGTGGCGGACCTGGACGAACCGGATCCGGTCCTGGTGGGTCCGCAGCGATTCCATGATCCCGTTGATCCCGTCGCCGGGGAGCCCGAAGACGGTGTCGACGCCCCAGTCGACGAGTGTTTCGACGAGGACGTCGGCGGCGGTCCTGCTCATGAAAGGACTCCTTCTGGCTGTTGGTGCATCTGGACGGAGGGCCGCTCGGGACGCTCGTCAGACCGGGCGATCGCGAGCGCGAGCAGCTCGGCCGGGTGGAGGACGGTTCGGTCGGTCGCCTGCTCGATCTGCTCTCGGCAGGAGAAGCCGCCGGTGACCACGTACGTCGACGGGTCCGCGCCTCGAACAGCCGGCAGCAGGACGCGCTCGCCGGCCGCCTGGGAGACGGCGTAGTGGTCGCCCGATCGTTCGAACCCGAACGCCCCGGCCATGCCGCAGCAACCGGTCTCCGGCACGTCGAGGTCGAGGCCGGTCGCCCGCAGGACACGGAGCTCCGAGTCGAAGTCGAGGACCGACTTGTGGTGGCAGTGGCCGTGGACGAGGGCTCGACCGTCGAGCCGCGGCGGCCGGTAGCCGTCGAGCGAGGCGAGGAACTCGGTGAGGGTGTGGGTCTGGGCCGCGATCCGCCGGGCGTCGGCGTGGCCGTGCATGAGGTTCGGCGCCTCGTCGCGGAAGACCGAGACGCACGACGGCTCGAGCCCGACGATCGGGACGCCGGCCCGGATCTCGTCGCGGAGGTCGGTCAGGACGTGCTCGAGGAGCCGCTTCGCCTGGCCGAGGAAGCCCCAGTCGTAGAGGGGCCGGCCGCAGCAGAGCGTCCGCTCCGGCACGACGACGTCGCAACCGGCGTGCTCGAGGACCGTGACCGCGGCCTGGGCGATCTCGGGATGGAAGTGGTCGTTGAACGTGTCGACCCAGAGGATCACCCGGCGCCGGCCGGCGTCCCGGCGCGGCCCCGAGTCGAACGGCGGCAGGTCGGGCGGGGTCACGTCGCGGCCGGTCGTCACCTGCCGGCCGGTCGTCGCGCCGCCTCGCTCGCGCCACCAGTCGCGAAAGGTCCGGTCGGCGAAGCGCGGGATCTCCCTTTCGGGCGCGATCCCGCCGAGGGCCTTCGCGATCGTCGAGAGGCCCGGAGCATGGGCAGCCGCGTTCGCGAGCCGCGGCACCCGGGCGGCGAGCTTCGACCACCAGTGGATGAGGCCCATCGTGTAGGCCGCGCGCGGCCGGAGTCGACCGGCGTAGTGGTGGGCCCGGAACTCCGCCTTGTACGTCGCCATGTCGACGTTGACGGGGCAGTCGCCCTTGCAGCCCTTGCAGGCGAGGCAGAGGTCGAGCGCCTCCTCGACCTCGTCGTTGCGCCAGCCACCCTCGAGCTCCCTGCCGTTGAGCAGCTCGAACAGGAGGCGCGCGCGGCCCCGCGTCGAGTGCTTCTCCTCGCGCGTGACCATGTAGCTCGGACACATCGTCCCGCCGCCGTGGCGGCGGCACTCCCCGACTCCGACGCAGCGGAACGCGGCATGCCCGAACGAGCCGTTGTCGTCCGGGAAGCGGAAGTACGTGCGCGGCTTCGGCGGGGCGTAGTCGGTGCCGAGGCGAAGGTCGGACAGGATCGGGTTCGGCCGGACGAGCTTGCCCGGGTTCATCTTCCCGTCGGGGTCCCAGGCGTCCTTGAAGTCCTCGAACGCCCGGACGATCCGGTCCCCGAACATCAGCGGCAGCAGCTCCGCCCGGGCCTGGCCGTCGCCGTGCTCGCCGGACAGCGAGCCGCCCATCGAGACGACGAGCTCGGCTGCGTCGGTCATGTAGCGGCGAAACGACTCGAGGCCCTTCGCGGTCACGAGGTCGAAGTCGATCCGGCAGTGGAGGACGCCCTGCCCGAAGTGGCCGTACATGTCGGCGTCGAGGCCGTAGCGGTCCCATAGCTTCCGGATCGCCCGGAGGTAGTCGCCGAGCCGCTCCGGCGGGACGGCCGAATCCTCCCAGCCGGGTCCGCTCGTCGGCTTGCCCGGCACCATCGCCGTCGCCCCGAGGCCGGCCTCCCGGACCCGCCAGAGCTTCGCCTCGTCCGTCGGGTCGTCATACGTTCGCGCCCCGACGTCGTCGCGGCGGCCCTCGACCGAACGGACGAACTCACGCGCCTTCGCGTCGGCCTCGGGACGGTCCCTGCCACCGAACTCGACGAGCAGGAAGCCGCTGCCCTTCGGCAGCAGCGTGAGCGCGTCGGGATGGATGCCGCGCGCCCTGATGTCGCGCACGAGCTTCTCGTCCATCCCCTCGCAGGCGATGCAGCCCGACTCGACGACGCGGGCGACGTCGTCGCCGGCGTCGTAGACGTCCGGGTAACCGACGACGACGAGCGTCCGTCCGGGCGGGCTCTCAACGAGGCGGACCTTCGCCTCGAGGACGGTCACGAGCGTCGATTCGGAGCCGACGAGGGCCTTCGCGACGTCGAAGCCGTGCTCGGGCAGGAGGTAGGGCAGGTCGTAGCCGGAGACGCGTCGCGGAATGTCCGGGAACGTCGCCCGGATCTCCGCGGCGTACGTATCCCGAAGGTCGCGCATCGCCTGGTAGATCCGGCCCCGGCGGTCGTTGCCGCCGACGATCCGGATCAGCTCGTCGTCGCTCGTGCGGCCCACCCGGAACCGGTCGCCGCGGTAGGTCAGGATCTCGAGCTCGAGGACGTTGTCGTCGGTCTTGCCGGCCATGACCGAGTGAACGCCGCAGGAGTTGTTGCCGATCATCCCGCCGAGCGTGCAGTGGTCGTGGGTCGCGGGATCCGGGCCGTAGGTGAGCTCGTGGCTCTCGGCGGCGTTCCGCAGCGCGTCGAGGACGATCCCGGGCCGCACCCGAGCCCAGCGCTCGTCGGCGTTCAGCTCGATGAGCTCGTTGTTGTACTTCGAGTGGTCGATGACGACCGCGACGTTGCAGGTCTGGCCGGCGAGGCTCGTGCCGCCGCCGCGGGACACGATCGGGACGCCGTGGGAGCGGCAGACCTCGACCGTCGCGACGACGTCGTCCGCGTCGCGCGGGACGACGACGCCGATCGGGACCTGGCGGTAGTTCGAGGCGTCGGTCGAGTAGAGCGCCCGGGAGCCGGCGTCGAACCGAACCTCGCCCCGCACGGCGTTCAGGAGATCGACGGCGAGGCGTTCGGCGTCCGAGGGCAGCTTCGCGGATGGACGTCGCGGCTCGACGTCGACGAAAGGTGCCTGCCAGGTCGGGGGCGCGGTCGGGGCGGCAGGCGCGGTCATTCGCTCCTCCAGGTCAGGTAGGGCTCGGCGTCGGAGCGGCGAAGCTCGAGGCCGAGGCCGGGTCGTGACAGATCGGGCGCCAGCAGCCCGTCGTGCGGGTCGGGCGCGCCATCGAAGATCAGGTGCTCGATCCGAACGTGGTCGTGGAACCATTCGAGGTGGACCGCCGGCCGTGCCGCGCAGGTCAACGGGAGGTGGAGCGCCGGCGCGCAGTGAGCCGAGAGCGGGACGTCGTGGGCCTCGCACAGGGCCGCGGCCATGAGGAAGCCGGTCGTCCCGAGGCAGCGGGTCGCGTCGGCCTGGAGGACGTCGACGGCGCCCGCCTCGAGGAGGGCCCGGAAGTCGAACTGGTCCCAGCCGTACTCGCCGGCCGCGATCGCCATCCCGGCCGGCGCGCGGTCCCGGAGGAGCCGGAGTCCGGCGACGTCGTCGGAGCTGACCGGCTCCTCGAACCAGGTCACGCCGTGCTCGGCGAAGAGGTCCGCGAAGGCGAGGGCCCGGTTGCCATCGAACGCGCCGTTCGCGTCGACGAACAGGCCGACCGCGTCGCCGATCGCCGAACGGGCCACGTCCACCCTGTGCGCGTCCGCCGACGGGTCGCGGCCGACCTTCATCTTCACGAAGCGGAAGCCGTCGTCGGCCCAGCCGCCGAGCTGGCGCGCGAGCCGCGCGTCGTCGTAGGAGCAGAAGCCGCCGCTGCCGTACGCCGGGATCGCGTCGCGGGCACGACCGAGGAGCGAGGCGAGCGGGACGCCGAGGAGCCGCGCCTTGAGGTCCCAGAGCGCGTTGTCGACGGCCGAGATCGCGGTCGCCGCGATCCCCGGCCGGCCGATGTTGCGCACCGCGCCGACCATCGCCGACCAGGCCGCCGAGGTGTCGAGCGCATCCCGGCCAACGACGTCGTCGCGAAGCACGTCGGCGATCAACCGACCCGCGGTCGCATCGGCGTACGAGTAGCCGAGGCCCCGGACGCCGCCGGCCTCGGGCTCCACGACGACGATCGTCGTCCGGTCCCAGGCGAACGTGCCGTCGGACTCGGGGGCGTCGGTCGGGATCGTGAACGCGCTTACGGCCACCCGGTCGATGACGGGTCCGTGGCCGGCAGGCCGTCCGCTCGGAGCCGCGAGGTCGGGGTGGCGCGCGACGGAGGTCGCCACGTCACGAGGCTCCGCCCGCCGACCGCTACGCCGCGCGACGTGGGGCCGCGCGCTCCTTGCACCGGTGTTGCTTGTCGAGACACAACTACTCCGCCGTTTCGGGAAGCGCGGTGACGAGCGATGACGAGCGCCAGGTTGCATCGCTGCGCCGGACGGCCACAATCCGCTCGTGGCCCAACCCGTCGAGCTCATCCTCGCCCGCCAGCTCGCGAGTGCCCTCGCGGTGCCGATCCTGCTCGTCGACGCGCGCGGCGACACGCTCTTCTACAACGAGCCGGCCGAGCCGATCTTCGGGCGCGCCTTCGACGAGATCGACGCCCTGCCCTTCGAGGAGCGAGCGGCGGCGCTCGCGCCGCTCACGAGGGA
>DASTSC010000120.1:0-7092 GCA_035760905.1 Candidatus Limnocylindrales bacterium | reverse complement strand
GGACCCAGTCGACGAACGCCCCGCTCGTCTGGATCCCGGCGATGAGCGTCGATCGATCGGGCAGGACGTGGGCGCCGACCGAGAACCCGGCTCGACGTGTCTCGTCCTCGAGCGCCGGATCGGCCGTCACGAGCAGCACGGCCTCGGCGGTCCCGATCGAGTCGAGCAGGTCGCCGGGCGCGACGACGCCCGCCGCGAGCCCGCCCACGACGTGATCGTGGCCGGCGACCGCGACCGGGATCCCGGAACGCAGCCCGAGTCGCGAGGCTGCTGCGGCCGAGAGCGCGCCGACCGGCGACGTCCAGTCGACGATCTCCGGCATCTGCTCGACCCGCATGCCGGCGAGCGCCAGCAGCTCGGGATCCCACGCCCGCCGCCGCAGGTCCCAGCCCATCGAGCGGCAGGCGAGGCTCGCCGCGGTCCCGAGCCCGCCGGTCCAGGCAGCGGCGATCGCGTCGGCCACGAACCGCCATTCGGCCATCCGGCGGAAGACGTCCGGCCGCTCGTCATGGAGCCAGGCGAGCTTCGCGAGGGTCACCTTCGCCTCCGGCCGCAGCCCCGTCCGATCGAACAGCGCCGCGTCGCCCACCGCCTCGGCGAGACGGCGCGCCTGGGTCGCGGGCCGGGGATCGAACCAGGCGAGGACGTCGTCGAGCGGCTCGCCGCGGCCGTCGAGGGGGACGCCGGCCTCCGCGAACGAGGCGATCCCCAGGCCGGCGACCCGCTCGGGGTCGAGACCGCCAGCCGCCTCCGCGACGACCTCTTCGGCGGTTCGAACGAGCGCTCCGAACGGGTGGACCGTGCCGCGCCCGTCGGTCCGCGTCGGCGTCGAGCGTCGGGCCACCGTGACGACGCCGGCCCCAGGATCGACCACGACCGCCTTGACGTGGGTCGAGCCGATGTCGAGGCCGATCGCGACGTCCGTCATCCGGCCGCTCCGACCGCCTCGGGCCACGGCCGGCCGAAGCGGTCGACGACCGCGCAGAGCGCCTCGAGCCGTGGCCGGGCGACCGATCGCAACCGCGCGTCGAGGGCGATCTCGTCGCCGGCGCCGATCGAGTCGGTCCAGATCGCCCGACCGGCGAGGAAGCCGGACGCGCCCCCACGGCAGGCTGCCTCGACCGCCGCCGGGAAGGCCTCGAGGTCGACGCCCTGGCTCAGGACCACCCACGGGCCGCGAACCCGCGCGCCGAGGTCCCGGCAGCGGGCGGTGATCGCCTTCGGGTCGCCGCGGCCGTGGTACGGCACTTCCGCCTTGTAGAGGTCCGCGCCGAGCGAGCCGAGCGCCTCCGCCGCGGCGAGGATCGCGTCCTCCCGATCCCAGCCCGTCGCGGCGCCGCCGCGCGGCGGGCGGACCACCGGCTCGAGAACCGCGAGGAGGCCACCCTCGTGGCAGCGGGCCACGAAACGGCTGGCGAGGTCGACGACCCGAGCGGCTTCCGGCGCCCGCCAGAGCACGAGCAGCTTGAGGGCCGCGACGCCGGCGCGGGAGGCGGCGTCCGGCGTGACCCGCGGGTCGAGCGCCGTGTCCTCGACCGGCGCCCCGGGGGCCTGCGAGAGCGCGTCGGCGGCGACGATGAGGCCGCAGCCGGGCTCGAGCGCGCCGGCGTCGAGGACGGGGTCGAGGCCGAAGTCGATGTCGAGCAGGACCGCCGACGCGACGGGCGTGAGCGCCCGCGCGGCCGCGACCTTGAACCGCCGCAGCTCGTCGTCCGTGACCGCCTCGCCGGTCCGGCCGGTCTGCTCCGCGATGATCGCCCGAAGCGATTCCCGCTGGTCGAGCGCGACCATCGCGAACGTGCCCGACGGCCGGGCGAGGGCATCGAGGGCCGGACGGCGCATCGCGCCATTGTCGACGTCTCATGTCGCTCTCACCGTCGGCTCGTACAACGGCACCATGCAACCGCACGACTCCTGGTCCCCGGCGCCCGATTCCGCGCCGGAACCGCTCCCCTCGGCGCTCACGCCGGCGTTCGTTTCGCCGTCGCCCGAAGCGGTCCCGACGGCGCCGTCCCGCCTCTCGACCCGCCGCGGCATCGGCCTCGTCCTCGGCGCGAGCCTCCTCTCCGCGGTCGTCGCGTCTGGGGGCACCGCGGCGGTGCTCGTCGCAACGGCCCCCCGAACGGCCCCGGCCCCGGCCCCGGTCGCGAATGCGGCCTCGACCTCGTCGCAGACGATCGATTCGTCGGTCACCTCGACGACGATCGAATCAGTCGCGGCGTCGGTCAGCCCCGCCGTCGTCACGATCACGAGCTCGTCGCAGGGCTCGCGCTTCGACCCGTTCTCGATCCCCGAGACCGGCGTCGGCTCCGGGTTCATCTACTCGTCGAACGGGCTGATCCTCACGAACAACCACGTCGTCGAGGGCGCCGACACGCTGACCGTGACCCTCAACGACGGCACGGACGTCCCGGCGACGGTCGTCACGACAGATCCCAACCACGACCTCGCGATCGTGAAGATCGACCGGACCGGCCTCCCCGCGGTCACCCTCGGCGACTCGTCGAACCTCCACGTCGGCCAGCTCCTCATCGCGATCGGCAGCCCGCTCGGCCAGTTCACCGACTCGGTGACGAGCGGGATCCTGTCGGCGACCGGCCGCTCCATCGACGTCCGGGACGCGACGAGCCGGCAGGCGCGCCACCTGAGCGACCTCCTCCAGACCGACGCCGCGATCAACCCCGGCAACAGCGGCGGCCCGCTCCTCGACGCGAGCGGCCGCGTGATCGGCATCAACACCGCGATGGCCTCGAGCGCCGAGGGGATCGGCTTCGCGATCCCGATCGACGCCGCGAAGGAACTCGTGAACCAGGCCCAGGCGAGCGTCTGACGGGCGCCTGCCGAGCACGGAAGGAAGGGAAGGACATGACGAACGACGATCGGACGGCCGACGGCTACACGACCCGCGCCCCCGTCCGTTCCTCCCGCCGCACGGCGCTCCTCGCGGCCGCGGGCGCCTGCCTGCTGCTCGTGGGCGCCGCGGGCTTCGCGCTCGCGGCGTCACCCTCGCCCGAAGCGTCGGGCGCCCCAGGAGCCACTGTCGCGCCAGACGCCTCGGCCTCCCCGGGCACGCCCCGGGGCGGACGAGGAACGATGCCCGGGCTCCTCGGCAAGGGCCGGGGGATCGGCCCCGGGTTTCTCGGCGGGATGCTGGCCGGGCCCGGTCGACCGTTCGGTGTCATCCACATCACCGCGATCGACGGGTCGAGCCTCTCGCTGGCCACGGACGACGGCTGGAAGCGGACGATCAGCGTCGACGGGACGACGATCACCCGCGCCGGCGAGACGATCTCGGTCGGCGACCTGAAGGTCGGCGACGACGTCCGTTTCTCGGAGACGCGCAACAGCGACGGGACGTACACGATCAAGCGGCTCGACGTCGTCCTGCCGACGATCGCCGGCGAGGTGACGTCCGTCGGCTCGGACACGATCGCGCTGAAGCGTCTCGACGGGACGACGGCGACGGTCCACGTGAGCGGGGACACGACGTACGTGGCCCGCGGCAAGACGAGCGCGGCCCTCTCGGACGTCTCGGTCGGATCGTTCGTCGTCGTGCAGGGCACGGCCCGCGACGATGGTTCCGTGGACGCGCTGCGCGTCGGGATCGGCCAGCCGACGACGGTCGAGGGTGGGCGAGGTCCGGGCTTCCGGTTCGGCCCGCGCGGACCGAAGGATCAGGGCGGCAATGGGGCAAGCCCCAGCCCGTCGACGTCGGCGAGCGGCGCCTGATCCGGCGCTGAACAAACGAACGGGGCGTCGACCCGAGGGTCGGCGCCCCGTCTTCGTGTCTGCCCGCTAGATGCGGGCGCTGGCGCTCCCGGCCAGCGCGATCGCAACGACGATCGCGAGGCCGACCAGCAGGCGGACGCGAGCGCGTACCGCCGCCGGCTCGAAGGCTGTCATGTCGAGCCTCCGCTTCTTCGGCAGCCCGGCTGACTCGTCGAGACGAGTCCCGTGGCTTTGCGTCCCCAGGTCGCCCTGGGTTTGCCCTTGTCGGCCAGCGGTTGGCTGGTCGGGCCCGGTCTCCCGGACTGGCGGGGATGATGCGCCGGCGCACCGCCCCGCGGGTCCCGGACCTTCGTCCCGGACCGGACCATCCGATCGAGAGGGCTCAGGACGTGACCTGCACCGTCCCCTGCATGTCCTTCGGGTGGAGCGAGCACTGGTAGTGATAGAGGCCGGGGGCCGAGAACGTGAACGTCGCGGTCGCGCCCGGGTCCATCATCAGCGGCGCGTTCGGCAGCCCGCCGTCGAGGAACTGGACCGAGTGGGTGAAGTGGTCGTCGTTCGTCCAGGTCACCTCCGTGCCGGCCATGACCGTGATCGCCGCCGGAGCGAACTTGTACGAGGGCGGCAGGTCGACCTTGCTCGTGGCGACCGGCGAGCCCGACGGACCGGTCGACGCGCAGGCGGCCACGAGGGCCGCCGTGGCGAGCGCGCCGGCGACGCCCCGGAGTCTCATGCCCGCGCGGGCGACGTGCTCAGGATCGAGCGGGTCGCGGCGACGAACACGAGGATGAACGCGAGCGCGTCGAGGACCTCGCTGATCGTGTGGGCGAACAGGAAGATCGTCCAGTCGAGGTGGTAGGTCATGTAGCTGATCTCGGCGAGGGCAAAGAGGCTGAACGCCCAGCCGAGCGTCGACGCATTCGCGCCGAACGAGCGCCACGCGAAGTAGGCGCCGATGAGGAACAGGACGATGTGGATCGCGAGGAAGCCGATTGGCGGGATGCTGTTGACGAAGTCACCGATGGGCAACGTCACCGTGGTTACTCCTCTCCTGCGGGCCGAACCGGCCCGACGAACGAACCCCGTCGGCGACGATGCCGGCGAGGACCAGGACCATGCCCACCAGCACGACGAGGTGGGCGGCGTGCTCCTCGAGCGGGAAGCCGGCGATCGTCGCCTCGTCGGCGTGCCCGATGAGCGCGTGCTCGACGAGGTCTCCGAGGAGGCCGGCGACCATGACTGCCACGCCGGCGAGCGAGATTCGCGGGAACCGCCGGGCACCGGCGGGACCATGGGCGAGGCGGACGAGATCGGCTTCCTTCATCGGTCACCCCATCTGGCGTCTATTGCTAGCGTGTACTATCTTTAGGCCAATGAAGAGTGCTCGTCAAGTCTTTCATCAGGGACCGTGTGCGATAGAGTGCGCGTCATGAATGAGGGGATCCCGGCGCGTGACGCCGATGCGCTCGCGCTGCTGGCGGAGCGGATCCGGCGGCGCCTCTACGAGCACGTCGCCGCCGCCGACGCGCCCGTCGATCGCGACGAGGCGGCCGCGGCCGTCGGCATCGGCCGGCCGCTCGCCGCCTTCCATCTCGACCGGCTCGCAGACGCCGGCCTCCTCGCGGTCGAGTACCGCCGCCGGACCGGCCGATCGGGCCCGGGCGCTGGGCGTCCCGCGAAGTTCTACCGGCCGGCCGACCCCGACGGGGTCCAGGTCTCGGTCCCGCCGCGCCACTACGTGGTCCCGGCGCAGCTCTTCGCCGAGGCCCTCGAGGCGGAGCCGACCGGAGCCGCCCTCGAGGCGCTCCACGAGGTCGCCGCGCGGCGCGGCCGAGAGCTCGCTGCCAGCGTCCGCGAACGGAGCGACGCCGCGGGCGAGTCGCCGAGCCGCGAGACCCTGGTGTCGGTGCTCGCGGACGAGGGCTTTCAGCCGGAGGAGGTCGGGTCGGCGATCCGGCTCCGGAACTGCCCGTTCGACGCGCTCGTCGCCGAGCACCGCGAGCTGACCTGCAGCGCGAACCTCGCGGCGCTGGGCGCGCTCGCCGAGGGGATCCCGGAGGCCGGCCTGAGGGCCGAGCGCGACGTCGTCCCCGGTGAGTGCTGCGTCTGCTTCCGCGCCCAGGGAGCGTTGCCCACGAGGGGATGATTCCCGTGCCCTGCGGCCGGAACGTGGCCTGCCAGGGTCGATACCGGGATCGCGCCTCAGAGCCCGCCGAAGAACGCCGCCAGGTCGCGAGCGTAGGGGTCGGGCGCCTCGATGGCGCCGAAGTGGCCGCCGTGCGGATGGCGCGTCCAGCGCCGGACGTCGTAGAGCCGCTCGGCCCACTCGCGAACCTCCTCGCCCTCGCTGACGTAGGCGTGCGGGAAGCTCGCGATCGCGGTCGGAACCGCGACCCGGGTGCGCGGGCCGATCTCGGGCGGGAACCGCCGGTTGTCGTAGTAGTCGCGCAGCGACGTCCCCATGGAGCGGGTCGCCCAGAGGATCGTCAGCATGGCCAGCAGCCCGTCGCGGCCGGTTGCCGCCTCCGGGTCGCCGCCGGAATCGCTCCACGTGCGCCACTTCTCGACGACCCAGGCGGCGAGGCCGGCCGGCGAGTCGGTCAGGCCGTAGGCGAGCGTCTGGGGCTTCGTCGCCTGGATCGACCGGTAGGCGCCCTCGCGGTCGCCCCAGGCGTCCAGTGCCGTGACGTAGCGGGCCTCGGCGACGCTCAGCTGCCGCGAGCCCGGGCCGAGATAGGGCCGCAGTTCGGGCGTCGAGAGGTAGAGCCCGATCAGCCGCTCGGGTGCCTCGAGGGCCATGAACGTCGCGACCCCCGCCCCGAAGTCGCCGCCGCCCGCGCCGTAACGCTCGTAACCGAGCGCGGCCATGAGCCCGTGCCAGAGGTGGGCGACGACGCGGTAGTTCACACCCGTCCTCGCCGGACGCTCCGAGAAGGCGTAGCCGGGCAGCGACGGGATGACGAGATCGAACGCGGGGCCGGCGATGCCGTGCGCGGCCGGCTCGCTCAGGAGCGGAACCAGCGGCAGGTATTCGAGGAACGTGCTCGGCCAGCCGTGGGTCAGGACGAGCGGGATGGCGGGCCGCGTCGCCGAGCGAACGTGGACGGCGTGGATTCGGACGCCGTCGATGGTCGCCACGAGGTGCGGCAGCTCGTTGAGCCGGCGCTCGGCCGCCCGCCAGTCGAAGTCGTCCGCCCAGGCCGCGAGGAGCGACCGCAGGTACTCGAGGTCGGTGCCCTGCTCCCATGGCTCGGCCGGCGAGGGATCCGGCCAGCGGGTCGCCCGGATCCGCGCGCGGAGGTCGTCGAGCTCGGCGTCCGGCACGCGGATCTCGAAGGGCTCGACGGACGGACGGAGGCCTGC
>DASTSC010000119.1:0-2279 GCA_035760905.1 Candidatus Limnocylindrales bacterium | reverse complement strand
CCTCCATCTCGGCCTCGATGTCGACGATCGCCGCGAGAAGCTTGTCCTTGGGCGTCACGAAGTGCGTCGCCGGATAGACGTTCGCCTCGTTGCGCTCCGCGAGGAGCTCGCCGGTGAGCGGATCGAGCTCGGTGATCCGCTCGACCTCGTCGCCGAAGAACTCGACCCGGATGAGCGTCTCCTCCGACGCGGGCTGGAGCTCGAGCGTGTCGCCGCGGACGCGGAAGCGGGCCCGGGTCAGGGCCTGGTCGTTGCGCTGGTACTGGAGATCGACGAGGTGGCGGAGGACCGCGTCCCGCCGGTACTGGCCGCCGACGCGGAGCTTGAGGACGGTCGCCCCGTAGTCGACCGGGGCGCCGAGGCCGTAGATGCACGAGACGCTCGCGACGATGATCACGTCCCGCCGCTCGAACAGTGCGTGGGTGGCGGCGTGGCGAAGCCGGTCGATCTCGTCGTTCCGGCTCGAGTCCTTCTCGATGTACGTGTCCGAGCGCGGCAGGTACGCCTCGGGCTGGTAGTAGTCGAAGTAGCTGACGAAGTACTCGACGGCGTTGTCGGGGAAGAACTCCCGGAACTCGGAGTAGAGCTGAGCCGCGAGCGTCTTGTTGTGGGCGAGCACGAGCGTCGGCTTGTTGTGCCGGGCGATGACATTCGCGAGCGTCCACGTCTTGCCGCTGCCCGTCACGCCGAGGAGCGTCTGATGGCGCAGCCCCTTCTCGAGTCCGGTCGAGAGCTTCTCGATCGCCTGGGGCTGGTCACCGGTCGGCTCGAACGGAGCGACGAGCTTGAAGTCGGGCACGAGGAAAGTGTAGGCGGGGTCCCGCCCGGAGCCGTCAGGAACTCGCGCGCCGGAGCACGCTCCACCGCCGACCGTCGGATCCCGACAGGACGATGGAGCCATACCTCCGGCCGGACCTCGCGTCGACACTCGGCACCGGACCCAAGATCGTCCCGCGCCGGAGGCGTCACCCGCCGCCCGCGCCGTCGCCGCCCAGACAGGGAGTCCGATGGAGCTCGAGTACAAGGACAACAGCCGGCGCGGCCGGTACGTGATCATCCTCGGGTTCGTGCTCGCGCTCGCGGCGGGGGCCGCCGCCTTCTACCTGATCAACCAGGCCCAGCAGCAGGCCGCGGCCGGTCCGGCCCAGCGGGTCAACGTCGTCGTCGCCGCCCGAACGATCTCGGCGCGCGAGACGATCACAGCCGACGCCGTGACGCTCAAGGAGGTCCCGCTCGACATCGCCGACACGAGCACGTTCGGCGACGTCAACCAGGTCATCAACCGGGTTCCGGCAGTGACGATCCTGTCCGGCCAGCCGGTCACCGCGAACCTGCTCGCCTCGACGAGCGAGGGCGGCCAGTTCTCGGTCCTCAAGCCCGAGGAGACGGTCTCGCCCGACTCGCCCTTCTGGCGCGCCGTGGCGATCACCGTCGCCCCCGATCTCGCGGTCGGCGGGCTGCTCAAGCCCGGGATGACCGTCGACGTGTTCCTGACGGCATCGGTCACCGTGCCGCCCTCGCTCGAGACGAGCGGTCGGTACGTGAGCGACAAGACCACGAAGATCGTCTACCAGGACGTCGAGATCCTCGCCCGAGAGCAGGACTACTACATCATCCGGCTGCCGCTCGCCCAGGCCGAGGAGATCGCCCATCTGCAGGCAACGGCGGCGGTCACCTTCACGCTCGCCCTCCGGCCGGCCGAGGACACGCGGGTGGCCGACGCGAGCGGACTCGGCGAGACGACGAACCTGATCATCTCGCGCTACGGTCTGCCGATCCCGCAACCGATCACCGTCGGTCGCCAGACCGTGGCCTCGACGGCGCCGCCCGCACCGAGCGCCCCGCCGTCGGCCGCTCCCTCGCCCACGCCCGCGCCCTCGAGCTGACGCCCACCGCGCGGGCGGAGGAGGCCGCGGCGGGGACCGAGGCGACCCGCAGAATCGACCCTCGGCGGCGGCCGGCCCGCGGGACCAGGTTGCTCGCGAAACCGACCCTCGGCCGGGGCCGGCCCGCGGGACCAGGTTGCTCGCGAAACTCGCCCTCGACCGGGGCCGGCCCGGGATCTTCCCGGTTGTCCGATGCCATCGGACAGGATCTGCCCGGTCCGCGCGCTCGAGACGTCCGTCGTCCCCATCGGGTTGGCAGGATGCCTGATCGTCGGTCCCCGGTTAACCCCTCGCGGCTAACCGGCTTCGCCTTCGGGGCCGCCGCCGCGCGCGAACCCGCTCATCGGCGCCGATCTGTCCGATGAGACTGGACAACTGTGTGGCTAAGCGCAC
>DASTSC010000118.1:0-1376 GCA_035760905.1 Candidatus Limnocylindrales bacterium | reverse complement strand
GTCCCCGCCCTCAGCGTGCTCGGGGCGCTCCCGGCCGCGACCGGCGCGGGCCTCATCCTGCTCGTCGGCGGGCTCGGTCTGGTCGTCGCGGCGGTGCTCGGGCGGGTGGGTTCGCGGCCGCCGGGCTGGCAGCTCGCCCGCGTCGTCGCGGCGCCCCTCGCCATCCTCCTGCTCCTGGTGATCCCGGATTACCGGCTGCTCGCCGCCGTCGCCTACGGGTTCGTCGTCGTGGTCGCGGCGCCGCTCGGGCTCGTCTCACCGGCCGACTACCTCGTCGCGCTGACCCCGGTCGTGGTCGCCGAGGCGCTCGCGCTCGTCGGCGGGTTGGCATGGGCGATCGTCGCGGTAGCTCACTGGCGACCGGCCGGCGGCCCCTCCCCTACCCCGGGCGCGCCTCCGCGCCTGGCCTCACCGAGAACGGGGCGCCTGCTGACCGGGCTGGCCGTCGCCGTGCCGCTCGTCTACGCCGCGACGCGCTGGGCCTGGGCGCTCGGGTTCCCGCTCGGCCTGTCGGAGGACCTGTACCGCTTCGGGCAGCAGATCGGCCTCTGGGCAGCCGGAGCCGCCCTGGGCGTCGTCGCCGCGCTCGGCGCGATCCTGACGCTGGGGCTCGCGATGCCGTGGGGCGAGCGGTTCCCACGGCGGCTGCCCGGGGTCGGCGGTCGGTCGGTTCCCGTCGCGCTGGCCGTAGTGCCGGCGGTCGTCGTGGCCGCGCTCGTGACGTCGGCCGGGCTCATGTTCTGGCGGCTCGTCGTGACGGGAACCCTCGACGAGGTGTTCTCGTGGCTCGGGCCGGCCGACCGCAACTGGGCCGCCCTCGCGCCCGAGCTCCTCTGGCCGATCTGGGGCGCGGCGCTCGCTGGGTCCGCGGCCGCCTACGCGGCTCGGCGGCGCTCCCGACGAGCCGAGACGACGACCGTCGACTGACGCCGCCTTCGACCTTCCGGACGGCGCCCTCGAGCCCCTCCCGCGTCTCGCCCCCGGGTCAGCCGACCTCCACCGCCTCGCGGAGCTCGTCCTGCCGGGCCGGCGTGATGACGTCATCGCGTGCGATCGCGTTCAACCCGGGCACCGTGTTCTGGTCGATCGGGCCCGTGCCGGGATGGCTGACGGTGAAGCGGCCGTAGGCGCGGTCCGTTCCCTCGTAGTCGACCACCCGCCGGCCCGCGCCGACCGGCACGCCCGGCAACCACATCGTCCGGATGAGCGGGGCGTCCACGATCCCGATCGGCTCGGGCGCCATCTCGAGCCGCCGCAACGTCGCCGTCACGGGATGCTCGTCGTCGCCGAGCTCGAGCCGGCCGCGGGGCCCGAGCGCGAACCGCGACTGGATGACCGACGGCATCCGCGTCTCGATGAGCCGCCCGTCGAGCACC
>DASTSC010000117.1:0-40039 GCA_035760905.1 Candidatus Limnocylindrales bacterium | reverse complement strand
TGGAGCCGACACTCGGATTCGAACCGAGGACCTGCTGTTTACGAAACAGCTGCTCTACCGCTGAGCTATGTCGGCGCGAGGGGAGAGTATAGGTGCTGCTTGCAGACAGGAGCTGTACGCTCGTGGACGAGCACGATCATCTGGCCCGAGAGAACGGTCAGCACAGCGCACTTTCAGCAGATAACTGTCCGCCAGGACTCCAGACGCGGCTGGGTGACGCCAGCTCGGGTTTGGAGTCAGACGCGCGCGAGAGTGTCGCAGATGGACCCGTCGAAGGCCGCGCAGGCGGCGCTCAGGCGCCCGACGATGGGCTCCGCGGCCTGAGTCCTTCGGCCTCCGCAATGGCGCTGGTGTTCGATCTCTGGTAGTTGTGGCCCGACCGGACAGTTGGCGCTCGTGCTGTCGAGTTCGGGGATCGCCGACGGCAGGTCGTGTTCTTCGGTCCACCCGTCGATCGTCACCCGGTTCGCCTAAGGCCGCGAAACATGGATGACCACCGTGAGTCCATTGCCGGCGATCCGGTAGGGATCACCACGGAAGGCGAGCCCGGATTATGGGGATTCCCGGCCCGCTCCGACCATGTCCGACGGCGTTCCGAAGGCGTCGGTCCTCTTCTCCGCTGCGCCCGAGGGCAGCGACATCCGGTGGTCGTGGCAGCTTGCAGCGTGCGCCCCCGCCGAGTTCGCACCAGGCGCGGACGTGACGAGCACGGGTCGGCCCCGCTCTTGCGGTCGAGCCCATAGGGACGCGGACGCGGTAGGGACCATTGCCTATTGACTCGCGCGCCATAGTTGAGGTGACTCACCACGCGCACTTGGAGGGAGTGACAATGGGGCAGGAGAAGGGTGTGAGTCGCCACGGGACGACTTGGCGTAGGTTCGTGTCCGTGCCACTGTCAACGGCGTTATCGTAGCCGGCGTATTGCTCGTTGCGGTCGCACCTCCTGCGACCGCGGCATGTCAGCCGTGGATCCAGTTGTTCGAGAACCCGAACGGCGGCGGAGCGAACATCACGATCTGCTATGGCACCAATGTCAACAACCTAACCGACCTCACCCCAGGTCCTGGCACGGGGCACTGTGGGGCGTTCGGAACAACGTGGAACGACTGCATCTCGTCGGTCACCTTCAGCGACGGCTCGCCCGATACGGCGGTGTGTCTTTGGACGGACGCGGGTTACAGCGGGAGCGGACTGCGGTTTCTGAGCTCCCAGTTCCACTACAATCTTCCGACCTGGATAGATAACAAAGCATCATCAGTCGAGTGGGGCAACAACTGTCTTGCTTCAGGAATAAGCGGTCTCCCGTAGACGTCCAGGCAGGAACCGGCGGGCGTCGGCATTGGTCGGCGCTCGCCTTTCCATGGGCTGTCGGCAGTCGACCGGTGGAGGAAGACTGGGTCGGGAGTTCGGGCTGGGCATGAGAGGGAACGCGAGCAAGCTCGGCCTGCTCGCGCTCGAGCTTGATGAGCTCACGAAGCGGTATCGGCGAGGGGTTCGGCCGGCTCTTGACCGTGTGACGATCGGCGTTCAGCCGGGTTCGATTGTCGCCCTCGTCGGACCGAACGGCGCAGGCAAGTCGACCCTGATCAGGTGCTGTCTCGGCTACGAACGCCCGACATTCGGTCGAGTGCTGGTTTTCGGGATAGATCCCGCTCGCGACCCGGTACGCGCCCTGGGCGCCATCGGGTACGTGGGACAGTCCCCGGGCCTGTATCGCGACCTGAGCGCGCGGGAGCACATCGAGCTCGCAGGAGCACTTCGCCCGACGTTCGACCGGGAGATGGCCAATGCCCGGATCAAGGATCTGGGAATTGACCCGCGCGTGGCGACAAGGCATCTCTCTGGCGGGGAACAGGTACAGATCGCCCTCGCGCTTGCCCTCGCGACCCGCGCGCCGCTGCTCTTGCTCGATGAGCCGCTCGCGAGTCTCGACCCGTTGGCTCGCCGGGACTTTCTCGGAGTCGTCAGAGACGCCGTCTCGAGAACCGGTGCCACATGCGTGCTCTCCTCGCACATCGTCGGCGACCTCAGTCTCATTTGCGACCGCTTGGTGGTCCTGGCGCCTGCGCGGGTGATGATCGACGCGTCGATTCTCGACGCTAAGCGCGAGCACACGACCTCTCCACTCGACGCGGTCCGTGGCCGAGAGATCGTTGGCGTGTTTGCGGATGATAATGGACGTCCGACTGCACTCCTTCGCTCGAACGCGGGCGACGAGCCTGCATCCCTCGATGAGGTCGTGCTTGGCTATCTGGCTTCGACACGTCGTTCGACAAGAACCGCATGATCACGATGGCACGCGTCGGACTGAAGCTTCAGCGTTTCGAAGTTCTTGCTGCCTTCCTGATTGCCGGATTTCTTGTCGTGGCTAGCATCGTGGCGAGGTCGATTCTCGATGCGATCGAAGTCCCGACCTCTTGCTGGAATCTTTGGTTCGGTGGCGGATTAGAGGCCGGCAGCCAATGCGAAATCGTGGCAACGCAGTTTCTCAAGGTTGACGGTGATGCCGCGAGCAGGCTCATCGCCGCTGCCGCACTCGTTCCATTGGCGATTGGAACATTCTTGGGAGTGCCGATCGTGGCGCGCGAGATCGAAGAAGGCACGGCCTCGAATACCTGGGCACTCGCCCGATCAAGATCCCGCTGGCTTGCTCAGCGAATCGGACCGCCAGTGGTTGTCATTCTGATCGTCCTTGGTGCCCTTGCAATCGCCACCGAGTTCCTGTGGGCTGGACGCCAGCCGTGGGCCCCTCTCCCCAGGTTCGATGACGCCGGCTTGCACGGAGCGCCTGTAGCAGCAAAAGGTTTCGCCGCACTCGGCCTGGCGCTTCTCGCCGGATCAGTACTGGGTCGTGTGCTCCCAGCAACTATCGTTGCTGCTGCTCTCTGTCTGGCGCTCTACGTCGGCGATCAGGCCGCGCTCGCCGTCTGGCTCGACCAAGAGGCTAAAGCGCACGTTGTCGCTGTGGATTCAGTGCAGCAGGTCGCGTTTGATGATTTGTATCCAGGCGGTACGCACTTCTCATCTGGATGGACTACGACGAATGGCACCTTTCTGACCAACGAAGACGTGAAAGCACTCGCGCCCTCGGGAGTGGACGCATTCCGATGGGCGGACGATCACCTACGTACAGCGGTCGACGGCGTTCCCGGAGGCGCGTACCCGAGATGGACGGAGGTTGAGACGAGCGCGCTGGTCCTGATAGGGCTCCTCGGCATGGCGCTGAGCTTCTGGGTGGTCGCTAGGCGGAGGCCCATGTAGACCGTGGCAATTCCTGGGCGCTCCTATCCCACTGCCTCGGCCCAAAAGCCCGCGTAGGTCGCGGATGGGGAAAGACAGGAGCGGGCGTTCGGAGCGATCCCTTTGCTCGTACTTCGATCCGCCCGTGGCGGTCGACGGGACACAAGAACGGTCCGTAGGTACGGGTTCTTGAGCGGGATGCGCCGCGGAGCCTTATCGTTGCGATTCTGGCCCGACCAGGGCCGCTCGAGCGGGGCGGCGCGGCCCAATCGGGGACCGACATGATGGGCAACGATCCCCGCCAACAGGCCGCAACCTCGACCGTTCGGACCTTGAGCTCGTCTGCTCCACGATGCTAGTGCTGCCTGGGCGCACGAAGCTCGAGATCGTTGCTCTTGCCACAACACTCAGGCCGACGACGATTCGACCCGCAGCGTCGAAGTTGGGCGGGCAGGCCCTCGAATCATTCAGCAGATAAGTGTGCCGATTTGTGGGTAGCCGCCACTCGGCGTAGCACTGCGCATAGCGCGGGAGACTTACGAAACAGCTGCTCTACCGCTGAGCTATGTCGGCGCCGGCCCGCAAGGATACCCAACCCGGGCTGCGGATCCATCCGGCCGGAGATCACCCGCCACCGTCGCTGCAACACGTCTGCAAGTCACGGAGCCGCGACGATCGCGATCGCGATAAGCGGTGTCCCGATACTGTCCGCCCGAAGCAGGACCTGAGGATGAAGCCGACTCTCGTTGTGAACCCGGCCGGCGACGGCGTGTTCGTCTCCTTCGCGGACATGCTCGTCGAGCACGGCGCGGCGTCGCCGGCTGAGCTCGAGGAGCGCCTCCGGGCCGAGTACCCGCGGGCGGTCGTTCACGCGCGGGTTTTGGCGGGAGAGTCGGCCACCATCTGGTACGTGTACCGCGACGGTCGATGGGTCCCCACCGCGTCGCGGGATGAGTCGACGAGCGGAGCCGGTGATGTCCGATCCACGAGAGGATCTGAGGTCAACCGAGGAGTCGATTCGGTGGGATCGCGACGCGATTCGAACCCTCGAGGGTGAGCGCGCGTCGCTGACTTCCGACGACCCGAACATCGCGCATCTGACGGAGCGGATCGAGGGACTCGCGAAGCGCGTCCGCGCCAAGTGGGCCGCCGAGGGCGACCTGCTGGCTGAGCTGCGGACAGCCCTCGACGAGCGTCGCCGCCGAGCCTAGAAGACGCCGGCGAGGACCGACTCGGGCAGCGCAGGGCTCATCGCTGCGTGCTCGACGTGCCTGAACTGGACGACGAGCTCGTCCTCGAGGCGACGGATGCGTCGATCGGCTTCCCAGCGGGGCACGTCCGGGTCGGCCGCCTCGCGGAGCTCGAGCGTCGCGACGAGGTCCTCGAGAAGGGTGATCAGATCCTCGTCAACGTCCGCCATCGCGACCTCCACCGTGGTCCAGGAAGCGTCTCGCGCGTCCGTTTCGGGGGTGTGTACGCCGGGTTTCGTTTCGTCTCGGGGTGCTTGCACATGCGTTGCAGCGGGACCTGGTGGTCGGCGGCGAACGCGCGATCGCCGTCGCGTGCGCCCGGCGACGAGGCCCTCGTCCCGCCCGCGGCCTGAGGCGCCGTACCATCGGATCGATGGCGACGACGCTCCCCGCTCCCTCGTTCGCGCGCGCCGACGCCGAGGCGCCGTGGCGGCCGACAGCAGACGCGGCCGCCGAGAGCCGGCTCGCCGAGCTCATCCGCCGCGCCGATGCCGACGACCTCGAGGACCTCCAGGCCCGGGCCGTCCGCGACCCGGCGTGGTTCTGGGGCGCCGCGGTCGAGGATCTCGGGCTGCGCTGGCAGCGGCCGTGGTCCTCCGTCCTCGAGCCGCCGCGGGGCGCGCCGTTCGCCCGGTGGTGGAGCGGCGGCGCGTTCAACCACGCCGTCGCGGCCACGGAGCCGTGGGCCGAGCGAACCGCCGACGCGGAGGCGCTCGCGTGGGAGGGCGAGGACGGCGAGGTTCGCCGCCTCACGTTCGGCGAGCTCGACCGAGCCGTCCGGCGGGCGTCGGCGATGCTCGCGGCGAACGGGATCGGCGAGGGCACCCGCGTCGGGATCTTCCTGCCGATGCTCCCGGAGACCGCGGTCGCCGTCCTCGCGCTCGGCCGGCTCCGGGCGGTCTTCAGCCCGATCTTCTCGGGCTACGCGGCGCCGGCCGTCGCGACCCGTCTGCGGGCGTTCGAGGCGACGCACCTCCTCACCGCCGACGGCTTCCGCCGGCGCGGCGGGATCGTCGAGCTGAAGGCGACCGCGGACGCGGCGGTGGCCGAGGCACCGAGCGTCGGCCGGGTCATCGTTGTTCGGCGGCTCAATGGCGCGGGCTCGCCGGAGGCGGGTCGTTCGGTGCCCTGGGACGAGCTCCGGGATCGCTGGTGGGACGAGGGCCTGCCGGAGGCGTCCTCGCCGGAGGCCGACGGGCCGCCCGTCCCTGCGACCGATCCCGAGACGCCGTACATGGTCATCTACACGTCGGGCACGACCGGGGCCCCGAAGGGCACGGTCCACGTCCACGGCGGCTTCCCGATCAAGGCGGCCGACGACCTCGCCCACACGTTCGACCTGCGCGCGGGCGACGGGCTTTTCTGGTTCACCGACCTGGGCTGGATGATGGGTCCCTGGGCGATCTCGGGCGCGCTCCTCCTCGGCGCGCGGGTCGTCATGTACGAGGGCGCGCCGGACTTTCCGGACCCCGGCCGCCTCTGGGCCGTCGCGGCGCGCCACCGGGCGACGCACCTCGGCGTCTCGCCGACGCTCGTCCGGGCGCTCCTCGTCCACGGCACGGAGCCGGTCCGCTCGCACGATCTGTCTGCGCTCCGGGTGCTCGGCTCGACCGGTGAGCCCTGGAACCCCGATCCCTGGCGGTGGTACTTCGAAACGGTCGGCGGAGCCCGGCTGCCGATCGTCAACTACTCGGGCGGGACCGAGGTGAGCGGCGGCATCCTCGGCTGCAACGTCCTCCGGCCGATCCGGCCGACGTCCTTCAACGGGCCCTGCCCGGGGATGGCCGCCGACGTCGTCGACGCCGAGGGGCGGACGCTCGTCGGTGCGGTCGGGGAGCTCGCGATCCGGGCGCCGTGGCCGGGAATGACGCGGAGCTTCTGGCCGGGCGGCGCAGCCGAGGACGAGCGGTACCTCGAGACGTACTGGGCCCGGCAGCCCGGCCTCTGGGTCCACGGCGACTGGGCGCTTCGCGACGGCGACGGGTTCTGGTACCTCCACGGCCGGTCGGACGACACGCTGAAGGTCGCGGGCAAGCGCGTCGGGCCGGCCGAGGTCGAGGCCGCGGCCGTGGCCCATCCCGCGGTCGTCGAGGCCGCGGCGATCGGCGTCCCCGACGAGCTCAAGGGCGAGGCGATCGTCGTCCTGTGCGTCGTCCGACGCGACGCTCGCGTTGCGCCGGAGGAGCTCGCGCACGAGGTGACGGCGCTCGTCGTCCGCGATCTCGGCAAGCCGACTCGTCCGGCCGCGGTCGTGGCGGTTCCGGAGCTGCCCCGGACGCGCAGCGGCAAGATCATGCGCCGCGTGGCCCGGGCGGCATGGCTCGGCCTCGACGGCGGCGACATCTCGGCGCTCGAGAACCCGGCCGCGGTCGAGGCGATCGCGGCGGTGGCGGCGACGAGGGGATAGCGCGCCTTCGCAACCGAACGCCAACACCCGGCGCGACCCAACCGCAACCGATCGGCACGGCGACGGCGCGCTGACCCGGGGTCGGGCTCCGCCCTACGGTCGCCCGGCGATGGCAAGACCGCCCGACCCACCGCTCTACGACCCGCGGTTCGATCATGACGCGTGCGGTGTCGGGTTCGTGGCCGACGCGGGCGGTCGATCCGGCCGGCAGGTCCTGGCGCTCGCCCTGACCGGGCTCGCCGCGCTCCGCCACCGCGGCGCGGTCGGGGCCGACGGGGAATCGAGCGACGGCGCGGGTGTGCTCCTGCCGCTGACCGCCTCGGTCCGCCGGATGCTCGCACCCCGCTCGCCTCACGGGTCGGCGGTCGTCTTCGCCCAGCTGCCGCGACGCCGGCAGGAGCGCGACCGGGCGGCCGGCCTCGTCGAGCGATCGCTTCGCCGCGAGGGCCTGCCCGCGCCCACCTGGCGCGACGTTCCCGTCCGACCCGGGACGCTCGGGCCGGCCGCGCGCGGCCGGCGTCCCCACCTCGCCCAGGCCGTCGTCGACCGACCGGCGGGCTGGTCGGCAACGCGGTTCGAGCTCGCGCTCATCGTCGCCCGCCGACGGATCGAGCACGGGGCGCGATCGCCGGACCTCGCCGACCTCGCGATCGCCTCGGCCTCGAGCCGGACGGTCGTCTACAAGGCCCTCGTCGCGGGCGACCGGCTGGCCGAGTTCTATCCCGACCTCGCCCGGCCGCTCGACATCCCGTTCGCGCTCTTTCACCAGCGCTTCGCGACGAACACCCGCCCGACGTGGCAGCTCGCGCAGCCCTTCCGGCGGCTCGCCCACAACGGCGAGATCGACACGGTCCGGGGCAACCGCGAGCAGGTCCGCGGCCGCGTCCACGACCTCGTCCGGTCCGCGGCCGGGCGACGGCTCGTCGAGACGGGCCCGCTCCTCTCGCCCGACGGCTCGGATTCGCTCTCGCTCGACGAATGCCTCGAGCTGCTCGTCGCGACCGGCTGGCGGATCGATGCCGCGCTCGCCTCGCTCGTCCCCGACGCGCCCGCCCTCCGACGCGTGGCGCTCGGGCTGCCCGGCAGCGAGCCGGAGCACCTGCTCGCGCCGTGGGACGGGCCGGGCGCGTTCGTCTTCGCCGACGGCAGACGAGTGGGCGCGCTCGTCGACCGCAACGGCCTCAGGCCGCTCGCCTACGCCGTCACCCGTTCGCGGCTCGTCGTCGCCGCGTCCGAGGCGGGCGCGATTCCGCTCGATCCGTCCGAGACCGTCCGGATCGGCCGTCTGGGTCCGGGCGAGCTCCTCGTCGTGGAGCCGGGACGCGGCCGCGTCCTCGAGGACGCGGAGGCGAAGCGCGACCTCCGCCGGTCCGTCCTGCCGGTGGAGCCTCCGGTCGCCGAGTCCTCGACGTTCGCCCGGCCGACCTCGCCCACACCGCTCGCCCTTCGATCCCTCGCCGGTCTCGACGCCGAGCGCCAGCGGCTGGCGATCCGGACGATGGCGCTCGAGGGCCACGAGCCGCTGTGGAGCATGGGCGACGACACGCCGACGCCGGCTCTCGGCCGCGTCACGCGCCCGGTCGCCGACCATCTCCGCCAGGCGTTCGCCCAGGTCACGAACCCGCCGATCGACCCCGAGCGCGAACGGGCGGTCATCGACCTGACGGTGGAGGTCGGGCGGCGCCCGCCGCTCCTCGGCGGTCCGCCCCGCCCCGTCCGCGACGCGAGGGGCCCGCGGGAACGCGTCGCGCTGGGGAGGCCGATCGTCGCCGATATCGCCCCGGTCCTCGATCGCCTCCCGCCGCGTTCCGTCCGATGGCTCGACGCGACATGGCCGTCCACGACGGGTCCGGCGGGCCTCGAACGACGGCTCGCGTGGCTGGCGAGCGCGGCCGTTCGAGCCGCCGACCGGGGCGCCCGCGTCGTCGCCCTCTCAGACCGCTCGTTCTCGCTCGAGCGACTGCCGGTGCCGTCGGTGCTCGCGGTCGGTGCCGTCCACACCGCGCTCACGAACGCCGGGCTGCGGGGACGGACGGACGTCGTCGTCGAGGCGTCCGACGTGCTCGACGTCCATGCCGCGGCGATGGCGCTCGCCTCCGGGGCGACGGCGGCCGTCCCGTGGCTCGCCGTCGAGGTCGCCGACGAACAGGCGGGCACGCGCGGCGCGGAGGAAGTCACTGCCGAGCGCGCCGTCGTCGCGCTCCTCGACGCGTTCGAGGCCGGGCTCCGAAAGGTCCTCGCCCGTATGGGGATCAGCGCGGCCGCGTCGTACGTCGGCGGCGCGCTCTTCGAGACGATCGAGCTTCACCCGACCGTCGTCGACTGCTGCTTCCCGGCCGCGCCCGGTTGGCCCGGCTCGGTCGGCTTCGAGGATCTCGCCCGCCGCCAGCTCGCGCGCCGTGCCGACGCCATCGCGCTCGCGTCGTCGGCCGCGGCGCGTCTCCCTGACCGCGGCCTCGCCCGCTACCGCGGCGACGGGGAGCGGCACCTCTATGCGCCGCCGATCGTGGCCGCGATCCAGCGGCTGGCGCAGGAGCGGGCAGAGACGCCCGCCGAGGTGTCCGCCCTCGCCGACTACCGGGCGTCGCTCGCCCGCCCCCGGGCGGTCGTTCGTGACTCGCTCGTCGTCCGTCGCCGCCGTCGTGCCGATCGCGTCCCGCTCGACGATGTCGAGCCGGCCCGCGCGATCGTCGGCCGCTTCGTCGCCTCGGCGATGAGCGTCGGCGCGCTCTCACCCGAGGCGCATCGGGCGATCACGATCGGGATGCAGCGGGCCGGCGGCTCGGCGAACACGGGCGAGGGCGGCGAGGATCCGGCCTGGTACGCGCCGGCCGAGGACGGCGGCCGGGCGGACGCGGCGATCAAGCAGGTCGCATCGGCGCGCTTCGGCGTGACCGCCACGTACCTCGCCCGCGCCGAGCAGCTCGAGATCAAGATCGCCCAGGGCTCGAAGCCGGGCGAGGGCGGCCAGCTCCCGGGCCGCAAGGCGACGGCGTACATCGCCGCGCTTCGCCGAGCCCAGCCGGGCCAGTCGCTCATCAGCCCGCCGCCCCACCACGACATCTACTCGATCGAGGACCTCGCCCAGCTCATCACCGACCTCCGAGCGATCAACCCGACCGCCCGGATCGGCGTGAAGCTCGTCGCGGCGCGGGGGATCGGGACGATCGGCGCGGGCGTCGCGAAGGCCGGTGCCGACTACGTCCACGTCGCGGGCCATGCCGGCGGGACCGGCGCGTCGCCACTGTCGTCGATCAAGCACGTCGGCTCGCCGTGGGAGCTCGGCCTCGCCGAGGTCCACCAGGTCCTCGTTCGGAACGGCCTGCGCGAGCGGGTCGTGCTCCGGACGGACGGCGGGCTCCAGACCGGGCGCGACATCGTCCTGGCCGCGCTGCTCGGGGCCGAGGAGGTCGCCTTCGGGACGCCGCTCCTCGTCGCGGTTGGCTGCGACATGGCCCGCCAGTGCCACCTCGACACGTGCCCGACGGGGATCGCCACGCAGCGCGAGGACCTCCGGGCGAAGTTCGCCGGGTCACCCGAGGCGGTCGAGCGGTTCGTCACCCGGCTCGCGGAGGACGTGCGCGCGGAGCTCGCGGTCCTCGGGGCTCGGACGTTCGGCGAGATCGTGGGCCAGGGCGCCCGCCACCTCCGGGTCGCCGACGGCGCGACGCTCGACCTCGGGGCGGTCGTGGACGGGAGCCGCTGGGTGGCCCCGATCGAACGGCGGAACGACCGCTCGCTCGCCCGGCGGGGCATCGAACGGGCGGTCGCGTCGGCCAGCGAGGAGCGCCTGCTCCGCCGCCTCGACGAGGTTCGTCGATCGAGCGCGGTCGGCGTCGAGCTCTCGACGGCCGACCGGTCGTTCGGCGCCGCCCTCGCCGGCGCGCTCGAGCGGGGACGAGTGGTGGCGCCCGTCGTCGTTCAGGCGACGGGCAGCGCGGGCCAGAGCCTGGGTGCATTCCTGCCGGCCGGACTGACCGTCGAGCTCGCGGGCCAGGCGAACGACTACGTCGGGAAGGGGCTGTCGGGCGGGCGGGTCATGGTGCGACCGCCCGCGGGCCTCGCCGCGGCCCACCCGACGCTCGTGGGCAACACGTGTCTCTACGGGGCGACCGCCGGCCGGCTGCACGTCGTCGGCCGGGCCGGGATGCGGTTCGCCGTCCGCAACTCGGGCGCCGACGCGGTGGTCGAGGGCCTTGGCGCGCACGGCTGCGAGTACATGACCGGCGGCACGGTGGTCGTGCTCGGTCCGGTCGGCCCGAACTTCGGGGCGGGGATGACCGGCGGTCGCGCCTACCTGCTCGACCCTCACGGTCGCCAGGCCGGTCGAATCCACGGCGAGAGCGTCGTCGCCGAGCGCCTTTCGGTGGCGCTCCGAGCGCGGGCCGACGCGGCCGAGCTCGTCGCGGGCCTCCGCGCGCTGCTCGAGGACCACGCTGCCGTCGGCTCGGCCATCGCCGCGGACCTCCTCCGCCGCGGGCTGCCGCTCGACGAGTTCTGGCTGATCCAGCCAGTAGGTGCCGGGGCGGCGGCAGCGGATGCGTCGCGCGAGAGCGAGGCGCGCCGGGCGTAGTTCTGTCGCGGAAACGGCGTCGCCGCCGACCCCCTGTCCTGGTCGGCGGCGACGTGTGCGGCGAGGGACGCGGCCTGCGCCGCGGGAGTGGGGAGACTAGTTGATGAGGTCGAGGGCGTAGGTGCCGAAGGTGTGGGAGCCGGCGGCGACGCCCGGGACGATCTTGAAGCCGTGGCCCTTGATCGGCCCGACGAAATAGCCGCTGACCTTCTTCGTGCTTCCGCCGACCGAGCCGGTTAGGTGGAACAGCGCGAGACCCTGGAACTCGCCATCATCGTTGACGATGGCGACCGGGAAGTCTTGATCGACATATGCTGCGAGATCGCTGAAGAGGGTGGTGTGGGAGCCAGCATTCAGCGGATCGATGTCCATCCCGAGATCGACCGTCTGGGGGTTGCCGTTGTGGCCGGTGATGAGGTCATCGACCTGATTCGAGTCGGCATTGCAGGTGTTGCCGTTCGCGGTGCAGAACACGGTCCAGTTGAACGTGCTGTCGTCGAGCGGAATGCTCTGCGGGCCGCTCGGGGGCTCGTCGAAGTCGAAGTTGTGGCCCGGGCCATACCCGTGCGCGTCAGGCGCCTTCTTGTTGAAGATGATCGGCATCGCACCCTCGGCCGCGTTCGGGATCCCGGCCTCGACGGTCGCCGTCGCAGAGACGTTCCACTGGCTGAACCCGACGATTCCGGCGAAGAAGTTCTGGTGCGGCTTCGTGACGTCCACGACGATATTCGAATCGTTGACGGTGACGTCGACCTGCACGCCGTTGATGCCATCCTGGTAGCCGTTCGCCGCCGCGTTGTTCTTCGCTGCCGCGATCGCCGTCGCGGCATCGGAGTGCGAGTTGATGTAGGCGTAGCCGCCGGCCATCGCGGCGGCGTCCGACACGTTCTGCTGGTCGCGGCGCTGGACGAACGTCCAGCCGCCGTCGATGACGAGGCCGACCATCGCGATGATCGCGACGGCGGAGATCGTGAAGAGGACGAGCACCTGGCCGCGCTCACCGCGCCCGGATCCGTGCCCGCCGCGGAAGAGGCTCATCTGTCGAGTGCTCCTTTCCTCAGTGGACGAGTTGAATGTGAGAGGTGGACGTCAGCGTCGTCGGCGCGACCATGCTGAGCAGCGGGGTGAGGACGCTGAACGGGACCGTGACCGTGACCCGGACGTAGTAATCCGCGCCGCTGTCCGAACCGCAGTTCGCCACCACCGTGTCGCTCACGTCCGTGCACGTGAACGTGATCGACGACCCGGCCCCGCCGAGACCCGGGATCAGTGCCTTCTGGGTGTTGATCGCGTCCGTCGTCTCGGTGCTCGTACCGAGCGAGCACGGAGAGCTGTCGCAGGCATGAACGCTGTCGGCGCGCGCGATCTCTCGGGCGGCCTCGGCCACACCGTTGTTGATGTAGATCCCCCGACCGAGGTCGACGACTCCCAGGAGCATCCACATGAACGGGATGAGCACCAGGGAGAACTCGACGAGGGCCTGGCCGCGGGACTTGCGGTTCCTTCGCTCCATCGTGCTGCTCACTTCGTGTGCACGATCTTGCCGCCGGTCGTGTTCGAGCCGGTCGCGTTCGTCACCTTCAGGGTGACCTTGTAGTTGCCCTTGCCGATGTAGGTATGCGTCCACGGGCCCTGGCCAAGCGAGGTCGTGCTGTCGCCCCAGTCCCAGAGCCAGCTCTGGATCGCGCAGTTCGGCGAGGTCGAGGTGTCGGTCACCTTGAGCGTGAACGGAGCGTCGACGTTGCTCGTGTCGACGGGCTCGGTCACGAAGCCCGCGCTCGGCAGGTTGCAGACGCCTGGCGTCGGCGTGGGCGTCGCGGTGGGCGTCGCCGACGGGTTGGGAGTGGGCGTCGGCGTCGGGCTCGAGCCACCGCCGCCGGACGGGGCCGGCGGCAGCGCGTCGATCTGGGTCGTGGACGCCGCCGTGAAGGTGATGTTCTGGGAGTTGCCGAAGAAGACCGAGAGGATCGGCGTGAGCAGGGTGAAGTGACCGGTGACCGTCACCGTCACCCGGCTCGGCACCTGCTGCGGGCAGCCGGCCGTGTCGCACGAGACGGCGATGTCGCTCGGGGCGATCGTCACGCCCGCGTTCTTCGCCTCGAGCTGGACGCGGCACACGATCTTGTTCGTCGCGGCGCCGGCGGGGCATGGCTGCGTGCTGTCGAAGGAGGTCGGCGTCAGGGACGCCTGGAACGCGCCCTCGCGGGCCGCGTTGGTCACCGTCACCCGCGCCATCGCGAGCCGCCCGAGGTCGAGCGTCGTCGCGAGGAAGATGAGAAAGACGGGCAGGATCAGCCCGAACTCGACGAGGCTCTGACCCCTCGAACGGGTTCGGAGGTGCGCGCGTACGCGCGCGAGAAGACCGGTCCGGCGCTCGGTGCGCTCCGGGCGGAGTGGCTGCTTCGGCATGGCGTGACTCGTGCGGTGCATGGCAAGCCGAGATGCTCGGCGGGGCACCTTGCACGGTCACTTGTATTGGTGCTCGGCTGCATAGCCCGATGGATGGATCGAGGCCCGGACCTTCGTCCGGGCCTCGAGCGTTCGCGGTTGGTTGGGGTGAGGACTCAGCCGATCAGCTGGACGCCAAAGGTGCTCGAGTTGGCGTTCGGCGGGTTGACGGTCCCTCCCGAGAGCGACACATCGACGATCCACCCCTTGAGGCAACCCGTTCCGCCATTGCCTCCGGCGGCCGGGCTGCCCGGTGCCTGGTTGCACTCGGGGTTGTTCGCGTTGATGTAGGCCTTGTCGAGGATCATCGTGGCGAGGCCGACGATGTGGTAGTAGGTGTTGTTGCCGACGGCGTGAACGGCCGGGCTCGGGCAGTTCGGGCCCGGGCTCAGCTGCCCGACGTTGTTGTCCATGCAGTCGTAGAGCGGAATCGTCACCTGGGTGTCCAGCCCCGCCTCGTAGACGCCGACGGTCGGACCCGTCAGCGTGTTCAGCGCGTTCTGGACGTTGATGTTGTTCGTGTTGCCGGTCTGGGTGGCGATCCAGATCGGCAGGTTGATCACCTGCGTCGGGCCGTTGAGGATCTCGCACGCCAGGAAGCTCGTGCCGTTCCCGTTGCAGGCGTCGGAGTGCGGAACGATGTCGAGCCAGCCGACGCTGCCGTCCGTCGTCGAGCAGAGGGGGATGATGGTTTCGTTCCCGGGAATGAGCGGAGGCGTCGCCTTCGTGTACGGTCCTCCGTTGCCCCAGTCGAACTGGTGGTTCGTGCCGTCGCAGGTGGTCAGGCTCGTGGGGAACGTGACGGGGATGAACCCGCACGAGAGATTCGTGCACGTGCTGTTGATCGCCCCGGCCACCGCCGTAGCCGATGCGGTCGCCGTGAAGCTGCCGATGCCGAACACGTGCGCGAAGTACGTTGAGAAGTTGCGAGAGCCTGTTGCCCGGACCCCGGCCGCCCCGGACGGTGGCGGAACGTTGCCGAGGCTCCCGACCGTCACGCCGATGACGTTGCCGTCGATGTCGGTGTACTCCCCGGTCGGGGAGGTGACCGAGTTCACGCCCGCGACGTTGACCATCGCGTTGAAGACGTCGGTGTCCGTCTTCGGCCCCGTCTGCCCCTTCACCTCGAAGGGGAGGTTCTGGACGAGCACGACTGCACCGGCCTCGGACGCAGCGTCGAGCGCGTTCTGAACCGAACGCTGCTGCGAGAAGGCATTCCCGCCGTCGACGACCAGCCCCGCCATGCCGAGGATCGCCACCATGGCGAGGGCGACGATGACGAGGGTCTGGCCTCGCTCGCGCCGTCGTTGGATCCCCATCTTCCTCTACTCCCTCTGGTCCGCGCCACTGCCGACGCGCATCTCATACGTAATCGACGTCATGACTCCACGCCCATCTGTGTCGTCGCCGACACCGTGATCGGGCCCAGCAACTGCGAGATGACGGGTGTGAGGAACGTCACCTGCGACGATGCGGTCACCGTCAGGACGGAACCGACTGCGCAGGCGTTCGCGTCGTCGCACGACGCGACGGCCGTCCCATCGGGGACCGCCGTGAAGTAGGACTCGGTCACGAGCTCCGCGCACTGGACATGTGTCGTCGTGCCGGGGGTACAGGGTGGATCCGGCTGAAGCGTGACGATCCCCGCCCGCGCGCCGTTCCGCGTCGAGTTCGACAGGTTGTTGTAGACGTAGACGAGGCGGCCGACGTCGAAGATCGCGAAGAGGATGAGGAACAGGACGGGCGCGATCAGGGCGAACTCGACGAGCGCCTGACCTCGTCGCCATCTCCATCTCATCCCGTCACTTCCCAACGTTGAGGCTGAAGGTGGCGCATTCCTGCGGAGAACCATCCCAGACACTGATCGTCGACCCGATGTACTCCCTGCCGATCTTGTAGTCGCTGTGCCCAGGCGCGATCTCGACATTGAAGAACTGGGCATTGAAGCCGGCATCGACCCACGCCTGCGAGGCGGCAGCCGTGAAGACGCCAATCAACGTCGGGACGCGGCACTGGCCGGGGGCGAGCGTCGGCGTCGGCGTTGGACCGCCGGTTGGCGTCGCGGCGGGAGTCGGTGTGGGCGCCGGCGGAGCTGTAGGTGCGGGCGTCCCCGGCGGACCCGGCGTCGGGACCACCGCGAGGATGCCGCTCCGGACCGCGAACGTCTCGCCGGACCCTGCCGTCACCGTCCCGTTGAAGAACGCGCTGATCAGAGGCGTCAGCGGGTGGAAATCACAGGTCAACGTGACCGAGACCGTGCTGCCGAGGCTGTGGTTCGGATCAGAGAACGTCGGCGCGGGGATCGATGCGAGATCGCAGTCGATGCCGCTCGTATCTCGTTGGACCTCGGCGATGTACCCGGCCGGCTGCGGATTGCTCGGGAAATCGTCCGGGTGGACGGCCGCGTAGTTCGCGGCGATGCGGGCCGCGTTCTGGAGGTTGACCCAGCCGTAGAACAGCCGACCGAAGTCGATCACGATCAGGAGGATGAGCGCGAGCACCGGCAGGACGATCGCGAACTCGACCAGGCCCTGACCACGGCCAAGCGGACGGCGGGCACGAAGCCGTCGGAGCATGACGGAGAAACCCCCGGAGATATGGAGCCACCCATGACGATCGGCGGCTGCGGGATGAGTACGAAGGGACTATAGGGCGCAGCACCTTTCACGGGACTTTGCCAAGGGTTCTTGCCGATGCCTCGGCGCACCAAGGAGACGCATCTCGGGGGGCGCCCGGAGCCGCGGGGCGGCGACGGCCGACGAACGGCGAGAGGTCGCGGTACCCACGTCCCATTGCGGCCGGGAGCGTCCGGGCCGACAGTCGCGCCATGACCGCCAAGCGAATCCTCGCGACGATCCTCTGGTTCTACGCGGGCTGGTACGCCGGCGCGATGATCGCCCACCTCCTCGTGCTCTCGCCGGCCCTCGGGCCGATCGTCGGGACCGCGGCGGCCGCGATCATCGGCGGCGATCCGCGCGGGATCATCTGGACCGTCCGATCGGAGCGCGTCGAGCGCCGTCTCGCCGCCCTCCGCACCGAGCCCGCGCAGGCCTGACGCGCTCCCGCGCGCCACCGCCGGCGCGACGGCCGGAAACCGAAGACGACACGAACGCCGGGCCCGGCGACGGGCTCGGCGTCGTCGCGTCCGCCGCACGCGAGCCCGAGCGGCGGCTACGTCTCCTCGGGCGGCTCGGCCGGCAGGACCACCGTGAACGCCGCGCCGGCCTGTTGCGCCGCGGGCTCGAGCACGAGGTCGCCGCCCATCGCCCGGCACAGCTCGCGCGACACGTAGAGGCCGAGACCGCTGCCTTCGTCGGGGGCTACGTCCGCGCCGCGCTCGAAACGCCCGAAGAGCCGGGCCCGATCCTCGTCGGGGACGCCCGGGCCCCGGTCGGCGATCGTGAGGCGAAGCCTTCGCCGTTCGGCTTCGAGCCGGACCGTCGCCTCGATCGGCGTCCCGCGGCCGTACTTCACCGCGTTGTCGAGCAGCGCCCAGAGGACCTGATCGAGCTGGTCGGCGTCGCCGATCGCGAGCCAGCCGTCCGATTCGTCGGCGAGCGTGAACGAGATGTCGGTGGCCGCCAACGCCTCCCAGGCCCGCCGGACACGCGCCCCGAGCGAGAGCACCTCGGACGTCGGCCGGAGGGCGCCCGATTCGAGCCGGGTCACCGTCAGCAGCTGGCGGACCATCCGCGACAACCGGTCGGTCTGCTCGGCGATGATCCCGAGCCGTCGGTCCGGCGCGATCGCGTCGAGCTGGTCGGCGTGGGCGCGGATCCGGGCGAGCGGGGTCTGCAGGTTGTGGCTCACGCCGCGCAGGAAGTCGTCCTTCGCCGCGTCGAGCTCGAGGAGCTGGGCGTTCTGCGCCTCGACCCGGGCGAACAGCTCGGCGTTCCGGATCGCGATCGCGACCTGGGCCGCGAACAGGTCGAGCAGGTCCTGGTCGGCCCGCTCCCAGCGCCCGGTCGCCGGCAGGTGCCCGACGAGGACGCCGGTCGGGTCCGGGCCGGTCTGAAGCGTCGCCCGGACAGGCCGCGGCTCGCCGGGAACGACGTCCTCGAGCGGCACCCCGGTCGGGTTGCCGAGCCGGATCGCCGCGTCGATGAGCCCGAAGGCCTCGCGCGCGTCCGCGGCCGCGCGCCCCACGAGCCAGTCGACGCCGTCACGCGGCGAGGTCGCCTCGATCGCGGCGAGGATCCGCGCGAGCTGGCGGTTGCGCCGTTCGAGATCGGCGGCGAGCCGGTTGTGGCTGTCGGCGAGCCGGCCCAGCTCGTCCTCGCCGGGAAGCTCGATCGGCGTCCCGAGATCGCCCGCGGCCACCCGCTCGACCGCTCGGCCGATCGCCCGGAGCGGCCCGGTCAGGTCGGCGATCAGGAGGTACGCGAGGAGGATCGCGAGCACGGCGGCGAGGGCGATCGCGAACAGAAGGAGCCGGCCGAGCGTCTGCGCCTCCGGGCCGATCCCGCCGACCGCGACGAGCAGCAGGCCGAACCCGGCGAGGGGCAGGATCGAGGCGGCGACGAGCGCGACCGTCAGGCGGGTCCGGAACGGCAGGTCGATCCGCAGCCCGCGGCCCTCGGACGCCGCCGGTACGTCGCCCTCGAGCCCGACCTCGGGCTCGGCGCTGACGTCGCCCTCGAGCGCGTGCCGCTCGATCCGCGATGCGATCGGGGCGCGATCCGTCACGCGCTCTCCGACCTGACGAGCCGGTAGCCGACCCCCCGAACCGTCTGGAGGTGCTCCGGCTTGTTCGCGTCGACCTCGACCTTCTGGCGCAGCCGGCGCATCGTGACCCAGACGTACGACGGGTCGGCGTCCTCGGTCTCGGCCCAGCCGCGGGCGAGGAGCGTCTCGGTGCTGACGACCTGGCCGAGGTTCGCCGCGAGGGCGTAGAGGAGGCGCGATTCGGTCGGGGTCAGCTGGACGGGGTTTCCGGCGACGATCGCGGTCCGGCGGTGGAGCTCGAGGGTGAGGTTCGAGCCGAGGACGAGCGACTGGCGCGGCACCCGATCGCCCAGCCGACGCAGGACGCGATGGATCCGCGCCCGCAGCTCGGGGTAGTGGTACGGCTTGGTGACGTAATCCTCGGCGACCTCCTCGAGGAGGTCGGCCTTCGAGTCGCCGGCGTCGATCGCCGAGAGGACGATGATCGGGAGGTCGGCCTGGGCCTTGATCTCGCGGGCGAGGGTGAGGCCGTCCTTGCGCGGCATCATCATGTCGATGATGAGGAGGTCCGGCCAGCCGCCGGCGAGGCGACGGAGCGCCTCCTCGCCGTCACGCGCGGTCTGGACCTCGAAGCCGTCGTTGCGGAGCTGATCGGCGAGAAGCACGAGCAGGCCCGGATCGTCGTCGACGAGGAGGATCCGCGGCGCGGTCGGGCCGTACGGCGCCGAGGCGGCGTACATGGAGGCAGCATAGCCGCCGCGAATCGGCCTGCCAGCCCGCCCGATCGGGCTACGGCGCCTTCGGGATCCAGAAGCGGCAGCGCTCGGCGACGGGGCAGATCTCGCAGGCCGGATTGCGCGCGTGGCAGATCGCCCGGCCGTGCTGGATGAGGTTGACGTGGCCCGCGTACATCTGGTCGGGCTCGAGCAGCCCGAGGAAGTACTCGTGGGCGTCGTCCGCCGAGGCCTTCGGCGGGATGAGGCCGATCCGTTTCGAGACGCGCTCGACGTGGCGGTCGACCGGCATGAGCGGCATCCCGAACGAGAAGAGGAGGACGATCGAGGCGGTCTTCTTGCCGATCCCGTCGATGCCGGTCAGCCACGCCCGGCCGTCGAGCGCGCTCATGTCGGCGAGGAACTCGAGCGAGTAGGTGCCGTCGACCGACTGCTCGCGGATCCGGCGGAGGGCGGCCTGAAGCCGCGGCGCCTTCTGGGGCGCGAGGCCGCCCGGCCGGATGACGTCCACGAGCTCGTCGAGCGGGGCGAACTCGACCCGCTCCCAGTCCGGCGTCACGGTCGGGTTGAGGCCGACGCCGCCCCAGCCCTTGCCGAGGTCGTGCTCTCGCGCATCGCCACCGCTCGGATACGCCGCGCAGAGCGCCTCGAACGCCTTCTCCGCGTTCACGTCGGCGCTGTTCTGGGTGAGGATCGTGAGGATGAGCTCGCTCGTCGGGTCGAGGCGGCGGTCCCACTCCGGCCGGCCGTACCGCCCCTCGAGGCCGTCGAGGACATACGGGACGAGCCCGGGCCGGTAGCGGTCGAGGCGGCGGCGCCAGGCCCGGAACTTGTCGGGCTTGGCGCGCTTCCGCTTCACCGGCCGCCTCGGCCGGGCCGCGAGGGCGCGGGTCGGAGTCACCGGATCACCTCGACGTCGGACCGACCGCCGGGTCGGTTCGGTGGACCGGATCGGCGCGACAGGATCGGCATGTGTTCGTCAAGCACAACCCGCGAACGAATGTGCACGGCCCGCGCCGGGAAGCGGCGGATCCGCGGGCTGACCGCGCTCGCTCGTTCCGCCGTGGTGCTTGACGTACACACCCGCGGCCGGGCCACGTCACCGGACGTCCCGCAGCGGGTCGCTCGGGCGGTCGGGGTCGGGACCCGGGTCACGTCATCCGTATTCACGCCCCCATCATGACCTAGCCAACCGATGCGTTCGTGAGCGAGAGGAGTCGGAGCGAGAGGAGGCGGGCAATCCGCTCGGCGCAGCGCTCGATCGGGGCCCCGCCGGCGGCCATCGCCGCCTCGACCGACTGCGGACGCTCGACCACGGGGACGACGACGGCGCCGAGTCCCGCCAGCGCCTCGATGCCCGCGAGCTCCACCCCGCCACCCACCGCGATGCAGGGTTTGCGGGCGCGCCGCGCGCGCTCCGCGACGCCGGCCGCAGTCTTGCCGAAGGCGGTCTGGGCGTCGATGCGGCCCTCGCCGGTGACGACGAGATCGGCGGCCGCGAGCTTCGCCTCGAAGCCGGTCGCCTCCATGACGAGCTCGACGCCGGGCCGGAGCGCGAACGAACGGAACCGATCCTGGACGCAGAGGAGCGCGAATCCCATACCGCCGGCGGCTCCGGCGCCTGGGGTCTCGCGTTCGTGCCTCCCGGACGCCGCCTCGAGGGCGTCGGCCCAGCGTTCGAGCCGCTCGTCGATCTCGCGCACCTGCTCGGGCGAGGCGCCCTTCTGGGGTCCGTAGACCGCCGCCGCGCCGTTCGGGCCCAGCAGCGGGTTGGTGACGTCGCAGGCGACCTCGAGCTCGACCTCGGCGAGGCGCGGATCGAGACGCGAGAGATCGAGGGAATCGTCGTCGCCGGTCCTGACGCCGAGCGCCTCGAGGAGCCCGCGACCGCCGTCGTTCGTGGCGCTACCGCCGATCCCGAGCAGGAGCCGTCGGACGCCGGCGTCGAGCGCGGCCCGAAGGACGTCGCCGGTGCCGCGCGACGTCGCGCCGACGGGGTCGCGTTCCTCGGGCCGCAGACGCGACAGCCCGGAAGCCTGGGCCATCTCGACCGCCCCCGCCTGGCCGTCCGCGGAGAGCAGCCAGCGCGAATCGATCGGCCTACCGAGCGGGTCGGCCACCTGTGCCGTCCGCCACTGCCAGCCCCCGGCCGCGGCGATCGCCTCGAGCGTCCCCTCGCCGCCGTCCCCGAGCGGGCTCAGCTCGACGCGGTCGTTCGGGCGTGCCCGCGTCCAGCCGGCCGCGAGCGCCCGGGCGACCTCGACCGAGGTGAGCGAGCCCTTGAACGAATCGGGCGCGAAGAGGACCGTGAGCGGACGGTCGACCACCGACAGCCGGTCGTCAGCCGCGGGCCGGCGCGGCTTCGTCCGCCTCGGCCGCGTCGCTCGCCGTCAGTGCCTGGCGTCGCTCGAGGTACTCCGGGATCCGGATCATCGGCGGCCGCTCCTGGTCGGCGAGCTCGATCACCTCGAGCGAGAGCCGTCCCCGGCCCGAGCGCGGCAGCTTCATCGTCGAGCCCATCTCGGCGAACAGCCGGACCTTGCGCCGCTCCTCGAGCCGCTTCATGACCGCCTGGAGGATGACGAACGACATCCGCGACAGGCCCTCGAGCTCCTGGTTGCGGTGGACCCGCCGCTCGAGGTCGACCTGGCCGAGCGCCTCGATCCCGACCCGCTCGGCAGCGTCGATGAGGTGGCCGATCTCGACCGCGTAGCCGGTGAAGAACGGGATCGCCTCGAGCAGCGACCGCCGGCCCGCGTACTCGCCGGACAGCGGCTGGATGAGGCCCGAGAGCTCGGGGTAGAAGAGGTTGATGAGCGGCCGCGCGACGAGCTCGGTGACCCGGCCGCCGCCGCCCTCCTTGAGCACGCCGGCCTCGACGATCGGGCGCTGGTAGTAGCCCTTGACGTACTGGAGGCGGGGCTCGTGGAGGAGCGGCCCGAGCGTCCCGTAGACCATCCGGGGGTGCCAGTTCCGGACGTCCGTGTCGGCCCAGACGACGATGTCGCCCGTCGTCTCGAAGAGCGACTTCCAGAGGGCTTCGCCCTTGCCCCGGAACGAGCCGTAGCGGGCGAGGACGTCCGAGTGGACGACCACCCGCGCCCCCTCGGCCTCGGCGATCTCGCGGGTCGCGTCGGTCGAGTCCGAGTCGATGACGAGGACCTCGTCGAGGAGGGGGACGCGGCCCATCATCTCGCGGACCGCGCGCCGGACGATGGGCCCGACCGTCTCGGCCTCGTTGAGCGTCGGCAGGACGAGGCTGACGCTGACGCCCTGCTTCTCCTTCAGCTGGACGAGGCGGCGGAGGTCGGAGAACTCGGCGTGGTGGAAGTTCGCCTCGGCGAACCAGCGCTCGACGCGCGACGGGATCGCCCGGTTCTCTTCCGCCGCGCGATCGGCGGCCGCGAGCGACTCCGCCCGCTGAGCGAGCTGCTCGAACGTCTGGCGCCCGATCGGCTCGCGGGTCCGGACGACGACAACCGTGCACTTCGCCCGGAGAGCGATCGACTCGGGCAGCGTCCCGAAGAGGTGGGCGCCGGCGTCGTCCGTGTTCGGTCGGGCCGATGCGCCCATGAGGACAAGGTCACAGCGCTCGGCCTCGCGCAGGATCGCGTTGCGGACGTTCGCCGTCTCGCGCAGGACGGGCTCGGCCTCGCCCGTGACGTGCTGGCGAACGAGGGCCGCGAGCGCGTGCTCGGCCTGGGCCCGCACGGCCTGGCTGACGCCGGACGGCAGGAGGTGGAGGGCGACGACCGTCGCCCCGCGGCGCTGGGCGATCGCGTCGGCGAAGCGCAGCGCGAGATCGGCGTGGGGACCGCCGCGGACGGGGACGAGGACGCGCCGGATCTCGGCCGCGCCGCGCTGCTTGACGACGGCGATGTCGCAGGGCGCATCGCGGACGACCTCGTCGATCGTCGGCGACAACGGCGGGACGACGGCCCGCGCGTCACGGCCGTCGTGGCCGTTGCGCTGGGCGATCTGTGGCTCCGTGCCCGCAGCCAGCGGCGCGGCGCCTGCAGCATCGGGGTTCCGGCCCCGCGCGACGCCCCGTCGCGGACGACCGTCGCGCGGCGCGGACTTGCCGCCCCAGCCGAAGATGACGAGGTCGGCCTCCTGCTCGGCCGCCGCCTCGACGATCCCCTCGGCCGCGTGGCGTCCGATCCGGACGATCGGATGGATCGTCGTCCCCTCGGGCGCGAAATCG
Organism: Candidatus Limnocylindrales bacterium; assembly: GCA_035760905.1. Lineage (GTDB taxonomy): Bacteria > Chloroflexota > Limnocylindria > Limnocylindrales > CSP1-4 > DASSHA01. The sequence continues at coordinate 16,518 of DASTSC010000117.1, read as the reverse complement.
AGGACGCGCTGGAGGAGGCGTCGGGCGTGTCGGGCCCGCGTCGCGCCGTCGGAGAGCGGCATCCCCTCGGGCACCTCGACGATCCCGAGCGCGGTGAGGGATCCCGTCCGCGGCTCGAGCAGGTCCGCGCCGAGCCGGACGAGCTCCTCCGCCGTGAGCGGGTTCGCGACCGGGATGAGGATTCGGGCAGGGAGCGGCGGTCGGCTCATCGAACGGGCGCCGGCGACGGCTCGTCGCTCGGCGTCGCCTCGCTCATTGCCGACGGGCCCCAGCGTTCGACGAGGTACGGCTTGAGCAGCTCGAACTGGCGCGCCTGCCGCTCGACCCGCTCCTCGGCCTGGGTCGTGGTCACCGAACGGTTCTCGATGACGAACGAGCCGACGCGGCCGAAGTAGATCGGGACGAGCGCGGCCACGAACGCGGTCAGCCCGTCGTCGTCGGCGTCGCGGGCGGCGAGCACGAGGTCGTAGACGACGCGGGCCCAGGCGTCGTCGGGGAAGTGGAACGCGGCGAGCGCCTCGGCCAGCTCGGCCGTCGGCGGGGTCATGGGGCCGGACTCGCTCGAGAGCCCGAACCGGGCGCGCGTGGCGTCCGCCAACCGGCCCGCCTCGCCGGCGAGCTCGAGGACGACCTCGGCGGTCGCCGGGGCGAGCATCTGGCGCCAGGTCGCGGCCGACGTGAGCGAGCCCTGGTGGAACTCCGAGAGGAGCCGGAGCGTGTTCACCTCGAGCGGCGGCGGGTCGATGATCCGCTCGAAGCCGTAGGCCGGGACGTCGTGGCTGCCGTGGATCTCGGCCCAGCGGTCGTGGTTCGCCACCGCGAGCCGAAGGATCGTCGAGACGACCTGGCGGAACATCGGCCCGAGGTCGGCGCCCGGATCCTTGGGGTCGTGGATCTTCGCGCCGAGGCGTGTCTGGCAGACCGCGAACCCGCCGGTCAGGGCGTGGGTCGTCATCCAGATGTCGATGCCGAACTTGCTGACGTCGTCGGTCCAGTCGTCCTGGGCCAGGTAGTGCCGGACGAGATCGCCGCTGACGCCGAAGTCGCCGCCGATCGGCTGCCGGATCCGGCGGCCGTAGAGCGCCCGCGTGAGCGGGTAGGTGACGGTGTTCGTGATCGTCCCGTCGTACTTGTAGCGGGCGTAGAGCGGGGCGACGAAGTCGTAGCCGCCCTTGAGGATCGGCCCGGCCAGGAGCTCGATCCATTCCGGCACGATCGAGCGGAGATCGGAGTCGACGACGATGAGCGCCTGGACATCGAGCGCGGCCGCCATCTCGAAGATCGTCCGGAGCGCGGCTCCCTTGCCGCCGACGCCGTCGACCTCGGGGTAGGTCAGGCTGACCCGGTCGAGCCGGTTCGTCGGCCGGACGAGGAGGATCTGCTCGACGTAGTCGGGCGGCTCGGTCTCGACGACGACGCGCTGCGTCCCGTCGGGCGAGCCGGCGTCGGAGTTGACGAGGACGGGCCGGAGATCGGGGAAGTACTGGACGAGGCCCGCCTGCGCGGCGCGGACGACGTAGCCGATCGTCGCGGCGTTCTTGAACGACGGGATCCCGACCATGATGTCGGCCCGCTCGAGGCGCTCGATCTCGGCACGAACGGCCGGTGTGAGACCGGAATCGGGCACGGGGCGACCGTACCACGACCTACCGCTGGGGGATCTGCGCGATCGCCCAGCCGTCGTTGCGCTCGCCGGGCAGGTAGCGGCCGTTCGCGGCCTTGTAGACCACCTGCCGGAACCCGAGCGCGCGCCACGTCCCGAGCCAGGCGTCGACCGGAGGTCGGACGTAGGCGCCGACGCGGACCAGCGGCCCCTCGTCGAGGACGCTCTCGAGGAGTCGCTTGCGCTCGAGGAGCGGGATGTCGAGCAGCGACTCGTGATCGAGCTCGAGGAGGTCGACCGCGACGACGACGACGTCGGATCCGAGCTCGACTGGCTCGAGCGCTCGCCTCAGCTCCACCCGTCGGCTGGCCGCGCCGCCCACGAACATCTGGCCGGCGAGCTCCGTGCCGGACGGCACCGAGACCTCGCCGACGACCGCCCCCTCGGTCGTGCCGGCGGCCCGCGGCGTGAGATGGACGTCGAGCACCGCCTGGCCGGCGCGCACGCGCGCGAGGAGCGCGTCGGCGATCGTCGCGTCGAGGTCGATCGCCTCGCCGTCGACGCCCGTCGCGGCGACGCGGCCGTCGGCGACCTCGACGATCAGTCGGTCGCCCTCCCAGAACGGCTCGATGACGGGGTCGCGAACGTCGCGCACGCCTCGCCGGCCGATCGCCTGCGGCCGGAGCGGTCGTCCCGGCGCCGTCACGACCGGTAGCCGCCGGCGTGGGCCTGCCGCCATCGCCAGGCCGAGCCGATCATCTCGGGCAGCGAGCTCCGCCGCGGCTCCCAGCCCAGGACCTCCCGGGCGCGCTCGTTCGAGGCGACGAGTGCGGGTGGATCGCCGGGGCGTCTCGGTTCCGCCCGTCGCGGCAGGGTCCGGCCGACGACCGCCTCGGCGGCCCGGACCACCTCCTCGACCGTGAACCCCGTCGCCGTCCCGAGGTTGCAGACGAGGCCCGCGTTCGTGCGGGCGTCCGCCGGGTCCGTCGCCTCGAGCGCCGCCAGGTGGGCGTCGGCGAGGTCGAGGACGTGGATGTAGTCGCGGACGCAGGTTCCGTCGCGGGTCGGGTAGTCGGTGCCGAAGATCCGCACCTCGCCGCCCGTCTCGGCCGCGGCGAGGACGTTCGGGATGAGGTGGGTCTCGGGGTCGTGGTCCTCGCCGTTCGCCTCGCTCGCTCCGGCGACGTTGAAGTAGCGGAGGCTGACGGCCCGGAACCCGTAGGCCGTGGCGTACCAGGCGAGGGCCGCCTCGAAGGTCCGTTTCGTCTCGCCGTACGGGTTGATCGGCCGGAGCGGCGCGTCTTCCGGGATCGGCACCTCGTCCGGCACGCCGTAGACCGCGGCCGTCGAGCTGAAGACGAAGCGGCGCACTCCCGCGGCCCGGGCGGCCTCGAGGAGGGCCACACCGCCGACGACGTTCGCCCGGTAGTAGCGCGCAGGGTCGGCGATCGACTCGCCGACGAGCGACCGCGCACCGCAGTGGAGGACGGCCTCGATGCCGGTCGTCGCCAGGAGCGCGGTGATCGCCGACTGGTCGGCGTAGCTGCCGCGAACGAGACGGGCGCCCTCGGGCACCGCGCCGGGGTGGCCGGTCGAGAGATCGTCGAGCACGACGGCCTCGTGGCCGGCGGCGACGAGGCGCTCGACGGTCACCGACCCGACGTAGCCGGCGCCGCCGGTGACGAGGATCCGCATCAGCCCCTCCGGAGGATTCGGCCGAGGATGCCACGACGTCGTCGCGGCGACGCGGTGGGTGGCGACGCGGCGGGTGGCGACGCGTTCGGTGGCGACGTGTTCGGTGGCGACGCCTTCGCTCGCGTCGCTCCGGCGGGCTTCGCGGGCGCGGCGGGCGGCGCTTCGCCGCGGGCGGCCATCACCTCCTCGATGCGGGCCACGAGGCGCCGGCCGGCCACGTTCTCCGGATCGATCTCGAGCGCTCGGCGGCCGAGGCGCAGCGCCTCCCGCTCCTCGCCGCGCTCGACCGCGACACGCGCCAGGCCGACGACCGCGATCGAGTTCCGCGGGTCGGCCTCGGCCGCCTGTCCGTAGATGCGGGCAGCCTCGTCGAGGCGGCCGGCGGCGAGCTGGCGTTCGGCCTCGAGCAGGAGCTCGATCATTCGACCGCCTTCGGCTCGGGCCCGCCGTCCGCTGGACCGCCAGACCCGGGGATCGCCCGCGCCGCGCGCCGGGCGGCCTCGGTTCGTTCCGCGTTCGGTTTCATCGCCCGCGCCAGTCGGAGGAGCGTCTCGCGCTCGTTGAGCGACGGGTCGTCGATGACCCGCTCGAGGAGGCGGTCGAGGACCCGCCCGAGAGCCGGGCCGGGGGCGAAGCCGACGTCGGCGATGAGCGTCCGGCCGTCGACCGCGAGCGCCCGGCGGTCGAGCGGCAGCGGCTCGTGGAGGACGCGGTCGATCCGTTCGACGAGCTCGCGGTGGCGACCCGCGTCCGCCTCGAGCCCGGAGCCGACGTTGTCCGCCGCGCGGAGCGCGAGCAGATCGGCGATCGCCCCGGGGCCGACCTTCGCCACGAACCGCCGGACGGCGCCGTCGCCCCACGTCGCGTGGTAGCCGAACATGTGGAACCGGACGAGCCGGACGACCTCGGCGACGGTCGCCGACGGGAGGCGGAGACGGCGGAGGATCTCGCCCGCGAGCTCGGCGCCGACCGCGTCGTGGCCGTGGAAGTGGCCGTCGGCGGCGGTCTGCGGCTTGCCCACGTCGTGGAGGAGCGCGGCGAGCCGGACGACCGGCCGGTCTGCCGGCACGGCATCCACGGTCCGGAGGGTGTGGTCCCAGAGGTCCTCGCCGGCGATCTTGTTCTGGCCGACGCCGCGCTGGGCGGCGAGCTCGGGGAGGACGACGTCGAGGAGCCCGGTCTCGGCCGCGAGCCGGAGCCCGACCGAGGGCCGGGGCGCCGCGAGGAGCCGGACGAGCTCGGCGCCAACGCGCTCGCCCGAGAGGTGGCGGGCGAGGTCGGCGGACGCCCGGATCGCCGCCAGCGTCGCCGCCTCGAGCTCGAGGTCGAGCGCCGCGGCGAATCGGACGGCCCGGAGCATCCGGAGGGCGTCTTCGCCGAACCGAGCCGCCGGATCGCCGACCGTCCGGATGCGGCGGGCGCGGATATCGCCGACGCCGTCGAACGGGTCCACGAGGTGGGCAGCGGCCTCGTCGACGTCGCGGCCCCAGGCGAGCGCGTTCACGGTGAAGTCGCGGCGGCCGAGGTCGCGCTCGATCGAGTCGCCGAACTCGACCCGATGCGGCCGGCGGAAGTCGGCGTAGTCGTGCTCGTCGCGAAACGTCGTGATCTCGTGGGGCGTGCCGCTCGCGTCGAGCACGCCGACGGTGCCGAACCGGTTCTCGTAGCGCGCCCCCGGAAACAGCGCCTGGACCTGTTCCGGGCGGGCCGACGTCGCGAGGTCCCAGTCGTGGGCCTCACGGCCGAGGAGCACGTCGCGGAGCGACCCGCCGACGACGTAGGCGTGGTGACCGTCGGACCAGAGCCGCTCGAGGAGGGCCACGACCGGCGGCGGGATCGCGGCCTCGATCGCCACGGCGGGCGGCGCCGGCGTCGCGTCGGCCTGCCGGGTCGCGTCGGCCTGCGGGGTCGCGTCGGCCTGCGTGGTCGCGTCGGCCTGCGGGGTCGCGTCGGCCTGCGGGGTCGCGTCGGCGGCGACCGGGTCGCGGGGCGTCTCCGACGCGGCCGTCAGCTCCGACCGAGGAACAGGTACGACCTCCACGCCTCGTTCCGGTCGTCCACGAGATACGGCGTGAACAGCGAGTAGATGTCGTTCCGCGGTTCGAACGGGTCGCGCATGAGCTTGAGCCGCGCCTCCTCGGGCGTCCGACCGCCCTTCCGGTGGTTGCAGCTCTTGCAGGCGGTCACGAGGTTGTCCCAGCTGTGGCCTCCGCCGCGGTGCCGGGGCACGAGATGGTCGAGGGTCAGGTCGTGGCTCTGGCGGCCGCAGTACTGGCACGTGTAGCGGTCGCGCGCGAAGACCTCGCGGCGGGTCAGTTTCACCCGTGGGCGCGGCCTCCGGACCATGTGCTGGAGGCGGATCACGGACGGCGCCTGGAACTCGGCTCGGACGGTTCGGATCACCTGGTGGTCGTACTCGATGACCTCGGCGCGCTCGCCGAACACGAGCCGGAACGCGCGGGGCAGGTTGCAGACGTTCAGGGGCTCGTAGTTCTGGTTCAGCACGAGGACGACGCCGTCCATGGTCCTGAACGATATAGCAGGCGCGAACGGTGGGCCGAAGGCGTGGCGGACGCAGCGCCGTCCTCGCGCTTCCGGGATCCGCGAGTGGCAGGGAGCCGGGTTTCCGGGATCCGCGAGTGGCAGCCGGCCGGGTTTCCGGGATCCGCGAGTGGCAGCCGGCCGGGTTTCCAATGTGATTGTCGTCGCACGGCAGCGACCTGGGTTTCCGGCGCCCTCGCGCGGCAGCGACCCACGCTCCGGCGCTCGCGCTCCGGTGCGCTGCGGTGCGCTCCGGTGCCCTCGAAGCGGCACCGACCCGGGTTTCCAATGTGATTGTCGTGAATCGCCGCGTCGAGCGCCCGTTCGGAGCACCTGGCGACGGGAGCCACCCGGGATGGCGATGACGTCGACGTTTCGGGTGGATCCTGACCCCTGTCGCCGGGGCGGCTGTCGGAAGCGCCACGATTCGGGCCGACGACGTCAACTCCATAGGATTCGCGGGACACTCGCGGGACGGGACCCTCATCGCGCGGGACGCTCGCCGAGCGGGACGCTCACGGAGCGGCACGCTCGGGGGCGAGGGCGGCCGACCGTCCGGCGCGCTCCCCGGGCGATGGCGCGCTCCCCGGGCGATGGCGCGCTCCCGGGCGCCGGACGATCGCCGGCGGGACGATTGCGGCGCGGGACGCTTGCGCGCACGCCGCTCGGGTTCAGGCTCGGCCGAGCGGTTGGCCCGTGGCCGGATCCCAGCCGCCGGCCTGGCCGACCTTCGAGGCCAGTGGCCGCCCGAGGGCGTCGGCGATGAAGCGGGCCGCGTCGAGGAGACGAGCCAGGTCCACGCCGTGCGTCCAGCCCGAGGTGCCGAGGAGGTAGACGAGGTCCTCGGTCGCGAGGTTGCCCGCGGCACCCGGCGCGTACGGGCAGCCGCCGGTCCCGCCGGTCGAGGCGTCGAAGCAGCGAACGCCCGCCGCCAGGCCTGCGACGACGTTGGCGAGCGCGGTTCCCCGCGTGTCGTGGAAGTGGAAGGCCACGCGCTCGAGCGGGATGCCGGCGCCCGTGGCGAGCGCCGTCAGCACGCCGACCTGGTCGGGGACGCCGACCCCGATCGTGTCGCCGAAGCAGACCTCGTCCGCCCCGAGGTCGACGAGACGGACCGCGATCTCGACCGCGCGAGCCGGCTCGACCCGGCCGGTGTACGGACAGCCGAACGCGGTCGACACGTACGCGCGTCGCCACCAGCCACGTTCGCCGGCGACGGCGAGGACCGGCCCGAACGTCTCGAGCGACCGTGCGACGGTCATCCCGATGTTGTGCTCGGTGAACGCATCGGTCGCGGCGGTGAAGACCGCGATCGCGTCGGCGCCGGCGGCCGCGGCCCGCTCGAGACCACGGACGTTCGGGACGAGGACGGGGTAGCGGACGTCGTCGACGCGTGGCAGCGACGGCAGGAGCATGTCGGCGTCGGCGAGCTGGGGGATCGCCCTCGGGCTGACGAAGCTCGTCGCCTCGATCTCGCGGAGGCCGGCGCCGACGAGGAGCTCGACGTAGCGGCGCTTCGTCTCGAGGGGGAGCGGTCGCGCTTCGTTCTGGAGGCCGTCGCGCGGGCCGACCTCGTAGATCCGCACCGGCCGATCCTCGCGGTGAGCGCGAGCGTCGCCTAGCTCGCCGCTCGGAGAGCGGGTGGCTTTCGACGTCGAGGCTGCCAAAGAGTCAGCCGAGGCCGGCTTCGCGCTCGAGTCGGGCGATCTCGACCTCGATCTCGCCGATCCGGATCGCGGCCGCCTGGAACTCCTCGCTGTCCAGCGGCGACGCATCCCGGCGTCGGCGCTGCTCGGCGTGCTCGCGGAGGAGCGCCTCGCGTTGCGGTGTCTTCGGGTCGGCCGGCACGGTCGACTGCTCGGTCACGGTCACCTCCTCGGCAGAGCCTAGCGTGGCGCGGTGCCGTCCTGCGCCCGCGGTGCCTCGGTCGCCTTCCCCGCCGCTTCCTCCGGCGACGGTATGACCGGGGCGATCCGGGCGATCGGCGCCCCGCGGGCGACCTGATCGCCCGCGGCGACGATCAGGTCGTCGACACGGCCGTCGACCGGCGCGGCGACGACGTGCTCCATCTTCATTGCCTCGATCGTCACGACAGGGGCCCCGGCCGCGATCGCGTCGCCCGCGCCGGCATGCACGGCGAGCACGGCCCCCGGCATCGGTGCGAGGAGCGTGACCTCGGTCGCGCCGCGGTCGCCGGTCGAGGTGGCGGCCCGGTCGAGCGTCGGCGGGGGTGCCAGCGTGAACTCGACGCTGCGACCGGCGACGTCGACGTGAACCGTGCCGGGGTCGCCGGCGACGCGTGCGAGACCCGTCGCGTCATCGGCCGCCGCCGTCGACCGGACCTCGCTCTCGGCCGCGACCCGCACCCGAGGCGGCCCGTTGAGCCGCCAGCCGCCGGACCAGGCGTCGCGGCCCACGGGGCTCGCGACGAGCACGGCCGCGGCCGTGGCCCACGCCTCGTCCGGAAGCGCCGCCTCGGACCAGCCGTCCGGCGGCCAGGTTCGCTCGAGCGTGTCGATCCGGGCCTCGCCCCGCGTCACGGGAGACGACCGGACGAGCCAGCGGAGGAAGCGCAGGTTCGTCACGAGGCCGAGGACTCGCGTCTCGTCGAGCCCGCGCGCCAGCCGTGCCAGTGCGGCGTCCCGCGTCCCGCCGCGGGCGATGAGCTTCGCGAGCATCGGGTCGAACCGGCTGCCGACGTCGGTCCCGGTCTCGATCCCCGCGTCGATCCGGACGTCCGACCCGTCCCAGGCGAACGCCGACGCGCCAGGCGGCCAGCGAAGGTCCACGACACGACCGGTCGCCGGCAGGAAGCTGGCCTCGGCATCCTCGGCGTAGAGCCGAACCTCCACCGCGTGGCCGCCCCGCCGGCGAGCGGCGTCGGCCGTCGCCTGGTCGAGGCCGAGGTCGGCCAGGGTGGCGCCGCCGGCGATCGCGAGCTGGTCGGCGACGAGGTCACGGCCGGTGGTCGCCTCGGTCACCGGGTGCTCGACCTGGAGCCGGGCGTTCATCTCGAGGAAGAAGAACGCGCCTCGGTCGTCGACGAGGAACTCGCACGTGCCCGCACCGACGTACCCGACGGCCGCCGCCAGTTGGAGCGCCGCCTCGCCCAGTCGTGCCCTCAGAGCGTCGTCCACGCCCGGCGACGGCGCCTCCTCGAGGACCTTCTGGTGGCGGCGCTGGATCGAGCAGTCGCGTTCGCCGAGGTGGACGCCCGTGCCGGCCGCGTCGAACAGGACCTGGATCTCGACGTGACGCGGGCCCTCGACGAACCGCTCGAGGATGAGCCGGTCGTCACCGAAGGCGGCGGCCGCCTCGCGTCGGGCGCTCACGAGGGCGTCGGGAAGACGCGACGGGTCGCGCACCACGCGCATCCCCTTGCCGCCACCGCCGGCGGCCGGCTTGACGAGGACGGGAAAGCCGATCCGCTCCGCCTCCGCGGACAGGTGCCCGTCCGCCTGTGCATCACCGTCGTAGCCGGCCGCGATCGGGATGCCGAGGCGAGCCGCCAGTCGCCGGGCGGCGGCCTTGTCGCCAACGGCCGAGAGCGCCTCGGGCGGCGGGCCGACCCAGCGCAGGCCGGCCTCGATCACCCGCTCGGCGAACGCGGCCTGCTCCGACAGGAAGCCGTAGCCGGGGTGGACCGCGTCGGCACCGGTCGCACGAGCGAGGGCGACGACCGCCTCGGGATCGAGGAGCTCGACGGGCTGAACAGGCCCGACTCCCGGGATGAGGGGCTCGAGCCCGAGCCGGCGGCACGTGGTCGCGATCCGGGCAGCGATCTCGCCTCGGTTCGCGACGAGCAGCCGCCGGATGGGGAGGGGCCGGTGGTCGCGCGTCGCGGCGGCTCGCGCGTCGCCCCTCCCAGCGAACGCGTCAAGCGCGTCAGTCGCGACACGCCAGCGGCCGCCGACTCGACGCGCCGGGAGCGCTCCGGTCGCGATCCAGCGTTGGACCGTGCGGGTGGTCGCGCCCAGCCGCGCGGCGGCCTCACGAGGTGTCAGCTCACCGGACATCAGGTGGCGCGATTGTCGCGCATCGCGTGGCGCCGCGATTGTCGCGCATCGCGCGACGCCGCGCGGGGCCGCACACGCCGCACAGGTGGATCGCGAGAGTCAGCGCTCCTCGTCCGGCACCCAGCTCGGGCGACGCTTCTCGGTGAATGCCCGGAAGCCCTCCTGGGCCTCCTCCGTCGTTCGCTGGCCCGCGATCGATCGTGCGGTGTGCCATTTCGTGGCGCCGTGGGGCAGGCCGCGGATCTCACGGACGATCGCCTTCGCCGCCCGGGCCGCGCTCGGCCCCGCGGCGAGGAGGTCGTCGACCGCCGCGTCCACGGCCGCGTCGAGCGCAGCTTCCCCCTCCACGACCTCGTGGACCAGGCCGATCCGCTGCGCCCGGACGGCATCGAAGCGACGGCCGGACGGGAAGAGCGCCCGGGCATGGCTCTCGCCGATCTTCGCGACGACGAACGGGCTGATGACCGCCGGCAGGATGCCGAGCCGGGTCTCGGTGAAGCCGAACCGGGTGCCGCTCTCGGCGATCACGAGGTCGGCGACGGCGCACAGGCCCATCCCGCCGCCGAGGGCGGCTCCGTGAACCCGGGCGACCACCGGCGCCGGGCAGGTGTCGATCGCCTCGTACATCTCGGCGAGGGCCATCGCGTCCTGCTCGTTGGCCTCGCGCTCGAGGGTCATCGCGGCCCGCATCCAGGCGACGTCGGCCCCGGCGCAGAACGACGGTCCGTCGCCGGCGAGGACGACGACGCGGAGCTCCGCGGGCGACTGACGTGCGAGCGTCGCGAACGTCGAACGAAGCTCCGCGATGAGCGAGGCGTCGAAGGCGTTGTGGACGTCGGGCCGGCTCAGGGTGACCCGGGCGACCGACCCGTTCGGCCCGGTCCGGTCGAGCCGCAGGCGCTCGCTCACTCGGGCACCGTGCTCGGCAGCCCGTCGGGCTCCCAGCCGGCGACAGCGGCCGTGGCGTGGGCGATCTCCGCATCGCCATGGATACCGGGGTCGAAGCCGTAGACCTCCCGCCGGGCAAGCTCGCGGAACCCCGTCCGGCGGATGTTTCTCAGCGACGCTTCGTTGTCGGTCGAGGTCTCGATCGCGACGACCTCGCAGCCGAGCTCGGTGGCGCGAGCCGCCCGCGCGCCGATCAGCGCTCGCTGGATCCCCCGCCCGCGCCACTCCGGAGCCACGGCCGCGGCCGTCAGCAGCCCGATCCGCCCGCGCGCGGCGAGGAGCGCCCCGCCGACGACCTGGCCGTCGACGAGCGCCACGAACGGGTGGTGGCCGCGCGCCCGACCCAGCTCCCTGAGGATCGACGGCCAGGCCCCCGCGTGCGCACCGCCGCCTCCCGTCGGCCCGCCGGCCCAGGCGTCGACCTCGTCGGCGCGCGCCTCGCGAACCACGACGCCGTCGGACGGTCTGGCCTCCGCGACCGCCATGGGTTCGGCCGTGTGGATGACGAGGCGTTCCGCCGGCTCCGCCCCCGGCCAGGGCGGAGAGGGGAACCGGAACCAGGTCGGGCGGCCGGTCGCGACCGAGCGCTCGAGGACGAGCGGCAGGTACGACGGCAGCGGTCGCAGCCCGAGCGCGAGGTTGAACGGCCGACCGGGCAGGGCCGTCGAGGAGCCGATCGCGAGCTCGCCGTCGTCGACGATCTCGACGTCGAACCCCGCTGCGCGAGCCGCCCGCCAGAGCGAGACGTGGGCGAAGCGCTCGACCGCCTCGATCGCGAACAGCTCGACCTGGGCCGTGGCGTCGGAGGCTGGGTCCGGGGGGAGGACGCGGATCGCGTCGCCGGCTCGGACGATGCCCTCGCGCAGGACGCGTGCGTACATCCGGGAGTCGTGCGGATGGGTCAGGATCGAGATCCGGCCCGACTTCCGGTCGCTGAACGACTCGACGATGTTGTCGCACGGCATCGACGGGGTCGTGACCTCGAGGAGCGCCTCGCCGATCGCGAGCCGGGTGCCGGCCGGCAGGTCGGAGATCACCAGGCCTTCGGTCGTGATGTTCTCGCCGACCGAACCCGGGAAGATCGGGTGGCCTTCGGCCCTCAGCGCCTCGATGACCTCGTTGCCGAACAGACAGACCGCTCGAAGGGGGCCGCCGTGGACGCGGTCGCCGCGGTGCCTGTCGCCGTCGAGCCCCATCCGCCGGACGCACGCCTGCTCCACGGGGAGCTTCGGGACGCCGCCCGGCGACACATTGACCTGGAGCACTCGGCCGTGTCGCTCGGCGGTGGGCATTGGGCCGATCGTAGCGGTCGGCGCCTCGATCCCGGGAGTCAGCCGGCGACGATGCCGCGAAGCCCGCTCGGGCGGTGCCCCCGTCGATGCAGGCCGACGGGCTGATCGTCAGCGCACCCGCCGCCACCCCGAGCAGGACCTTCGCTCGCCTCCCCGCCACTGGAGGCTGTGACGCACGAGCGTCGGCATTGGTTGCGCCGTCACATCCGGAAGACGCCGAAATGCGTCTCGGGGATCGGCGCATGGAGCGCCGCATCGAGGCTCATCGCGAGGACGCGGCGCGTGTCGAGCGGGTCGATGACGCCGTCGTCCCAGAGCCGCGCCGTCGCGAAATACGGATTGCCCTCGCGCTCGTATGTCTCGAGGATCGGCGCCTCGAACGCGTCCCGATCACCGTCCGAGGCGAAGCCGCCGCGCACGGTCGACAGGACGCGGGCCGCCTGCCGGCCGCCCATGACGCTGATCCGGGCGTTCGGCCACGTCCAGAGGAAGCGCGGCGAGTAGGCCCGGCCGGCCATCGCGTAGTTCCCGGCCCCGAAGCTGCCGCCGACGATGACGGTGAGCTTCGGAACGGCGGCCGTCGCGACCGCGGTCACCATCTTCGCGCCGTCCTTGGCGATCCCGCCGGCCTCGTAGTCGCGGCCGACCATGAACCCGGTGATGTTCTGGAGGAACACGAGCGGGATCCGGCGCTGGGCGCAGAGCTCGATGAAGTGGGCGCCCTTGAGTGCGGATTCGCTGAAGAGGATGCCGTCGTTCGCGACGATCCCGATCGGCCAGCCGTCGAGATGGGCGAAGCCCGTGACGAGTGTCTCGCCGTAGAGCGGCTTGAACTCGTGGAGGCGCGAGCCGTCGACGATCCGGGCGACGATCTCGCGGACGTCGATCGGCCGGCGCGCATCCACGGGGATCGCGGCGTAGAGGCCGGCCGGGTCGACCGCGGGCGGTTCGGGCGTCCGGCGGTCGAGCAGGGGTTCGGGCCGTCGCCGGTTCAGGTTGGCCACGATCGAGCGCCCGAGCGCGAGCGCGTGGTCGTCGTCGACTGCGAGATGGTCGACGACCCCCGAGGTTCGGGCGTGAACGTCCCCGCCGCCGAGCTCTTCCGCGCTCACCTCCTCGCCGGTCGCCGCCTTCACGAGCGGCGGGCCGCCGAGGAAGATCGTGCCCTGGTTGCGGACGATGACGGTCTCGTCGCTCATCGCCGGGACGTACGCGCCGCCGGCAGTGCTGCTGCCCATGACGACGGCGATCTGGGCGATGCCCTCGGCCGACAGGCGGGCCTGGTTGTAGAAGATCCGCCCGAAGTGCTCGCGGTCGGGGAAGACGTCGGCCTGGAGCGGGAGGTACGCGCCGCCCGAATCGACGAGGTAGACGCACGGCAGCCGGTTCTCGAGGGCGATCTCCTGCGCCCGGAGGTGCTTCTTCACGGTGATCGGGTAGTAGGAGCCGCCCTTGACCGTCGCGTCGTTGGCAACGATGACGCAGAGGGTCCCTTCGATCCGGCCCAGGCCCGTGACGATGCCGGCGGACGCTGCCTCGTCGTCGTACATGCCGTTCGCGGCGAGCGGGCTCAGCTCGAGGAACGCGGACCCTGGGTCGACCAGGCGGTCGATCCGCTCCCGGACGGCCAGCTTGCCCCGGCTCCGATGGCGGGCGATCGCCTCGTCGTCGCCGCCGGCGCCGCGCTCGGCGACCGCTGCCTGGCGGGCGCGGAGGTCGGCCACGAGCGCGGCCATCGCGTCGCAGTTGGCGCGGCTCTCATCGCTCGCGGGGTCGAGGCGCGTTCGGAGGACGCCCATCGAGCCGGATCATAGGAGGGGCGACGACGCCTCGATCCGGCGCGTGAGCCACCACGTGAACACCGACGGAGCCGCGAACCCGAGCGCGCTCAGGCTCCCGTGGATCGCGGCCATGGTTCTCAGCTCGAGGATCGGGTGGCCGAGCGCCGTCGACGTCGCCCACGCGAGCGCGAGGACCATGCCCCCGGCGAGGGCGACGGACCCGGCGCGGAGGGCGAGACGGGCCGATCGGAGGCGGCCGCCTGCCGCCTGCCACTGGACGATTGCGGTGGCGAGGCCGCCGAAACCTGTGAGGACCGCTCCCCCGAGGTTCGCGCCCGGCAGCCCGAGGAACCCGGTCGCGGTCAGGGGGATGCCCACGACGAGGAGCCCGACGGCGACGGCCCCGAGCGTCGTGCGGGCCTCGCGCGCCGCGACGCACGCCAGGAGCACGACGAGGAAGCCGGCGAACGTGAAGTGGACGCTCGTGAGAGCGACGATCGACGGATCGAGCACGAATGGACGGGCGCCGAGTCGATCGACCAGCAGCCAGACGGCGGCCACCGCGAGGTAGACCAGGCTCGCGCTGACCGCCCGGGCGAGCGCGTCGTTCGCGCGGTGGCGAGCCAGGTCGACCAGCCAGTGGGTCCCGTTCGCCACGCCGACGAGGCCGGCGGCCAGCCCCAGGGCGAGCCACGGCAGCGCGAGGATCGCCGTGCCCGTTCCCGGCGGCGCGACGAGCGACAGGGCGATCGGAACCGCGGCCGGCGCCGCCAGCGTCCGCAGCCCCGACGCAAGACGCTTCGGTGCGCCGGGGACCAGTTCCAGCGCGAGATCGAGGCCCAGCGGGACGAGGACGAGCGGGCCGAGGCCGACGAAGGCGTGGATCGCGTCGATCCGCCCGACCGTCGCGAGGGCGAGCCAGGCCGGGACCGACACGAGGAGTCCAGTCGCCACGAGGCCGCCATCGCGGTCTCGAACTCGCGAGTCGATCGCCATGCCGGCGATGCCACTGGCGAGCAGCAGACCGCCGACGGCGAGCCACGGCGCCAGGTCGGGCGCCGTGCAGGTCGCCGGATCGCAGCGGCTGTTGCCGACGAGCAGCAGCGCGATCCAGGCGCCGCCGAAGCCGACGAGGAGACCGGACATCCTGACGACCGGCCGCCGCCCGACGAACGTCCACGCCCACGCAGGAGCGCCGGCGATCGCGCCGACCGCTCCGGCGAGGAGGACGCCGAACGCGGCGACCGCGCCGGCGACGACGCCGAGGAGCCGCTGGCGGAGCGCGCCGTCGGTGGCGGTCACCGTGGCCGAAACGCGGTCGCCTGCTGGTCGGCGGGCTGCGGCTCGACCAGGCGGCGCTCGAGCCACCGAAATCCGAAGGCCCAGGCCACGGCCGCGATCGACGCCGGTACGAGCGCAGGCAGGCCGAAGAACGCGAGACCGAGCGTGAAGACCATCGGCATCGCTCCGGGCTCGCCGCCGGCCGTGAGCACGACGAGCGCATCGCCGAGCAGCACGGCCGTCACGCTCATGACGCCGACCGTCCCGCCGGGGAGCGGCCCGTCCGCGTGGACCGCGGGCGCGAGCCAGAACCCGGTCACGAGGCCGACGGGTACGGCGAGGCTCATGGGCTCGAGGCCTGCGGGGAGGAAGGGGAACGCGACGAGCGCGCCGACGGCGCATCCGACCTGCGCGCCGCGAATGCGCTTGTCAAGAGGGGCATCATCGAGGCGGCGTGGTGTGGCCATGGGCCGGCTCCGCGATATTCGTGCTACCGTTGTCTAGCACGTTATTGCGCAGGAACTCGCTACTGTCAAGGGGCAGGTTTTGGCGATGGAGGCACTGAGCGCTCCGCCAGCCTCGGACCGAGCGGAGGCGATCCGCCGCCAGCTGGCCGACGCGTGGGGCGCGATGGGCGCGGCCTGGGGCGTCGCGCCGGCGATCGCGCGGGTGCACGCCTACCTCATGTCGAGCCAGCGTCCGCTCACCGAGCGCGAGGTCCGCGAGGCGCTCGGGCTGTCGCACCGGGCGGCGAGCCTGGCGCTCAACGAGGCCGTCGAGTGGGGGCTCGTCGAGCGTGTGCCCGAGCCGCGGCGGGTCGGCAAGCGCGGGCCCGCCGGCACCGCGTTCGTGGCGATCGCCGACCACTGGCGCTGGTTCGGGCGCGTGGTCGCCGAGCGCAAGGTCCGCGAGGGCGACCCGATCGTGGCGGTCCTCGAACGGACGGCGGCCGAGGCGGAGGCCGCGATCGCCGGCGATCCCCGCGACGCGGAGCTCGCCGCCCTGCGCGACTGGCTCGTCACCTTCCTCGCGTTCGTCCGGCTGTTCGATCGGGCGGTCGGGCTCGTGCCGCGGGTCGAGCCGCGGGACCTCGAACGGCTGCTCCGGCTCCTCGGCGAGGTCCCCGACGACACCGTCCTGCGGCTGGTGACCCTCGTCAGCGCGCTCGACGACGCCGACGTCCTCGCTCTCGTGTCGAGCCTGTCGCGGCTGTCGCCGGCGGCCGCGAGGCGGGCGACGAAGCTCATGAACGGGGTCGTCCGGACCGTCGGCCGGTAGCTGGTCCCGGGCGGGAGGTGGGCGGCCCGGCCGGGGGCGGGTGGCGGGGTGCGGTGCGTGACATCGGCCCATGCGGTGGGCCG
>DASTSC010000116.1:0-5439 GCA_035760905.1 Candidatus Limnocylindrales bacterium | reverse complement strand
CCGTGCTGCTCGTGACGGCCGATCCGGCGCTCGAGGACGAGACACGTCGAGCCGGGTTCTCGGTCGGCGCCCACGTCCTGCCCGATCGATCGACGCTCATCGCCGGGATCCAGACGAGCGGGGCGTTCGTCGACTGGGTCCTCACGGCGCTCCTCGGCGTCCCCGCGGACATCGAGGCCGACGCCCGCTACGAGCGACTGGCCGCGCTCGTCGGGACGGCCGCTAGACGCCCGACCGGCATCGTCGCCGTGCCCACGCTCCGCGGCCGGACCGCTCCCCTGCCCGACCGCGACGCGACGGCCTCGTTCGTCGGCCTGACCGCGGCCGACGGCCCGACCGAGCTCGCGCTCGCCGCGCTCGAGGGGACCGCATTCCACGCCCGCTGGCTCATCGACGAGCTGACGCGGCTGACGGGCATGGCTCCGCCGAGGGTCCGCGCGATCGGCGGCGGGGCGCGCAACGAGGAGCTGCTGCGGATCAAGGCGGCCCTGTCGCCGGCCCCGCTCGAGATCGTCGACGAGCCCGAGTCGGTCGCGGTCGGGGCCGCGCTCGTCGGTGCCGTCGCCGCGGAGATCGCGCCGCCAGAGCTCGTCCTCGAACGGACGCCGGTCGTTCGCGCCGTCGAGCCTGTGCCGGGCGAGCCGGCGGCGTATGCCGAGGCGTACTCGCGGTTCCGGGCCGCCGTCGGCGCGTGAGCCGGAGCGCCAGGATCAGCCGGTCGTCTGGAGGCCCGCGGCCACGCCGTTGAGGGTGAGGCGGGCGACCTCGCGGAGGCGGTCGGCCTCGGGGCCGCCGGGCGCGGCCGCCGTGGCCGCGGCGATCCGGCGACGGAGCGCGACCTGGGCGACCGAGAGGACGTCGACCTCCGGGTTGCGCCGGTCGATCGCCGCCCGGAGGACCGACGACCCGGCGAGAGGCCGCGCCCGGCCGGTGATCGCGGCCACGGCGGCGAGCGACCGCTCGTGCTCGGCGGCGATCGCGTCGAAGATCCGCGACGCGTCGGGCTCCGGAGCGAGCGACGCGTGTCGCCGACCGATCGCGAGGTCGACGCGGGCGAGGCTCGTCTCGGCGTTGTCGACGAGCGAGGCGAACATCGGCCAGGTCCCGTAGAGGCGACGCAGCGTCTCGTCGGCCCCGGGGTGCCGGGCCCGGAAGGCCTCGACGGCGCTCCCGACGCCGTACCAGCCCGGCACCTCGAGCCGCGCCTGGGACCAGGCGAAGACCCACGGGATCGCCCGCAGCGACGCGATCGGCGCAGTTTCGCCGGCCGCGGCCGCCGGACCGGACCGGCGTCCCGGCCGGGCTGCCGGTCGCGAGCCGAGCCGGAGGGCGGTGATCTGGGCGATCGGGGTCGCCGCAGCGAAGAAGGCCGGGAACGCGGGGTCGTCCCAGACGAGGGCGCGGTAGGCCTCGCGCGCGGTCGCTGCCAGCTCGTGCATCGCCTGGTCGCGCTCGAGCTCGGCGGAACGGGTCGCGTCGGCCGCCTGGGCGCGGTCAGGGTCGCCGCGAGCGACGAGGGTCGCCGCCGCCATCTGCTCGAGCTCGCGGAGGGCGATCTCGGGATCGCCGTAGCGGGCCGCGATCACCTCCCCCTGCTCGGTCACCTTGAGACCGCCGTCGAGGACCCCCGGCGCGAGCGCGAGGATCGCCCGCCGGGCCGGCCCGCCGCCGCGCCCGATCGCCCCGCCGCGGCCGTGGAAGATCGTGACCTCGACCCCATGACGTCGGGCGACGCGGACGATCGATCGCTGGGCGTCGTAGAGGAGCCAGCCGGCCGCGAGGTAGCCGACCTCCTTGTTCGAGTCCGAGTAGCCGAGCATCACCTCCTGGTGGTTGCCCCGGCGCTCGAGATGGGACCGGTAGCGGTCGTCCGACAGGATCGCGTCGAGGAGGCCGGCGGCACCCTCGAGGGCGTCCGACGACTCGAACAGCGGAACGACGTCGAGGGCGGGACGCGCGGGCGCGAAACCTCCACTCGCGCTCGCCGGGGCGCGCGGCGACGCGGCGAGATCGGCGAGCTCGAGGACCGCGACGACGTCCTCGGTGGCTCGGGTGAAGCTCACGATGAACCGATGGCAGGCAGCCTCGCCGAGACGGGCCTGGATCGCGGCGATGGCCCGGAAGGTGGCGAGGACCTCGGCCGGCGTGACTGCCGGTGCGTCCGGGAGCGGCGCATCGAGGCCGGCGAGCACGCCCGGCCGAAGGGACCCGAGCGCCCCGAGTGCCGCGCGATGGACGTCGGCGTGCTGGCGCACCTCGAGCGAGGCGAGGTGGAACCCGAACGCGTCGACCTGGCGGCGAAAGTCGCGCAGCTCGCCGTCGGCGACGCGCCCGAGCCCGACCGCGCGGAAGGCGCCTGCGAGCTCGGCCAGCTCGGCGCCGAGGGCGTCGGGGTCGGCGTACGCCCCGCGCGTCGCGTGCGCACCGCGGTCCGCGCCGTCGACGAGCACCGCGCGGGTCCGGCGGAGGCGCTCGGCGATCGCCGCCAGCCGTCGCCGGTATGGCTCGTCCGGAAACCGTCGCCGAACCGACCGCTCGACGTCGCCGAGATCCGCGGCGTCGGCCTCGAGCCGCGCGGCCAGGGCGACGGCGTGGCGGCCCGACGGCACTCCCGTCGCCCCGATCGACGCGGACAGCCGGCGCGCGACCGCCTCGAGCCCGCGAAGGCAGTGGTCGGCGGCCAGCTCCGCGGCGAGGGTCGTCACGCTCGCGGTGACCGATGGGTTGCCGTCGCGGTCGCCCCCGATCCAGGTCGCGAAGCGGACGAAGGAACGGGCATCGTTCTCACCGCCGTCGAACCCGAGCGCCTCGTCCACGCGGCGCGCCGCGCGCGGAACGAGCGTGAAGAGCGTGTCGTCGAACACCGCGAGCGCCGAGCGAACCTCGTCGAGTGGGGTCAGGCCCGCGGCCCGGGCCGGCGCGGTGTGCCACAGCAGCGTCACCTCCTCGAGGAGGCGCCGCTCGGCCTCGGTCCGCTCCGCCGGGGTCGACGCCGGCTCGCCGAGCCGGTCGAGCAGCCGCCCGATCCGACGGAGCGCGAAGAGCGCCGTTCGGCGCCGGGCCTCGGTCGGATGGGCCGTCAGGACCGGCTCGACGCGAAGGGTCGCGACGAGCGCCTCGAGCCGATCCGTCGTGAGCCCGCGATCGCGGAGCCAGGCGATCGCGTCGCCGACCGAATCGGCGAGCGGCCGGCCGCGACTCGCCCGCGCCCTCCGGCGGAGCGTGCCGAGCCGCTCCCGCTCCTCGGTCAGGTTGGCGAGGTTGAACCGGAGCGCGAGGGCCCTGACGATCGGGCCGAGCTCGTCGACCGGCAGCCGACCCAGGTCGGCCTCGAGGCGGGCCAGGGCGGCGTCGCGTTCGGGACCGGCGCGGCGACGAGCCGCGGCCCGCGACCGACGCCGGAGCGCCTCGATGCGTCCCGCCGCATCGACGCCGAGCTGTTCCTCGAGGACGCGCGACCAGACGCGCTCGATCCGGACGAGCGTCGCCGGCCGGGGCGCGGCCACGTCAGTAGCGGCGACCGCGCTGGCGCGCGAGGTCGAACGACGCCGTGTCCGCGATCGCCATGACCGCCATCGTCCCGGCCTGGACGGGATCGGAGACGACGAGGTCGACGTGCTCGGTGATCGAGCCCGGCATGTTGAGGGCGATGATCGGCACACCGACGGCCCGGAGCTCGTCGGCCGCCTTCGAGATCGCGCCGCCCATGAGCGACCCGGCGAGGACGAGGAGCCGGGCCCGGGGCAGGTCGGCCACCGCCCGGACCGCCTCCGCGATCGCGGTCTCACCGACGAGCGGGATCGTGTCGACGCTGATCCGCTCGCCACGGAGGTTGTGGCGATCGGCCTCGCTCACGGCGCCGAGCGCGACCTGGGCGACCTGGGCCCCACCACCGATGACGATGACCCGCTTGCCGAAGACGCGATCGAGGGCACGGGTCGGCCGAACCTCGCGCACGTCGGGCACCGCCCGCAGGGCGTCGATGACCGCCGCCTCCTCGATGCCGTCGACCTCGAGCTCGACCTCGACGAGCGGTGGGTCGGCCTCGATCGAGCGGATCGTCGAGAGGGTCCGGACGCGACCCCCGGCGGCCACGACGGCACCGACGACGGCCGGGGCGGCACCGGGTCGGTCGAGGTGGTCGAGGCGGACGGCGACGGCCGGGCGGGTGGCGCTCGAACGGGGCATCCGGCCGATGGTAGCGTTCGGCGGAGGGCCGACCGGCCGAGGGACGGGCAGGAGGAGCGTTCGGGTGCGACTGTGGGGCGGCCGCTTCTCGGGTTCGAGCGACCCGCGCGCCGACGCGATCGGCCGTTCGGTCGACGTCGACCGGGCGCTCGCCCTCGACGACCTCGCCGGCTCCGAGGCGCACGTTCGGGCGCTGTTCGGCGCCGGGCTGCTGACCGCCGACGAGCGCGACGAGCTCCTCGGCGGCCTCGCGGCGCTTCGCGAGGACGTCGCCGCGGGCCGGATCGACTGGGACCCGGCGCTCGAGGACGTCCACCTGAACCTCGAGGTCGCGCTCGGCGAGCGGGCCGGCGCGGTCGCGGCGAAGCTCCATACCGGCCGATCGCGCAACGACCAGGTGGCGACCGACCTGCGGCTCTGGCTGCGCGGATCGGCGGGCGATCTCGACGAGCGGATCGTCGGCCTGGAGCGGGTGCTCGTCGCGCTGGCGAGCGAGCACGAGTCCGTGGTCCTGCCCGGGATCACGCACCTCCAGCCGGCCCAGCCGGTGCTCCTCGCACACCATCTGCTCGCCTACGTCGAGATGCTCGAGCGCGACCGTGGCCGGCTCTCGGACGCCGCCCGGCGGGCGAACGTCTCGCCGCTCGGCTCGGGCGCCGTGGCGGGCGCGGGTTTCGCGATCGACCGCGAGGCGGAGGCGCGTGACCTCGGCTTCGATCGGCCGACCGCGAACTCGATCGACGCGACGAGCGACCGCGACTTCGTCGTCGAGGCCCTGGCGGCGTGCGCCCTCTGTGGCGCCCACCTCTCGCGGCTCGCCGAGGAGATCACCTGGTGGTCGAACCCCGCCTTCAGGTTCGTCCGCGTGCCGGAGCCGTTCTCGACCGGGTCGTCGATGATGCCGAACAAGCGGAACCCCGATCCCGCCGAGCTCGTCCGCGGCAAGGCGTCCGGGCTCGCCGGCTCGCTCGTCGGCGTCCTCGGCCTGCTCAAGGGGCTGCCGCTCGCCTACCAGCGCGACCTCCAGGAATCGGTCCGGCCGCTGCTCGACGGCGTCGCGGCGCTTCGGCTCTCGCTCGACGCGATGACCGGGATCGTCGAGGGCCTTCTGGTCGAAGAGGCGCGGATGCGGGCCGCGGCAGAGACCGGGTACGCGACCGCGACCGCGGTCTCGGACCTGCTCGTCGAGCGCGGCGTCGCGTTCCGGGAGGCGCATCGGATCGTCGGCGGCGTGGTTCGGACGCTCGAGGA
>DASTSC010000115.1:0-7958 GCA_035760905.1 Candidatus Limnocylindrales bacterium | reverse complement strand
GCGCGCCGCCGACGGGCGGCCGCGCGAGCCGGGTCGCGGCCTGCAGCGCGACCATCGGGACGCCGATCCGCCGTGCGGACTCGTGGGCGGTCAGCAGGGCAGTTCGCGCAGCGTCCGGCCGTCCGCGGGCGGCCTCGAGATGGCCGAGCTGGAGGAACAGCGGTACCTGATCGAACGGATCGTTCGGTCCCGCGGTCTGGACGGCGGTATCCACGATCCCGACGGCCTCGTCGAGGCGACCGAGCGCGGCGCAGGCCCGGGCCTTGAGGCCGAGGACCTGCGGCCAGAAGATCGGCGGCGCGGCGAGGTTCGCGTAGAGACCGATCCCGCGATCGACGAGCTCCAGGCCTGGGCCGGGCTGCCCCAGCGCCGACGACGCGACGCCCTCCATGACCAGCCCGATCGCGCGCCACACCGGGTACTCCCGCTCCTCGGCGATCCGGACCACCGTCGCCGCTCGTTCCCCGACGCGTTCGAACCGCTCGTTCCAGAGGTCGAGGAGCGCGACGTGGAAGGTCGCGTACGCCAGCGAATACGGGTGGGCCAGCCGTTCCGCGGTCGCGAGCGCGCTCGTCGCGAAGCCGTCGGCCGCCGCGGGATCGCCGAAGAGCCAGCGGAACAGGGCGCTCACCGAGTAGGCAGCGACCCCGGGGTTCGGACCGAGGCGAAGCGGTGACCGCCCGTGGGTCTCCGGGTCGAACAGCTCGATCGCCCGGTCGAGGTGCGCCGTTCCCGCCGCCGCGTCACCGAGGAACGCGAGCGACGGCCCGAGCAGCAGGTGGCCCTCGACCTGGAGGCCCAGGTCGCCGGAGCGCTCGCCGTCCTCGAGCAGTCGCGCGCCGATCGCGGCGGTCTTGTCGAGCTCCCCCCGGGCGAGGTGGAAGCTCGCGAGGCTCCGAAGGACGGCGAGCTTCGGCGGGATCGAGACCCCCTCGGCGAGCGCGAGCGCGTCGCGGTAGACCGCCTCGACCTCGGGCCGGTAGCCGCGGATCGCGAGCAGGCCGCGAGCGACGATCAGCCGGAGGGTGACGGCCTTCTCGACGGGGTAGGCGCCGGCGTCGGCCGAGTCGAGGACGTCCAGGAGGTCGTCCGCGAGCCCGACGGCGGCCGTGTACCGGCCACGGGATTCGTGGATCCCCCAGATCGGGTCGAGCAGGCCCTGGAGCCGCGAGAGATCCCGCGCCTCGAGGAAGTAGCGCCAGGCCACGAGGAGGTTGCCGAGATCCGCCTCCAGCTCCTCGAGCGCGAGCCGCCGGTCGCGTCCGACGAGCGCACCGCGACGCGACTCGGCGAGCGTGGCGAAGTGGTCCGCGTGGGCGAGCCGCGCCGACGCGGCGACGACCGGGTCGGCCGCCAGCCGCTCCGATGCGTACTCACGGATCGTCTCGAGCATCGTGAGCCGATCTCCGTCGCCCTCGTCGACCCGCCGGACCAGGCTCTTGTCGACGAGCGAGGCGAGACGATCGAGGATGTCGACATTCCCGAGGGCGTCGATGCGCGTCGCCACCGCCTCGACCGCGTCGATCGCCGCGGTCGGAAAGAGCGACAGGACCGCGAACAGCGTCCGCTCGTCCGGGTCGAGCAGGTCGTAACTCCAGCCGATCGTGCTCCGGAGCGTCTGCTGGCGCTCCGGCAGGTCGCGCGCGCCGCCGCGGAGGAGCTCGAGTCGGAGGCGGTCGTGGAGCTCCTCGAGCGAGAAGAGACGGAGGCGCGCGGCCGCGAGCTCGATCGCGAGGGGCAGCCCATCGAGCCGGGCGCAGATGTCGGCGACGATCGGGGCGGTCTCGTCGCTCAGGCCGAGGTCCGGCCGGACCTCGCGGGCCCGCTCGAGGAAGAGCGCCACGGCGTCCGACCGGACCACGTCCGCCGCGGTCGGCGTGGAGCCACGCTCGGGCAGCGACAGCGGGGCGACAGGCAGGGTCTGCTCGCCCCGAACCCGGAGCGGCTCCCGGCTCGTGACGATGGCGGTCACTCCCGGGCACGCGGCAACGAGCCGGGCGACCTCGGTCGCGGCGTCGATGACCTGTTCGAAGTTGTCGAGGATGAGCAGGACCGATCGGCCGGCGAGCGCGGTCGCAACCGCCTCGGCCCGGTTGTCGGGACCGCGCGGTTGGAGCCCGAGGCTTCGAACGACGGCCTCGAGCAGCCCGTCGGCGTCGGTGGCGCTCGACAGGTCGACGAAGAAGACGCCGTCCGCGAACCGATCGGCGAGACCCGGCGCCGCCTGGAGCGCCAGCGTCGTCTTGCCGATGCCGCCGGGGCCGGTGAGGGTGACGATCCGTGCGCCCGAACCGACGAGCTCGTCGATCGTCGCGAGCTCGGCCTCGCGGCCGACGACGCGCGAGATCCGGCGCGGCAGGTTGTTCGGGATCGAATCGAGCGTGCGGGGTGCCGCGAAGGCGTCGCGAAGACCCGGCGCGACCACCTGGTACAGGCGCTCGGGCGTCGAGAGGTCGCGCAGGCGGTGCTCGCCGAGGTCCCGGAGCTCGACGCCCTCGAGCGCGGCCCGCCCGGCCAGGCCGGCCGTCGTTGCCGAGGCGAGGACCTGGCCGCCGTGGGCCGCCGCCATGACCCGGGCAGCGCGATGGACGTCGAGGCCGACGTAGTCGTCGTTCGCGACGATACCGTCACCAGTGTGGAGGCCGATCCGGACCTGGACCTGACCGTCGTCGGGCCAGCGCTCCGCCGCCAGCGTTCGTTGGATCTCGATCGCGGCCCGGATCGCCTCGGGCGCCGAGGCGAACGCCGCGAAGAACGAATCGCCCTGCGTGCTCACCTCGTGGCCGCCGTGCGCCTCGAAGGCGCGGCGCACGATCGCCCGGTGCCGATCGAGAAGGTCCGGGTACGCGGCACCCAGCGTCTCGAGCAGCCGGGTCGAGCCCTCGATGTCGCTGAAGAAGAACGTGACGGTGCCGGCGGGCAGGTCGCGCACGGGTCCAGTGTGCGGTCGATCGATGGATCGCGCACCTCCGGCCCGTCGCCTCGCTCAGCCGCGTGGCTGCGGGCGGACTGCGGCCGGGTGGCTGCGGCCGCGTGTCCCCCCCTGCAGCCGCGTGTATCCGCCCGCGCCACGTGCAGCCCGTGTATCTCAAGCACAACTGCGGAACGAGTGAGCGTGGTCGCCCCGGGAATCCGTCCCTTCTCGCAGCGTGCCCTGCACGTTCATCTTGAAACGGTGCTCCAGGTGCACATGCCACTGCCGCCTCAAACGGCGTCCGGCGGGCTCGTCTTCCCGCCGTCTCGCTCACCGCCGCCCGGTGCCGCGCGACCTGATTGTTTGCATGAAGTCGGCGTAGTCGGCGTATGGCACTCGGGATCGACGCCCCATCACTCGGGGCGCGATCAGCCAGCCTCGCCTGCGACTTCGAGGATCGACCATCGCGACCGCGCGCCGCACGGCCGACCCAACGCCCCGCTCGGGGTGACCCGGCGCCGGGGTGGCCAACTCCTGAGCGCGCTGGCCGAACGATGCCTCGATCACCGGGCGGTTCTCGATCAGCCGGTGCTCGTTCGCCTCGGTGGCGAGCATGACGAGCAGGCTCGCGACCGTGGTGGGTTCCCATCCCAGGCGCCGGGCGGCGGGCCAGGCCACGCGCTCGTACCACGCGAGCGTGCGCTCGATCCGTCCCAGGTCATCGATCTCCGTCTTCACCTCGATGACGAGGAGGCGACCGCCGACGGGATGGAACGCGAGCAGGTCGATCCAGCCGTGTGATCGCCCGTGCACGACCTCGACCTCCCGTCGCACGAGCCAGCCATCCGTCTCGAGGCGACGCTGCACATACGCCGAGCAAAGCCCGTGAGCAGGCTCGCGCTGGCGCCGCCGATCGAGGAGGAAGGGTGCCTGGACGGCCAGCTCCCAGCGGACTCCGAGCGCATCGAGCAACGCGGCGCTCACATCGAGCGACGCGCTGACCCGCGCGGTCTCGACGTTCGCGACCTGCGCTCGCGACAGGCCGGCGCGACCGGCGAGCGTCTGCTGACTCCAGCCGACAGTGGCACGCGTCTCGCGGACGGCGTTCGCGACGACGCGCCGAAACGCCCTCCGACCGAATTCGCTGCGGGCCATCCCGAAGTCCACCACGCGCCGCTGCACGCGCAGTTACGTCGCGCTCTCCGCGTCCGCCGGCCGCCCCGACTCGCCTGCCTCGCCTCGCCGGTCGCACCGACCCACCTGCCTCAAGTCGGGGGGGCCCGGGTGTGTACCTCAAGCACAACTGGGGAACGAACGAGCGCGGCCACCCGGCGAATCCGCCACTTCTCGATACCTGCCCTGCACGTTCGTTCGCGGGTTGTGCATCACCAACACACCGCCCGGGGAAGTGCACGCGCCGGGGGAGGAACCACCTGCCAGAGGTACGCTTCCAAGGTGCCACCCCCCACCCCGCTCATCCTCGACGTCGACACCGGCATCGACGACAGCCTCGCCCTCCTCTACGCGGCCGCTTCGGCGGCGCTCGGCGAGGCGGATCTGCTCGCGGTCACGTGCGTCAGCGGCAACGTCGACGCCATCCAGGTCGCCGAGAACACCCGGGCTGTCCTCGAGCTCGTCGGTCGAAGCGACGTCGAGGTGGCCCTCGGTCGCACCGTCCCCCTCGTCCGGCCGCTCGAGACGACACCCGAGACCCACGGCCCGCGCGGTCTCGGATATGCCGAGCTGCCGCCGCCGAGCCGTCCGATCTCGGAGCGCCACGCCGTCGACGTCATCCTCGACGCCGCCCGCTCGAGGCCCGGCGAGGTCACGCTCGTCACGCTCGGCCCGCTGACGAACCTCGCGATCGCCTGCCTGCGCGAGCCTGAGCTGCCGCGTCTGCTCGGCCGGTGGGTCCTCATGGGCGGCGCGTTCCGCGTCCCCGGCAACACGACCCCGGTCAGCGAGTGGAACATCCACTGCGATCCCGAGGCCGCCAAGGTCTGCTTCGATGCCTGGGCGGCCGCCGCGGCGCGCGACACGAACATTCGCCGACCCGTCGCCCTCGGCCTCGACGTCACGGAGCGGGCCGTCTTCCTGCCCGATCACATGGTCGCCCTCGCTCGGCGCGCCGGCAGCCGGCCCGACGAACGGCTCGCGCCGGAGGACGGCCCCGAGAGGCGGTCGGTCGCCAGCAACCGCGTCGTCCGGTTCGTCGCGGATGCCCTCCGCTTCTACATGGAATTCCACGCCCGCTACGACGGCTTCTACGGCGCCCACATCCACGACCCGCTCGCGGTCGCCGCGGCACTCGACCCGTCGCTCATCCGGACGGAGGCGGTCGCGGTGGACGTCGAGATCGCCGGCGCGCTCACGTCGGCCCACACGATCGCCGACTGGCGCCACCTCTGGGACCGGCCAGCGAACGCCGAGGTCGCCGTGGACGTGGATGCGGCCGCGTTCCTCGACCGCTTCGTCGAGCGCGTCGGCGGCCTGGCGCAACGCGTGACCTCGACGGAACCCGTGGCCTCGACCGAACCCGTGGCCTCGACCGAGCGCGAACGAGTAGCGGACGCACCCTCGAACGTGGCAGGCTAAACGCGCGGCAATCGTCGTGCCCACGCAGGAGGGTCGAATGGACTGGCTGTCGAGGCAGTTCAGCACGCGCGTCATCGTGCTGATGCCTGTCGCCATCGCGATCAACATCGTGCTCGGCTACACCGTCCAGACCGTGCTGAAGCTGCCCGTGTATCTGGACTCGATCGGGACCATCCTCGTCGGGGTCCTGGCCGGTCCGATCGCCGGGGCGCTGACGGGGATCCTCGCCAACCTCATCTGGCAGTACGCGCCGGGCATTGGCGGCGGGACGATCGGGCCGTTCGCGATCACCGCCGGGGTGATCGGCCTCCTCGCCGGGCTGTGGGGCTACCTCGGGGTCTACCGGTCGCGGCCTGCGTCCGGCCAGCAGCTGATCCTCGCGACGGTCATCGCCGCCGCCCTCGTGATCGTCATCGTCCTGCCGATCCTCAACAACCCGGCCTATACGAACCCGGACATCGGGGGCTATCCCGATTGGGTCTACACGGCCGCGATCGTGATCGCGATCGTCGTCGCCCTCGTGGTCGCCGCCTTCATCTACCTCCGTCGCGATCTTGCCGGCTTCTGGGTGGCCGTGGCCGGGATCGCGACCGGGATCGTCGCTGCGTTCGTCTCGGCGCCGATCGCCGCGATCGCCTTCGGCGGCGTGACCGGTTCCGGAGCGGATCTGATCGTCGCGGCCCTCCGGCAGGGCGGGTCCGACGTCTTCCAGGCGTCGCTCGGGCAGGGCCTCTTCAGCGACCCGATCGACAAGACGATCACGAGCTTCGTCGTCTTCATCATCCTCTCCGGGCTCTCGCCGCGGCTGATCGCCCGCTTCCCGCTCGGCGAGCGGACCGTCGCGCCGCAGCCCGCGTAACGGCCTGGACGCGGTCGACATCGCCGACGCGTCTCACGGCGGGACGGCCCGACCGGCCGCCCCGCCGTCGTTCGTCCTGCGCCGGCCGAGCGGCCTCTACGTCGGCCTCAACCCGACCACGAAGCTCGTCCTCGCGTTCACCGAAGCGATCGTCGCGTTCGTCGTCCGCGGCTGGACGGGGCCGATCGTCGTCCTGGTCGCGGTGGCGCTCACCGCGGCCGCGGCACACGTCGGCCGGCGGATGCTGCCGTTCGTGCTCGCGACGATCCCCCTCGTCGCGTCGATCCTGCTCGTCAACACGTTCCTCTTCCCCGGTGCCACCGACACGATCGTCCAGATCGGCCCGCTCGCACCGACCTGGACGGGGTTGACCGCCGCCCTTCAGGCCACGCTTCGCGTCGTCGCGTTCGCCCTGTCCGTCGCGGTCTTCTCGCTCACCACCCCGACCGACGATCTGCTTTCCGACCTGGAGCGGCGCGGTCTGGGAAGGCGGGGGGTGTTCGTCATCGGGGCGGCGATCTCGACGGTGCCGCGGATGGTCGAGCGTGCCGCCGAGATCGTCGATGCCCAGCGCGCCAGGGGCCTCGACACCGAGGGCTCTCCCGTCCGCCGCGTACGGGGCGTCGTCCCGCTGGCCGCACCGATGATCTCCTCCGCGCTCAACGAGGTCGAGGAGCGGACGATGGCGCTCGAGGCTCGAGCCTTCTCGGCTCCCGGCAGGCGGACGGTCCTGCGGGTCCTGCCCGACACCGGCGCCCAGCGGCTCCTTCGATGGGCGCTCGGCCTGCTCGCGATCCTCGCGATCGTCGGCTCCGTCACCGGCCAGCTCGGGCTGCCGTAGATGAGTCTCGTGATCAAGTCCGCGCGCTACCGATACCCGGGCGTCCAGGGATTCGCCCTCGACGGCGTCGACCTGCAGGTGCGGCCGGGCGAGGTGGTCGGCGTCGTCGGGCCGAACGAGGCGGGCAAGACGACGCTCTGCCTCATCGCCTCAGGCCTCGCGCCGCTGGCGATCGGTGGAAGCCTCGAGGGGAGCGTCGAGGTCGACGGCTCGCGGACGGTCGACCTCCGGACGCACGAGCTTGCGCAGCGGGTCGGGGTCCTGTTCCAGAACGCCGAGACACAGCTCTCGGGCACCGTCCCGACCGTCTGGGAGGAGGTCGCGTTCGGGCCGCGGAACCTCGGCCTCGACGTGCCGACGATCGTCGAACGCGTCGATGCGGCCCTCGAGCTGCTGCGGATCGCGCATCTCGCCGGGCGCGATCCGACGCGGCTGTCCGGCGGGCAAGCCCAGCTCGTGGCGCTCGCCTCCGTGCTCGCCCTGCGACCTGCCGTCCTCGCCCTCGACGAGCCGACGAGCCAGCTCGACCCGGCCGGGACGCGCCTCGTCGGCGACGCCCTCGCCGGCCTTGCGGCGGAGACGAACACGGCCATCCTGCTCGTCGAGCACAAGACCGACCTGCTCGCGGCGATCGCGACCAGAGTGGCGCTCGTCGTGGGCGGGCGAATCGTCGCCGACGGTCCGGCGCGTGAGGTCCTCGCCTCGGCTGAGCTCGAAGCGAACGGCGTCGAGCCGCCGTCGAGCGTTCG
>DASTSC010000114.1:0-4146 GCA_035760905.1 Candidatus Limnocylindrales bacterium | reverse complement strand
CAGAACGGCGTCGTGAGGATCATCTTGATCTCGGACTCGTTCTCGCCGAGCAGGACCTGCTTGATGAGCGCGAGCTCGACGACGTTCATCCCGATCTCGGGATCGACGACCGACCGCAGGTTGTCGAGGATCGCGAGCTCGATCGCTCGCTTCTCGGCATCGAAGGCGGGGGCGGCTGGCGCGGACGATCCCGGCTGGGCGGTCGTCGGCGTTTCGGTCGTCTGGGTGTCGGTGTCGGTCATCGCGCTGCTCTCCGAGGAATCGTTGTCGAGCGTATCACCCGGCTTCCGATTGCCTCCGCCGCGGCGGCCGACGGCGATCACCCGGTGGGCACGGTCTCCTTGATCACGACCCCCGGGCGGCGGTACTGCTCCGGGAGCCCGACCGCCTCGGCCTCGGTGTAGCCCGGGCCGGCGAGCGACCCGTCCGGCTCGAGGAACTCGCGGTAGTCGTCGGGGTGGTCGGCGGCGTAGCAGTAGGCCGCTGCCACGCCCATCGTCCGCAGCTCCGGATGGTCCTTGAGCAGGTCGCGCAGCGTGTAGCCGTTGCGGCGCAGCTCGAGCAGCTGCCGGACCGTGAGCCGGGTCCCGTAGCAGAACGGCTCACCGTTCTGGACGAGCGGATCGACCTTCACCCACTTGATCGTCATCGCCGCGCCGCCATCCGGTCCATCCTCACGCGCCGCGGTAGATGGCCTGGAGGATCCGGTTGCGACGGCGCGCATCGCCGCCCAGCCGGCGGTGCCACCGGAAGACCGCGATCGCGGCGTCGAGCGCGGCCTCGGCCGACGGCATCTCGTTCGGCGCGAGGACCGCGGGGATCGCCGATCGGAGCCCCTCGGACAGCGTCACGAGATCGTCCATCGGGACCCGCCGGCGGCGGTACGTCGGGGCGAGCCACTCGGCCCATTGACCGGCGAACCAGGGGTCACCGCCGGCCACCGCCAGGGCGACACGCTCGAGGTAGGTCTCGAGGTCCCGGGCGAACTTCCGGAGGGCGAGGTCGTCGTTCCGGGTCGTGAACGTCGGGTCGATCGAGGCCGCGACCTCGAGGGCGCGGGCGACGAGCCGGGGTTGGGCGACGCGCAGGCGTTCGGCCGCGGCCGGGAGGCCGGCCGTCAGGTCGCGCGGCGGAAGACCGAGTGTCGGGTGGGGCACGGCTTCGCGAGTCTAGCGGACGGTACGATCGGGCGGATGCCGCCGCCCCAGGCTCCTCGCCCACCCGTCGCCGACACGGATGGACAGCCGACGCCCTCGCCGGTCCGCGCCCTCGGCCTCGGGTCGGTTGCGGCCGCGATCCTCGCGCTCGTCCTGGCGGTCCTCGGCGGCCCGGCCTCGTTCTCGGCCGGGCTGGTCGTCGTCGCCTTCTTCATGGGCCGGCTCGTCGGGGCGATGGTGAAGTTCGGCGCCGCGGGCACGCTCAGCTCGCCGGCCAGGGTATCCCTCGCGATCCTCATCAGCCTGGCCGGGATCGCCGCCGGCCAGCTCGGCATCTGGCTGTTCGCCCGCGGCGAGGGTGGCGTCCTCGACGTCGGGACCTATCTCGCCTCGTTCGGCCCGCTCGTGCCGCTCGAGTTCATGATCGCGACGCTCAGCGCGTGGTGGTCGGCGCGCTGACGACTTCACCCGATTGCGCGGCGACCTCCGCCGCGATCGCTGACGGCGTGAGCTGCTCGTGGAGGAGGCGGCCGAAACGGGCTGCGCGGTCGGCTTCCGGGACCGCCTCGAGCCAGCGGGCAAGGAGCGCCTCGCCCTCGGAGTAGACGAACACGTACGACCGGGTGACCGGGTGCTCGATGAACTCGAGCCGCTTCGCCGCCCGCTCGGGCGCCATCCGGCCGACGTCGACGAGGTAGGCGAGCGTCTCGTCATGCGACCGACCGTCGGCGTGGCGGAGGAGGGCGGCGTTGACCGCGACGTCATCGAGGACGTGGCGTGCACCGGCCACGGCGACCGCCCGCTCGGCGAGCTCCCGAGCGGACGACGCTCCCGACGCCTCCGCCGCCGGCACGCCCGCGCGCTCGACCGCCTCTGCGAGCAGCTCGATCTCGCTCTCCGCGGGCACGGCGAACCGCCGTCCGAGATCGGCCAGCCCCTCGCTGATCACGCACTCCGGGGCGTTGAGCAGGAGGATCGATCCCTCGAGGCGGCCTCGGCGGTCGACGAGGTCCGCCTCCTTCCAGGCGTGCTCGAGATGGTGGCCCGGGTAGGCCTCGTGGGCGAGGAGCGGGACGAGCGAGGTGACCCGCACCGGCAGGTCGAGGTTGATCTCGACCCGCGATCGAAGCCCGCCGTCGTACCAGTTGTAGCAGCCCCACGGCCGATCGCGGACGAACCGGACCGTGAGGGACTCGCCGTCTGGCAGCCCGAACGCCTCCTCGGCCCGTCGGCGGAACTCTGCCAGCAGCCACTCCACGACCGACGCCAGCCGCGCCTCCGGCACGGTCAGCCCGCCGTCCCAGGCGGCAAGTCGCTCTGCGACCGACCCCGGCCCGGGCAGGATGCCATCCACCCGCGCCGCCGCCTCGTCGAAGAGCGCGTCCTCGCGCCGCTGCGGCTGCCAGTCGAAAAGCCGTCGGAGCTCCTCCACGTACGAGAGGCGCTCGCCGGCGAGCCGCCGCGCGTGGGTCTCGAGCGCCACGATCTGACGGTCGAGCCAGTCGCGCCGGTCGGCCTCGGCGACCCCGGCGGCGGCGCGCTCGCGCAGCCGCTCCGCGTCCGCGACGAGGGACGCCGGTGCCGGAAGCGACTCCATGTCGGTCCGCGCCTTGAGGTCCGCCGGACCGAAGTAGCCGTCGACGAGGCCTTCGATCCGCTGGCCGAGACGGAGCGCGAGGAGGAGGTACTCGGCCGCGATCGGGTCGGGGACGGGAACGGTTCGCTCGCCGCCGAGGGCGACCGTTCGTTCGGCGGTCACCGCCGACCCCGGCCCGGCTCGTCCCCCGGCCGCGGCACGGCGCCCATCCCCTGGCCGCCGGCCACGCCACCGGTCTCGCCCCGGAACGGCATCCGCTGGCGTTCGACGGCGTCGAGGCTCGAACGGAGCGGCGCGAGCTTCTGACCAGCGACCTCGCGGACGTAGGCGGCCTCCTCGTCGGCCGTCATCGGTCGGCCCCGCACGGCCGACTTCGGCTTGCCGACCATGAGCCAGGCGAGGTGGTAGCGATCCATCGTCCCCCACGCGGCGGAGAGCAGGTCGTCCGAGAGCTGGAGCCAGAGCCGCAGCCCGGCGAGCGACGGCTCTGCCTCGAGCCGCTCGCCCTCGCCGATCAGCTGGCGCGTCCGGGCGATCAGCTCGTCACGGCGCATCCGGCGTTCTCCTCATGCGCCGATGATCGCGGACCGCGACAATGCGCGTGCCCGGGGGCGTCACGAGGAGGGTGGAGTGGATCGGCCGCGGGCGAGCGACCTCGGGATCACGATCGGGCGGATGACGCCGGGGCCGCGCAACGCGATCTCGGACGTCGCCGGCGTTCGCGTCGGCCACGCCACGATCGTCCGCGGCGATGGGCCGCTCGTCGTCGGCGAAGGACCCGTCCGGACCGGCGTCACGGTCGTCCTGCCGCACGATGGCGACGTCTGGACCCAGCCGGTCTTCGCCGGTTGCCACCGCCTCAACGGCAACGGCGAGCTGACCGGACTCGAGTGGATCCGGGAGTCCGGGCTCCTCGGGGGCGCGGTGGCCATCACGAACACCCACAGCGTCGGGGTCGTCCGCGACGCGCTCGTGGCCCAGGCCGCCCGGCGCCATCCCGGCAGCGACGGCTTCTGGTCGCTGCCGGTCGTCGGCGAGACGTACGACGGCGCCCTCAACGACATCGACGGGTTCCACGTGACGGCCGCGCACGTCGACACCGCGATCGCCGACGCCGAGGCGAGCGCGGGGCTGGTCGCGGAGGGCAATGTCGGCGGCGGGACCGGGATGGTCTGCCACGAGTTCAAGGGCGGAATCGGCACGGCGTCACGGCGGCTGACGGACGCGCAGGGCGGCTGGACGGTCGGCGTCCTCGTCCAGGCGAACTACGGCCGCCGGGAGCTCCTTCGGATCGACGGCATCCCGGTCGGCGCCGCGATCCCGACGAGCGAGGTGCCGAGCCCGTGGGACGAGCTGCAGCGCCTCCGCGAACGACGCCGGTCGACGGAGCCG
>DASTSC010000113.1:0-1241 GCA_035760905.1 Candidatus Limnocylindrales bacterium | reverse complement strand
ACGGCCGCCTTGCGGGAGCTGTACCCGCTCGGCGACGACGACACCGAGACAGAGGTCTCGGCCGACATCGCCGCCGAATACCGGGCCGCCCGGGCCGCGCTCGACCAAGCGCGCGAGCGTTACGACCTGGCCGTCAACCGGTTGCGCGCCGCCATGGGCGACGCCCGGCGCGCCGTCGCCGACGGCGACCCGGTCGCGTCCCGGTCGGTGTACGAGCGGACCGGCGTCGACACCCGCCGGCTGCGCGCCGACTACCCGGATGCGTACGAGGCGTGCCGCACCGTGTCCACCGTCGACCAGATCACGCCCGCCAGGGCGAAGAAGGAGCACCAGTGACCGAGACCGTTTCACAGGCCGTCGAGCAGAAGAACAACGGGCCGATGGCGATCGTCACCCAGTCCACGACGTGGCTGGGCGGGCTACTGCCCTCCCACGTCGACCCCAACTCGTTCGTGTCGCTGGCCAAGGCACATCTGCGCAAGGACCCGAAGGTGCTGGCGGCGGCGACCCGCAACCCGTCCGGGTACATGATGTGCCTCACCGAGTGCGCCCGCCTCGGCCTCGTCCCCGGGGACACGTTCCACATCCTGCCGTTCGAGAACAAGCGCAAGGGCGTCGTCGAGTTCACCGGGATCGTCGACTACACCGGCGAGATCGAGCTGATCTACCGTGCCGGCGCCGTCTCGTCGGTGAAGGCCGAGATCGTCTACTCGGGCGACCGGTTCCAGTTCACGCCGGACATGGACCGGCCGCACCACGAGCCGGACTGGTTCGGCGACCGTGGCGAGATGATCGGCGTCTACGCCTACGCCGTCATGAAGGACGGCTCCACCTCCCGTGTCGTGGTGATGTCCCGCGCCGAGGTCGAGAAGGTCAAGGCCAGCTCGAGGTCGGCCGGGCATTCCGACTCGCCGTGGGAGCGGTGGCCCGACCGGATGTGGCTGAAGACCGCGATTCACCAGCTCACCAAGTGGGTCCCCACGAGCGCCGAATACCGCCGCGAGCAGCTGCGCGCCGTCGTCGAGGCCGACAACCTCCGGCAGGGCCACCAGGATCACGCGCAGCAAACGGTTTCCCGCGGCCCCGACCGGCCGCGCCGATTCGACCCGGACGACATCACCGACGCCGAGATCGTCGACCCGGACGCCGAAGCGGCCGCGCAGGCCGCCGAGGAAGCCGCACGCGAGGGTGGTGCCTGATGGACTACATCACCCACTACCGGCGGGCCGTCAAGCTGGCCG
>DASTSC010000112.1:0-8924 GCA_035760905.1 Candidatus Limnocylindrales bacterium | reverse complement strand
GGCGGCCAGCAGCGAGCCGGCCGCGAACGCGACGACGGTCGCGACGAGCAGGAGCGTCGCGACCGCGTTGACCTCCGGCGTGACCCCGAACTTGATCTGCGTGTAGATGTAGATCGGCAGCGTGAGCTGCGACCCGATCGTGAAGAACGTGACGACGAACTCGTCGATCGAGAGCGTCACGCTGATGAGCGCGCCGGCGATGATCGCCGGCGCGATGAGCGGCAGGACGACGTGCCGGAGCGTCCGTGCCGGCGAGGCGCCGAGGTCGGCGGCGGCCCACTCGAGCCGTCGGTCGAAGCCCTGGAGCCGGGCGCTCACGATGAGGACGACGAACGGCATCGTGAGCACGAGGTGGCCGGCGACGACCGTCAGGAGCGACAGCCGGAGGTGAAGGACGCCGGCGAGGAAGACGAGCAGGCCCACGCCGAGGAGCACGCCCGGGACCATGATCGGGAGCGTGAAGAGGACGCGGGCCGCATTCGGCCAGCGGACGCGCGCCCGGACGAGCGGGAAGGCGGCCATCGTCCCGACGAGGGTCGAGACGAGCGCCACGACGACCGCGAGGATGACCGAGGTCCGGATCGCTCCGACGAGCTGATCGTTGTCGGGGATGCCCTGGTACCAGCCGAGCGTCAGGCCGCGGATCGGAAAGCCGATCGTGTCGCTGTCCTCGAAGCTGAAGAGCACGAGCAGCGCGATCGGCAGGTAGAGGACCACGAGGATCAGGGCCGCCCAGGCGCGGAACGCCCAGCGGATCGCCCGCGCCCGCGGGCTGACCGGCATCGTCTCGAGCGGATCGACGCGCCGGGCCATCAGCGGGCGACCGCGGTCGTGGCCATCAGCCGGCGCCCCGGACGAGATCCTCGACCTGGAGGTAGCGCCGGAAGACGATCAGCAGGACGAGGACGACCGACGCGACGAGGAACGCGGTCGCGGCCATGAGCGGGTACGAGCCGCCCTGGTAGAAGGTCACGATGTCGTAGCCGATGAGGATTCCCTTCGTGCCCCCGACGAGCGTCGGCGTCAGGTACTCGCCGAGGATCGGGATGAACACGAAGATGCAGGCGGTGATGATCCCCGGTCGGACCTGCGGCAGAAGGATCCGCCGGAACGCGGTCAGCGACGATGCGCCGAGGTCCTGCGCCGCCGTGAGCTGGGTGAAGTCGAACCGCTCGAGCGCGGTGTAGATCGCGAGGACCGCGAACGGGAAGTAGAGGTACCAGAGGACGATCGCGACGCCGACGTCGTTGTAGAGGAAGACGTCGAGCGGCTCTGTGATCGCGCCGACCGCGATGAGGAACTGGTTGAGGATCCCGCTCTCGCCGAGGATCGCCTGCCAGGCATAGATCCGGACGAGGTAGCTCGTCCAGAACGGGACGACGACGGCGAGCAGCAGGATCCGCTGCCAGCGGGCCGTGAGGTACCGGACGAGGAAGTAGGCGAACGGCAGCGCCGTCCCCACGCCGAGCGCGGTGACGAGGACCGCGACGAGGATCGTCTTGACGAAGACCGCGAGGTACGGCCCCTGTCCGAGCACGTAGGCGTAGTTCTTCAGCGTCCATTCGGGCAGGAGCTGGAGGTTCTTGCCGGTCTGCCAGAACGACGCCGCAAAGGCGATCACGAGCGGCGCGAGGAACAGGAGCGCGAGGACGAGCGCGGCCGGGACGAACGGCCAGAGGCGTGTGATCCGCCTCGGGCCGTCGTCGGTCGCCGCCTCGGAGGCCGCCGTCGACGCGACGTCGGCCTGGGCCGTCATCGTTCGCGCTCCCGCGGCCTACCCGCCGAAGACCTCGTTGAACGCCTGGACGTACGCGTCCGTGTTTCCCGCCGGCCCCTTGAGGCGCATGTTCAGCGCCTGCTCGGGCTGGTTGTAGAGGTACCGGTCGGCGCGGTCCTTCTGCCCCTTGTCGACGAGCAGCTGGTAGGCCTTCTCGTTGAACAGCGGGCGGCCGTTGTCCAGGAAGTTCTGGGCGACGTACTCGGCCTGCGCGCCGGCCTCGAGGTACGGCTGGACGCGCGCCTGGTTGTCGCCGCTCTTGACCGTCATCTCGCCGTCGATGAAGCCGGTCGTGCCCTCCTTCGGGACGATCGCCTGGACCTCCGGCCCACCGGCGTCCTTGACCCGGTCGGGCGCGCCGATGTTCTGCGTCGCGAGCCAGGCCTCACCCGACGCGAGCGCCTGGATCGTCTCGTTGTTCTGCTGGACGAGCCGCTTGACGTTCGGCTTGAGCTTCGTCAGCCAGTCCTTCGCCGCGCTCAGCTCGTCCGGGGTCATGTTGTAGATGTCCTTCGCCCCGGTCGCCACGCCGGCGAAGAGCATGATGTCCGTCGGCTGCTTCTCCATCACGATCTTGCCCTTGTACTTCGGGTCGATCAGGACGGCCCAGCTGTCGGGCGCCGGCGAGACGTTCGCCGGGTTGAAGACGATCTGGATCGGCGACCAGCCCCACGGATAGGCCAGGTAGCCGTCCGGCGTGGTCCAGAAGTCGAACGAACGGGCCATCGAGTAGAGCTGCTGGGCGACCTGGAAGGTGTTGATGTCGATCGCCTGGATGAGCCCGGCGTCGTTGTAGTGAGGCACCCAGAGCGCGTCGCCGGACACGACGTCGAGCTGGCCGTGGACCTGGTTGAGCTTGTTGTAGCCGTCGATGTTGTCCGCGAGCTCGGTGATGTTGACCTCGATGCCGGTCGCCTCCTTGACCCCGGCCACCTCGTCCTTCGACCAGTGGTCGCTCCAAGTCAGGAAGTTGAGCGGCCCAGGCGCCGTGCTCGCGGCGGCGCTCGGGGCGGCGCTCGAGGCGGCCGGTGCGGCACTCGAGGCTGCTGGTGCGGCACTCGAGGCCGCCGGGGGCGCGCTCGAGGCGCCCGGCGTCGACGAGCAGGCCGCGACGACGATGCCGGCACCCGTGCCGGCGGTGATCTTCAGAAAATCCCGACGCGTGAACGAACCAGCCATTGCGACTCCTCCTCTGCCGCGGATCGCTACCGCGAGATCGCTACCGCGAGATCACGGCGGCATCGGCCGCCGACCACCATGCGTCCACCTCCTCGTTGAGCAGCCTCTCGAGCGCCCCGGCAGCGGCCCGATTGGCGTGCGGGCGGGCGGCGATCAGGTCGCCGACCGGCGTCCGGATCGTCAGCCGCGTCTGGTCGCCCACGAACGACACGTCGATGACTCGGCCGCGGACCGTCGACGCGTCGGCCGGCCGATCGCCGCCGGGATGGATGGCCTCCGGCCGGACCATGACCGCCACGTCGGCCTCGTCGGTGACGGTCGCGAGCGTCGCGCCGACGGTCGAGCCGTCGCCGAGGACGACCTCGGCGACCCCGCCGCGGACCCCGGCGAGGCGGCCCTCGAGGACGTTCGATTCGCCGATGAAGTCGGCCACGAACCGGTCGACCGGCCGGTAGTAGACGTCTCGTGGCGCCCCCACCTGCGCCACCCGCCCCCCGGTCATCACGGCGATCCGCGTCGCCATCGAGAGCGCCTCGCCCTGGTCGTGGGTGACGAAGACGAAGGTCGTCCCGACCTGGCGGTGGATCCGGCCGAGCTCGACCTGCATCTGCTTGCGGAGCTTGAGATCGAGCGCTCCGAGCGGCTCGTCGAGGAGGAGGACCGCCGGCCGCTTCGCGAGCGCGCGCGCGAGCGCGACCCGCTGCTGCTGGCCGCCGGACAGCTGCGCCGGAAAGCGGTCGGAGAAGTCGGCCAGGCCGACGAGGTCGAGGTATTCACCGGCGCGCCGCCGGATCTCGTCGCCGGGCAGCTTCTCCATCCGCAGCCCGAAGCCGACGTTGTCGATGACCGAGAGGTGCGGGAAGAGCGCGTAGTTCTGGAAGACGGTGTTCACGTTGCGCCGATGGGGCGGGAGGTCGTTCACCCGCCGGCCTTCGATCCGCAGCTCGCCCTCGGTGAGCGGCAGGAAACCGCCGATGAGGTTGAGCGTCGTGGTCTTGCCGCAGCCCGACGGCCCGAGGAGGCAGAAGAACTCGCCGGCCTCGATCCGGATCGACACGTGGTCGAGGGCGACCTGACGCCCGTACCGCTTCGTGACGTCAACGAGCTCGATCGCCGGGATCGCGTCAGCCGGGGCGGGCGACGTCGCGTCGGGCGGGGTGGTCGTGGCGATCGGGCGGTCGACGAGGGTGCTCATGAGCCCGACCCCGGTCCGGATCCGCAGCCGCACGAGCGCCGGACGACGAGCTCCATCGGCAGCCGGACCTCGACGGGGTCCGCGGCCTCGCCCTGGAGGACCCGCAGGATGAGCGACGCGGCCAGGTCGCCGATCGTCCGGTCGCGCCGCGCGAGCGCGGTGATCGGCGGGTCGAGGAGCGGTCCCGCGTCGGAGTCATCGAACGAGACGATCGCGAGGTCGGCCGGGACCGCGACACCGCGTTCCCGGAGGACCGCGAGCCCGCCGAGGGCCATGAGCGCGTCGGCGTAGACGATCGCGTCGGGGCGGTCGGCGAGGTCGAGGAGGGCGTGCGTCTCGCGGGCGCCCGCCGCCGTCGTCCAGTCGCCGGCGCGAACGAGCGCCGGGTCGAGGTCGAGGGCGCGCGCGGCGACCGCGAGGCGGAACCCCGCCAGCCGTTCGGCCCCCGACGTCTCCGTCTCGAGTCCGCCGACGAAGGCGATCCGGCGATGGCCGTGGACCGCGGCCAGGTGCT
This sequence comes from Candidatus Limnocylindrales bacterium, assembly GCA_035760905.1. Taxonomy (GTDB): domain Bacteria; phylum Chloroflexota; class Limnocylindria; order Limnocylindrales; family CSP1-4; genus DASSHA01. Next base: position 4,259 of record DASTSC010000112.1, on the reverse strand, counting down.
CGACGAGGAGACCGACGCCCTGCTCGTTCGCGAGCGCGACCGCGCCGTCGCCCGTCCCGGGTCCGAGGTTGTCGAAGAACACGACCGGAATCCCGCGCCGGCGGCGAACGTCGGCGATCGCCTCGCCGTCGAGGCCGGTCGAGCAGACGATGATCCCGTCGACGCCCTGGGCGGCGAGCGCTCGGAGCGCGGCCGCTTCGCGTTCGGGCCGTTCGTCGGTGTCCATCAGGGCGAGCTGGTAGCCGCCGAGCGCGAGCCGGTGCTGCGCGCCCTTGAGCGCGCTGGCGTAGAACGCCGAGCCGATGTCCGGGACGACGAACCCGATGAGACCGCTGGTCCGCGTCCGGAGCGATCGGCCGACCGCCGAGGGCTGGAACTCGAGGCGCCGTGCCGCGGAGAGGACCCGGTCGCGGGTCGGCTGGGCGACGGGACCACGGCCCGAGATCGCGCGCGACGCGGTCGCGATCGAGACCCCGGCCGCCCGGGCGACGTCGGCGAGCGTCGGCTCCGGTCCACCGGCGAGTCCGGCCGACGGTTCAGGCGCGGACCGCGCGGCGACCCCGGCTCGAGTCATCGCCGGACTGTAATCGATTCCACCTCCACGTCAACCGCCGAGTTTGGCAGACGGGATCAGGCGCGCTCGGATCGCGGCGAGCGCTTCGAGCGTCGGTCGATCGAACGGCGACGGCCAGTCGAGCATCACGGCGGAGGCGCCGGCGGCCGCATAGGCGCGGAGGAGCGACTCCACTTCGTCAGCGGTTGCGGCGAACGGCGAGGCCGCCGCGGCTGCCTCGTCCTCGGCCGGCGGCGTCCCGTGCCGGACGAGGACCCGGGCGAGTTCCCGGACGGCCTCGTCGCGCGAGTCGCGGATGAGGACCGGCGGCAGGCCGACGGTTCGTTCGATCGCGGACGGGTCGCGACCGATCGAGCGGCAGTGCTCGTCGAGCCGGGCCGACCGCTCGCCGAACGTCTCCACGTCGTTGCCGTCGGCCGACCAGGCGTCCGCGTAGCGGGCGACGATCCGGAGGGTCCGGCGCGCGCCACTCCCCCCGATCAGCAGCGGCAGCGGGCCGATCGGACCTGGATCGTTCACCGCCCCGGCGGCACGCCACCACCGCCCCTCGCGGGTCACGGTCTCGCCGTCGAGGAGCGACCGGCAGATCGCGGCCGCCGCCTCGAGCCGGTCGAGCCGCTCGGGGATCGGTGGCAGCTCGACGCCGAACGCCGCGTGCTCGCGGGCCGCCCAGCCCGCCCCGAGCCCGAGCGCCGCGCGCCCGTTCGAGGCGTGGTCGAGGGCCGTCGCCGACTTCACGAGGATCGCCGGGTTCCGGTAACCGGCCGCCGACACGAGGCAGCCGAGCCGGACCCGCGTCGTGACCGCGGCCCACCCGAAGAGGACGCTCCAGCCCTCGAAGATCGGTCCTGCCAGGCCCTCGTGGACCGCGTCCGCCCCGGGCGCGAGCGGCAGGAGGTGGTCGTTCGACCAGAGCTCGTCGAAGCCCGCCTCGTCGATTGCCCGCCCGGCGGCGATGAGCTCGGGCCAGGTGACGTGCTGCGACCAGACCTGGAAGCCGATCCGCACGGTCGGTCAGGAGATCGCCAGCGGCTGCGCGCCGACGTCCACGGGTTCCCCGCTCTCGAGCGAGCGGCGGGCGGCGAGCGCGATCTCGAGCGCGGCCCGACTGTCGGCCCCGTCCGGTGAGACCGGACGGTCGTCGGCGATCGCCCGAACGAACGCCCGCGCCTGGGCCACGAGGGCATCGCGGAAGCGCGGCACGGTGGTCGGTGTGGCCGCCGCCACGAGCTCGCCGGGCCGGCCGAGCGTGAAGCGCGTCGCCGGGAGGCCACCCACGAACGCGGAGCCGGCACTCCCCACGACCTCCGTCCGGACGTCCTCGCCGTACGCGGCGTTGCGCGACAGCTCGACGCTGCCGACCGCGCCGTCGGCGAAGAGGAGATCGACGACGGCGTTGTCGACGTCGCCCAGCCGCCCGAGGTCCTCGTCCACGACCGCGGACCCGAACGCGTGGACGCGGACCACCTCCGACCCCATGAGCCAGCGGGCGAGGTCGAACTCGTGGATCCCCATGTCGACGAAGATCCCGCCGCTGACGGCCGGGTCGCGGAACGACGGCGGGATCGGGTCCGCGTCGAACTGGAGGCTCTTGAAGAGGGTCGTCCGGCCGAGGTCTCCGTTCCCGATCGCCTCGTGCGCCCGGACGTAGTCGTCGTCCCAGCGGCGCATGAACCCGACCTGGAGCCGGGTTCCGGCCCGGTTCGCGACGGCGATGCCCTCGTCGTGACCCTCGATGGTGAGGGCGAGCGGCTTCTCGCAGAGGACGTCGCGTCCCGCCGCCGCGGCCAATGACACCACCTCGACGTGACGGCTCGACGAGACGGCGACCACGACGGCATCGACCCCCGGTGCGGCGATCGCCTCCGCGGGATCCGGCGACGCGGCCACGCCGAGCTCGTCGGCGAGGCGGGCCGCGGCGGTGCCGTCGACGTCGGCGATCGCGACGAGGCGCGCCTCGGGCACCTCGCCGGCGATGAGGCGGGCGTGGACGCTGCCCATCCGACCGGCGCCGACCACCACGACGTTGACACGTGCGCTCATCGACCGCTCACAGCCCTCCCGTCCCCCGAGCCCCAAAGCGTAACGGACCCTCCGCGCCGAACGGGCCGCGGCCGGCCGCTATGATCAGTCGGTGAGCGCCAGACCCGATCCGATTCCTGCGCCCGACCCGCGACTCCCTGCGTGGCGTGCCTTCGTCGAGGCCCACGCCCGCGTGAGCCGGCGACTCGACGACGAGCTGCGCGAGGAGCACCAGCTCTCGCTGCCGGAGTACGACGCGCTGCTCCAGCTCGCGAACGCGACCGACGGCCGGCTGCGGATGAACGTCCTCGCCGATCGGGTGCTGCTGAGCCGCTCCGGCGTCACCCGTCTCATCGACCGGCTCGTCGCCGACGGCCTCGTCGAGCGGACCGCCTGCACGACCGACGGCCGCGGCGCCGAGGCGATGCTCACGGCGGAGGGGCTCGCCCGGCTCCACGACGCCGCGCCGACCCACCTCCGCGGCATCCGCCGCTACTTCCTCGAAACGGTTCGACCCGAGGACCTCCAGGCGATCGAGCGCTCGCTCGGCGCGGTGGCGCGCGGCGCCTGCGACGAGCCGATCCGCCACGAGGGCGTCGGGCGCTGCCGGGAGCCGGCCGACGCCTGATTCCTCCACGGCGAAGTCGCCCGGGATCCTTCGCGTCGGGACGAGCGGGTTCGCCTATCCCGGCTGGCGCGAGCGCTTCTACCCCGACGACGTGGCCGAACGCGACTTCCTCGCCTTCTACGCCTCGCGCCTCCCGGCCTGCGAGCTCAACGGGACCTTCTACGCTCGCCCCTCGCCCCGAGCGATCGACCGCTGGACCGCCAACACCCCGCCGACGTTCCGGTTCATCGTCAAGGCCCAGCGCGGCGGCGCGTTCCGGGCAATGGGACCGACGCCCGACGAGTCGATCGCCTGGCTGACGGCGCCGCTGCCCGCCTTCGGCGATCGGCTCGGGGCGGTCCTGTTCCGCGTCCCTCGCGAGATTCGTCGTCGCGGCCCGGAGGACGACGAGCGGCTGGTCCGTGTCCTCGACGCCTGGCCGCGCGCGATCCCGCTCGTCGTCGAGCTCCAGGACCGCTCGTGGCACGTCGACGAGACGTTCCGCGCGCTCGAGGCCTCTGCCGCGACCCTCTGCGCGACCGAGCTCGACGAGGACGCCGAACCGCCGACCCTCCGCCTGACCGGGCCGACCCTCTACCTCCGCCTCCGCCGGATCGAGTACTCCGCCGCCGAGATCGAGGCCTGGGCGGCCCGGCTGGTGCCGTTTCTCGCGGCCGGGACCGACGCCTGGGCGTTCTTCCGCCACGACGAGACCGGCCTCGGGCCGGAGCGGGCGCTCGCCCTCGCGGCCGCGGTCGAACGCGCGCTCGCGACGGACGGACGCGATCGAACCGCCGAACCCGCGGGGGCGTAACAGGCGCAGATGCGACTGCGCGCCTTCGCTCTGGCCGCCTTCCTCGTGGCCGGGTGCGGTGGGGCGGCCTCGCCGTCCACGTCTCCGTCGCAGGCGCCTTCCGCGACCCCAGCTCCGGTGGCGCCGAGCTCCGGCGGCTCGACGGCGCCGTCCGCGTCGATCGCGGCCGGTGACCCTGCTCATGCCCACCTCGCGCTCGAGCAGGTCGTCGGCGGCCTGTCCTCGCCGCTCTCGATCGCGGC
>DASTSC010000111.1:0-2226 GCA_035760905.1 Candidatus Limnocylindrales bacterium | reverse complement strand
GCGAGCTCGACGGCGCGGGATCCGCGCCACCGGCGACACAGCGGGCGGCCGCGCAGTCGGGATGGCCCGGCCGCCCGGCCTCGACGCACCGACCTCCGAGGTCAGGCGGGACGAGCGCGCGATGGCGATCCTCCCGGAGCGGGCCCCAGCGTCGCGGATCCGAGGCCCGGAAGATCCGGACGGTCGGCGTCCCGACGGCCTCGGCGAGATGAGCGACGCCGGTGTCGTTCGAGACGAGGAGACGGGCGCCCGCGAGAACGGCGGCGAGCGGGCCGAGGCTCGTCCGGCCGGCCAGGTCGAGCGCGGGCGCGGACATCCGCGCTGCGACCTCGGCGGTCGTCGCGGTTTCGCCGAGCGAGCCGGTCAGGACGATTCGGAGCCCGCGCCGGGAGATCGCGTCGGCCACGGCCGCGAAGCGCGCCGCCGGCCAGCGCCCGACGAGGCGGCTCGCGCCGGGGTGGACGACGGCGAAGTCGCCGGGCTGGAGCCGATCGGGCGCGAGGGCCGCCGCGACCGCCTCGTCGTCGTCCTCGCGGAGCGGCCACTCGAGCCGCTCGTCGCCGGCATCCGCTCCGAGCGCCGCCGCGAGCGCGAGGAGCCTCCGGATCTCGGGTCGATCGGTCGGGTAGGGGAGCCACGGGCCTCCGTCGGGCGCGGGTTGCCCGGGCGGGTGGAACCCGGCCGCGCCCCGGGCGCCGAGCGCCGCGACGAACGAGTTGATGTGCCGGCCGCTGCCGTGGGCCTGGATCGCGAGGTCCGCGGGATGCCGCCGCGAGGCTCGCAGGAAGCGCTCGGCCCGCCGGGCGTCGGGCGGTGTCTCCGGGATGCCGGGCCAGCCCGGGAACGGCACGAAGGCGTCGAGGTAGTCGCTGAACCGATCGACGAGCGCCGCCGCCCAGGGCAGCCCGACGAGCGTGACCCGGGCGTCCGGGAACCGTCCCCGAAGCGCCCGCAGGAAGGGCACGGCGCACAGGAGATCGCCGAGCGCGAGCGCCCGCACGACGACGATCTCGCGTCGTGTCACGCCGGCCCGACCGCGGCCCCGAGCTGTTCGGCGACCATGCCGAGGTCGCCGACGAGCCGGGCGAACGAAACCTCGCGCGCCTCGCCGTCGGTCGCGCGGAGCACGGCCGACGGATGGAGCGTCGCGACGACGAGCGGGGCGAGCGGCGACTCGACGGGGGTGAGCGCGAGCCGTGACACGCGGACATCCGGCCCGAGGAGCGCCCCGGCCGCCGTCGCGCCGAGGCAGACGAGCGCCTCGGGCCGGACGAGCGCGAGCTCTGCCTCGAGCCACGGATGGCAGGCCGCGACCTCGACCTTGTCCGGCTTCTCGTGGAGCCGGCGCTTGCCCGAGGGTCGCCACTTGAAGTGCTTGACGACGTTCGTCACGAAGATCCGCTCGCGGTCGATCCCCGCGTCGGCGAGCGCGCGGTCGAGCAGCTGACCGGCCGGACCGACGAACGGCTCGCCGGCGACGTCCTCGCGATCGCCGGGCTGCTCGCCGACGAGCATGACGGGTGCGGGCACCGGACCGCGGCCGAAGACCGTCCGGGTCGCCCGTGCCCACAGGTCGCAGGCCCTGCAGCCGGCCGCGAGCTCGGTCACCGTCTCGACGCTCGCGCCGGATTCGGCCGCCGCGAGGCCGGCGGCGGGAAGGTCGGCGGGATCGACGCCTCGCGCCGTGGCCATCATCCCGCCACGGCCCCCGAGCCGACGAGCGCTCGTCGCGCGCCTCGGCCGACGAGCCCGACCTCGGCGGCGAGATCGAGCGCGGCGGCGGTGACCGCGTCCGGCGGCACGTCGCGAAGACAGCGGTGATGACCCACCGGGCAGACGCTGCGGCGGCAGCCGCGGCACGGGACGTCGGCGAAGAGGACGCGGTTCGGGACCCGCCAGGGGCCGTGCTGGGCGTTCGTCTGGGCGTAGACGTCGACCACGGGCGTGCCGACGGCGGCCGCGACGTGGGCGGGCCCGGTGTTGTTCGTGAGCAGGAGCGGCGCGACCGCGACGAGGGCGGCCAGCTCGGCGAAGGTCAGCTCGCCCGCGAGCGAGTGACCGACGCCGGCCGCATCGCGCGTCAGACTGACGAACGAACGTTCGTTCGGACCGCCGCTCCAGACGACCGGCCAATCCGTCGCGGCGGCGATCTCCCGCACCGCGGCGGCCCAAAACGGCGCCGGGTACGTTCGCGACGGGGCGGTCGATCCGGGATGGACGAGCAGC
>DASTSC010000110.1:0-20454 GCA_035760905.1 Candidatus Limnocylindrales bacterium | reverse complement strand
GCCGGCAGCGCGCGCGAGGGCCGCGCCGGGGCCTCCTCGGCCACGACCGGGCGAACGCGCGGGTTCGCGCCTGACAACGCCATCGACCCTCCACGACGCGATGACGGAATGGCGCCAAATGGTAAAGACCAATTCGCGCCTGTCAACGTCGAGATCGGGCCGCGGCTGGTCGTCCTCGGAAGCGTGCTCGAGCGACTCGGGGCCGAAGACCGGCCGAGTGGTGGGCATGGACCACATCGGACGGCGCGGGCCCGTGGGCAGCGAGAGACCCCTTCGTTGACGGTCGTTCGGGCGGTGGACTATCGTCCGCACACCTGATGCGCGCGTTCCTCTTTACGTATCCGAGCCCGGCATGATCCTCCCCGGTCGATAACCGACCCGGGAGCACGGGTCGTGCCGGGACGAGCAGAGGCACCGCCTCTGCTTTTTTGTTCCCCGGCGCGGCCGACGAGGGAGAGCAGCCGTCGATGTTCGTCGTGATGACGCACGCCGCCACCGAGGCCGAGGTTCTCGGCGTCAAGAGCCAGATCCTCGGCGAGGGGCTGACGCCGTACGAGCACGTCGGCGCAGAACGGACCGTCGTCGCCGTCGTCGGCGAGATCGGCGCCCGCCGGCCGGAGCTCATGAGCCGGCTCGGGGCGCTGCCGGGCGTCGAGACGGTCACCCCGATCAGCCGCCCGTTCAAGCTCACCTCGCGCGAGTTCCATCCCGAGGATTCGGTCATTCGCGTCCTCGACGCGACGATCGGCGACGGCTCGCTGACCGTCATGGCCGGACCGTGCTCGATCGAGAGCCGCGACCAGCTTTTCGAGACGGCCGACTTCGTCGCCGGGCACGGGGCGACCGTCATCCGCGGCGGCGCCTTCAAGCCCCGGACCTCCCCGTACTCGTTCCAGGGCCTCGGCGTCGAGGGCCTCCGCTACCTCGCGGAGGCGCGCGACCGGACCGGCCTACCGGTCATCACCGAGGTGATGGAGCCGAACCAGGTCGACATCGTCGCGGAGTACGCCGACATCCTCCAGATCGGCGCCCGGAACATGCAGAACTTCTCGCTCCTCCAGGCGGTCGGCCGCGTCGCCCGCCCGGTCATGCTCAAGCGCGGCTTCATGGCCACGGTCGAGGAGCTGCTCATGGCCGCCGAGTACATCGTCAGCAGCGGCAACCGCAACGTCATCCTCTGCGAGCGCGGCATCCGCACGTTCGAGACGTACACCCGGAACACGATGGACCTCTCGGCGGTGCCGCTGCTCCGCCACCTCACCCACCTGCCGGTGATCGTCGACCCGAGCCACGCGACCGGCAAGCGCTGGCTCGTGCCGCCGCTCGCGATCGGGGGCGTCGCGGTCGGCGCGGACGGGGTCATGGTCGAAGTTCATCCCCGGCCCGATGAGGCGCTCTCCGACGGCGAGCAGTCGCTGACCCTCGAGATGTACGCCGACATGGCCGAGGCGATCGAACGCGTCCACGACCAGCTCCGGGGGCTCCAGGATCGGGGTCGGGTCGGCGCGACCGAGGCGTCCGAGGCGACCGGGGCGACCTTCGCCGCCGGGCGGCACTGAGCGTGTCCGTGGCCGCGCTCCACGAGACCGGCTCGGACGTCGCCGTCGTCGGGCGGGCGGCTCGCCTCCGGGGCGACCTCCAGCTGCCCGGCGACAAGTCGATCAGCCACCGGGCACTCCTCCTCGCGGCCCTCGCCGAGGGCATGTCGCGAATCGAGGGGGCCGGCGACGGCGAGGACGTCCGTACGACCGCGAGGCTCGTCGGGGCGCTCGGGGTCGCGATCGAGCGCGAACCGGCGGCGGACGGGCGGACGGTGAGCTACGCCGTGCGCTCGCCGGGGCTCGCCGGCCTGCGTGAGCCCGACGACGTGCTCGACTGTGGCAACTCGGGCACGAGCCTGCGTCTGCTCGCCGGGATCCTCGCCGCTCGGCCCTGGTCGACCGTCCTCACCGGCGACGCGTCCCTGAGGCGGCGTCCCGTGGCCCGGATCGTCCGGCCGTTGCGGGCGATGGGGGCCGACGTCCACGCTCGGGAGGACGATCGACTTCCGCCCGTGACGCTGGCCGGCCGCTCGCCGCTCCGCGCGATCGACTGGACGACAGAGGTCCCGAGCGCCCAGGTCAAGTCCTCGATCCTGCTGGCCGGCCTCGGAGCCGAGGGTCGGACGGCAGTCGCGGAGATCGTCGCGACGCGCGACCATACGGAGCGGATGCTCCGGGCGCACGGCGTCGCGGTCGAGACGGTTCGGGACGGCTCGTCCGGCGGGGTCCGGGTGACGATCGATGGAGGGCAGCAGGTGAGCGCGGTCGACGAGACGGTGCCGGGCGACGTGAGCGCGGCCGCGTTCTGGCTCGTCGCCGCCGCGATCCATCCCGACGCCGAGCTCCGGCTCGACGGTGTCGGGCTCAACCCGACGCGGTCCGCCGTCCTCGACCTGCTGGCCCGCATGGGCGCGGACGTTCGGGTGTCGCCGGAGGCCGATCCAACGGCGAGCGGCGAGCCCCGCGGATCCGTCGTCGCGCGCTCGTCCGAGCTGCGCGCGGTCGACGTCGCGCCCGACGAGGTCGCGGCCGCGATCGACGAGATCCCCGTCCTCTGCCTCGCCGCGTCGCAGGCCCGCGGCACGACCACGTTCCGAGGGGTCGGCGAGCTCCGGGTCAAGGAGTCGGATCGGGTCGCCGGGATCGCCGCGGGGCTCGCCGCGCTCGGCGGCCGGGTCGAGGTCGACGGCGACGTCCTGCGCGTCCACGGCCCGACGCCGCTCCACGGCGCGACCGTCGACGCCCTCGGCGACCATCGTCTCGCGATGACGTTCGCCGTCGCCGCGCTCGCGGCGACCGACGACACGACGATCGGCGGGTCGTCGAGCACCTCGATCTCCTATCCCGGCTTCTTCGACGACCTCGAGAGGGTGGTGTCATGACCAGGCGCGTCGTCCTCATCGGCCATCCGGTCGCCCACTCCCTCTCCGGCGCGATGCAGCAGGCGGCGTTCGACGCGCTCGGCATCGACGCGACGTACGAGCTCTGGGATCGGACGCCGATCCAGCTGCCGGACGCGATCGCGGAGCTGCGGGGCGACGAGGTCCTCGGCGCGAACGTGACGATCCCGCACAAGGAGCGCGTCGTCCCGCTCACCGATCGCCAGACCGAGGACGCGCATGTCACCGGTGCCGTCAACACGATCACCCGCGACGGCAAGCGGCTCGTCGGCCACAACACGGACGTGCCGGGGTTCCGGGTCGCGCTCGACGCCCTCGTCGGTCGCCAGAAGATGCCCCGGACGGCCGTGGTGCTCGGGGCCGGCGGCGGCGCCCGGGCCGTCGTCTACGGCCTGATCACCGAGGGCTTCCAGCGGGTGGTCGTCTTCAACCGCCACCTCCACCGCGCCGAGGGCCTCGTCCGCCACTTCGGTCGGAGCGCCTCGCACATGGAGCTCCGGGCGATGCCGTGGCACGACTCGATCATCGAGAGCGAGCTCACGAAGTCGAAGGTCCTCGTCAACGCGACGGCGATCGGGCTGACCGACGACGAATCGCCCGTGCCCGCCGAGGCACTCTCCTCCGAGCTCCTCGTCCTCGACCTCATCTACCGCCGGACCCGGCTCCTGCGCGAGGCCGCGGCCGCCGGCGCGACCGTCGCCGACGGCGGGCTCATGCTCCTCCACCAGGGCGCCGCCGCGTTCAGCCTGTGGACCGGCCAGCCCGCGCCGCTCGAGGTGATGCAGTCCGCGCTCGACGGCGCGCGGGCGGGCGGGGTCCAGTCGGCCGAGGGCGAGCCGGCGGGTGTGCCCTCGGGCGCCGACTGAACCCGGGCGATCGAGTGGGACGCGTCCGCTTCCTGACGGCCGGCGAATCGCACGGCCGGACGCTCGCGACGATCGTCGAGGGAGTCCCGGCCGGGCTCGAGCTGACGGCCGACGACCTCGCGGTCGACCTCGCCCGGCGGCAGCTCGGCTACGGCCGCGGCGCGCGACAGGCGATCGAGCACGACCGGGCCGAGATCCTCTCCGGCGTCCGACACGGTCGGACCCTCGGCTCGCCGATCCTCCTGACCGTCGCGAACCGGGACTGGGAGAACTGGGGCCCGGTGATGCAGGTCGAGCCGCTCGACGACGAGACGGTGGCCGCGCTCGCCGCCCAGGCCGCGGACGGCAACAAGCGGGCGGCGCGCGTGACGCGGGTGCGACCCGGACACGCCGACCTCGCCGGCGCCCTCAAGTACGGCTTCACCGACGTCCGGGACGTTCTCGAGCGGGCGTCGGCGCGCGAGACCGCCGCCCGGGTCGCCGCCGGCGGCGTCGCCCGGACGGCGCTCCGCCGGCTCGGGATCGACGTCTGGTCGTTCACCGCCGAGGTCGGCGGCGTGGCCGTCGACCGGGAGCGAATGACTCGCTCGCGGGAGGAGGCCGAGGCCTCCCCGCTGCGGTGCCCGGATCCCGAGGCGGAGGCGGCGATGGTCGCCCGGATCGACGAGGCACGTTCGGGCGGCGACACCGTCGGCGGCGTCTTCGAGGTCGTCGCGACCGGGGTGCCGCCCGGGGTGGGCAGCTACGTCCACTGGGACCGGCGGCTCGACGCTGCCCTCGCGGCCGCGATCGTGAGCATCAACATCGTCAAGGGCGTCGAGCTCGGGCTCGGGTTCGAGCAGACGCGCCGGTTCGGGTCCGCGGTGCACGACGTCATCGAGGGGCGCGACGAGGCCGGCGAGTGGCGGCACGCCTCGAACAATGCAGGCGGCCTGACGGGCGGCGTGTCGAACGGCCAGCCGATCGTCGTCCGCGGCGCCGTGAAGCCGATCTCGACGCTCGCGCGGCCCCTGCCCACGGCCGATCTCGCGACCGGCCGGCGGGTCGAGAAGGCCCATTACGAGCGGAGCGACATCAGCGTGGTCCCGGCGGCCGGTGTCGTCGGCGAGGCGATGGTCATGCTGACGCTGCTCGACTTCGTCCTCGAGACGTTCGGCGGAAACACGATGGACGACGTGGTCGACGCGGTCGCCCGCTACCGCGAACGGATCGGACGCGTCGCGGACGTCGCGTCCGGCGAGTCCGAGGCGGGCGACGCGGTCGGGCCGCTCGGCAGCGGCGGGGACGACTGAGCGCATGGACGTCGTCCTCGTCGGGCTCTCCGGCAGCGGCAAGAGCGTCGTCGGGCGGCGGCTGGCGGCGAAGCGGGCCGCGGCGTTCGTCGACCTCGACGCGGAGGTGGAGCGCGCGGCCGGGACGACCGTCGCCGAGATCTTCGCGACGGAGGGCGAGGCCGGCTTCCGGTCCCGCGAACGGCAGGCGATCGAACGGCTCGGACCGGGCGGTGACGCACCGGCCGCTGTCGTCCGGCGGGTGATCTCCGCCGGCGGCGGCGCGCTCGTCGATCCGCGGACGCGCTGGCGCCTGGTCCGGGGGCGGACGCTCGTCTGGCTCGACGTCCGGCCGGAGGTCGCCGCGCAGCGGCTCCGGAACAGCCGCCACGTGCGACCGCTCGTGGCGGGCAGCCGCGATCCGATCGATGCGTTGCGGCGCCAGCGGGCGGAGCGCGAACGCTTCTACGCCGCGGCCGCGATTCGCCTCGACCGGGTCGGCGACCCGAACGAGGTCGCCCGGGCAGTGGACGAGCGGCTCGCCGCCGAGCCGGAGGCAGGCGCCACCCTGAGCGGCGACGTCCTGCTGCGGGCCGACACGCGGATCGGGTCGTTCGTTGTCGGCGACGGCATCGCCGCGCCGGAGACCCGGGCCGCGCTCGAGCGCCTCGGCGCCCGTCGCGCGGTCGTCGTGTCCGAGCCCGGCGCCTGGCGCGCCGCCGGCGAGCGGGTCGCCACGGCGCTCGCCGCGAGCGGGATCGAGGTCGTGACGATCACGCTCCCGACGGGCGAGGACGCAAAGCGGCTGTCGGTCGTCGAACGGGCCGCGGGCGAGCTGGCGGCCGCACGGGCCGAGCGGACCGATCCCATCGTCGCGATCGGCGGCGGCGCGCTCGGCGACGCCGCCGGGTTCCTCGCCGCGACGTGGCTGCGCGGCGTCCCGCTCGTCCACGTCCCGACGACGCTCGTCGCCCAGATCGACAGCTCGATCGGCGGCAAGACAGCTGTCGACATCGAGGCCGGCAAGAACCTCGTCGGCGCGTACCACCAGCCGTCGGCGGTGGTCGTCGACGTGTCGCTCCTGCGGACGCTCGACGAGCGCCAGCGCCGGGCGGCCCTCGGCGAGGCGGCGAAGATGGCGGCCCTCGGCGACGAGCGCCTGTTCGGCCTGCTCGAGACCGACGGCGCCGCGATCGCGCGCGGTGACGCCGATGCCTGGGAGTCCGGCGCGGTGGCGGAGCTCGTCGAGCGCTGCCTGTGGGCGAAGGTCGAGGTCGTCCTCGGCGACGAGCGCGAGGCGCTCGACGGTTCGGTCTCCGGAGCCGGGCGGCTCGCCCTCAACCTCGGCCACACGGTCGGGCACGCGATCGAGGCGGCGACCGGCTTCGGGCCGGTCCCTCACGGTGAGGCGGTCGCCTACGGCCTCCGGGCGGCCTGTCGCCTCGGCGTCGCGGCGGGCGTCACGCCACGGGATCGGGCCGAGCGGATCGAGCGCCTCCTCGATGCGCTCGGGCTCGGGGTCGATCCGGTCGCGGTCGACCCGGCGGCGGTTCGCGAGGCGATCGATCGGGACAAGAAGCACGCGGCCGGTCGGCTGCGGTGGGTCCTGCCGACCGCGGACGGCGTTCTCCTGTCGACCGATGTCGCCGATGAGCCGATCGAACGGGCGATCGTCGCGGTGACGGCCGGCCGGAGCGCGCAGGTCGGGGCGGCGTCGTGACCCGCGTCCTCGTCCTCCAGGGGCCGAACCTCAACCTCCTCGGCGAGCGGGAGCCCGGGATCTACGGCCACGAGACGCTGGCCGAGATCCACGATGCGCTCCGAGGAACGGCAGCGCGGCTCGGCCTCGAGATCGAGACGTTCCAGTCGAACCACGAGGGCGCCCTCATCGACCGCCTCCATGCGCGCGACTTCGATGCGGCGATCGTCAACGCCGGGGGTCTCACCCACACCTCCGTGTCGCTCCGGGACGCGCTCCTCGCCGTGGACCGGCCGTTCTGGGAGGTCCACCTCACGGATCCGTCGACGCGCGAGCCGTTCCGCCGGACGAACTTCCTCGCGGACGTCGCGGTCGCCTCCTTCGTCGGTCTGGGCCCGCGCGGCTACCACCTCGCCCTCGAGGCGATCTCGGAGCGGTTCGCGTGAGCGCGGGCACGGACGGGCCCGAAACGGCCGGGCTGCGGCGCCTTCGCCGGCGGATCGACGCGCTCGACCGCCGGATCGTCGGGCTGCTCAACGAGCGCCTCGAGCTCGGCCGCGAGGTCGGCCGGGAGAAGGCGGCCGCCGGCCGGCGGGCGGTCCGCGACTCCGACCGCGAGCGCGAGGTGCTGCTGCGGGTCTCGATGGCGAACGAAGGGCCGCTGCCGCAGGCCGACCTGCTCGCGATCTACCGGCGGGTCATCGGCGCGACACGGCGGCTCGAGACGACCGACCGGACGAGGGGTCCGCGCCGCGACGACGACGCGCCCGGGTGACCGCCGGCGACGACGCCCGCCGCTTCGCCCTGCGCCGACCGCTCCCCGCCGCGCCGACGACCCGCTTCGCCCCCGCGCCGACCGGCCTCCTCCACCTCGGTCACGTCGCGAACGCGCTCGCCACCTGGGGGCTCGCCCGGGCTGCGGGCGGCTCGGTCCTCCTCCGGATCGAGGACCACGATCGCCAGCGGTCCCGACCGGCGTTCGAGGCCGACCTGCTCGACGACCTCGCGTGGCTCGGGTTCGTCCCGGACCGACCGTCGAGCGCAGAGCTGCGGTCCGGCCGGCCGTCGGCGTTTCGGCAGTCGGACAACGACGCGCTCTACGCGGCCTCGCTCGCCCGGCTCGCCGCGGCCGTCGAGGTCTACCGCTGCACCTGCAGCCGGGCGACGTTCGACCGCTGGGCGGCCGAGCACGGCCGACCGTGGACCGGCCCGGGCTGTCCCGGCGAGTGCCGGGGACGCCGGATCACCGACGCCGAGCCGGCCTCGCTACGAGCCGCGCTCGGCGGCGGCGAGGAGGCCTGGGACGACCTCCTCCTCGGACCGAGCGCGGGACCAGTCGCGGAGGCCGGCGACGTCGTCGTCCGGGATCGACTCGGGAACTGGACCTACCCGTTCGCGGTCGTCGTCGACGACCTCCGGCAGCGGGTCGACCTCGTCGTCCGCGGCCGCGACCTCGTCGCCGACACGCCCCGCCAGATCCGCCTCGCCCGGCTGCTCGGCCGTGAGACGGCGCCACGCTTCGCCCACCATCCGCTCGTGCTCCGCCCGGACGGCTCGAAGCTCTCGAAGTCGACCGGTGACACGGGCGTTCGCGAGCTCCGGGCGGCGGGCTGGGCGCCCGAAGCGGCCGTCGGCGCGGCGGCCGCGGCGATCGGCCTCGTGGCGGAGGGCTCCGCCGTCGACGCGACCGAGGCGGGTCGCCTCATCGTGGAATCGGCGACCATGGCCCGGACCTAGCGGAGGACCGGATGTTTCCGATCGGTGACCAGAACGAGCCCGGCGGCCGACGCGCGCCGGTCACGCTGGTGGTCATCCTGATCAACATCGCGGTCTTCCTCCTCCTCCAGCTGCCCGAGGCCGACCGCGAGCGGCAGCCGTTCACCTACGGCTACAGCGTGGTCCCCTACGAGATCACCCACGAGGTCGACCTCGTCCGCCCGACCCAAATCACGATCGGTGGCGAGACCGGGGTCATCGACCAGGAGCCCGGGCCGCGGCCGATCTGGCTGACGCTCTTCACGAGCATGTTCATGCACGGCGGCTGGCTCCACATCCTCGGCAACATGTGGTTCCTCTGGATCTTCGGCGACAACATCGAGCGCCGGTTCGGCTCGATCCCGTACGCGGTCTTCTACCTCGCGGCCGGGGTGATCGCGTCGTTCGCCCAGATTGCCGCCGGACCCGAATCACGGATCCCGAGTCTCGGCGCGTCGGGCGCGATCGCGGGCGTCCTCGGCGCATACATCGCGCTCTTCCCGACGAACCGGGTCACGATCGTCGCCTTCCGCTTCATCCCGTTCGTCGTGCCCGCGTTCATCGCGCTCGGGATCTGGTTCCTCCTCCAGTTCGTCAACGGCTTCGCCTCGATCGCGGTGACCGAGCAGACCGGCGGGGTCGCTTACCTCGCCCACGTCGGCGGCTTCGTCAGCGGCGTCGTCGTCGGCCTGTTCGCGCGCTCGGCCGGGCCGAGGCGACCTGCCTACCGGTTCTGAAGCGGCGCGAGCGGCTCAGCGGCGGGTGGCCGCGGCGAGGCTCGTGACGAGCCGGCCCAGGGACCGAAGGTCGCGCCCGTCGGAGCCGAGCACGTCCACGAGCGCCGAGGCGACGACGACGCCGTCGGCGCCGGCCGCGGCGAGCGCCCGGACATGGGCCGGCCGGCTGACGCCGAAGCCGACGGCGACCGGGACCGGCGACACCGCCCGAACGTCGCGGACGAGCCGCCGGATGCTCGGGTCGAGCGTTCGGCGGGCGCCGGTGACGCCGACGAGCGAGACGCAGTAGAGGAACCCGCCGCTGCGGGCGGCGATCGTCGCCCGCCGGGCCGGGGGCGTCGTCGGCGCCACGAGGTAGACGACCGCCAGCCCGGCGTCCGCCGCGACCGACTCGAACGGCGCGCCCTCGTCGGGGGTCAGGTCGGCGACGATGACGCCCGACGCGCCCGCGTCGACCAGCCGCTCGGCCCGCTCCCGACCCTCGCCGCCGCCGATGAGCTGGTTCGCGTAGCCCATCGGCACGATCGGAATCGCGGGCCGCGCGGCCGCGATCCGCTCGACGAGCCGGATCGAGGCCTCGAGCGTCGCGCCGGCCCGGAGCGCAGCCCGGTTCGCCCGCTGGAGCGTCGGACCGTCGGCGAGCGGATCCGAGTACGGCAGGCCGACCTCGAGGACGTCGGCACCGGCGTCGATCGTGGCGAGCGCGGCCTCGAGGGCGCCGCCGGCGTCGGGATAGCCCGCCACGACGTACGGGATGAACGCGGCCCGCCCGTCGGCGTCGGCGCGCCGGAACGCCTCGCGGATCCTCCCCGCTCCGGCCGTCGCATCCGTGGGAGCGCCCGCCACCGGGGCCACGACGGTTGCCGCGTCCGCGCTCACGATCCCCTCGCCCTCCAGCGCTCGATCGAGTCGAGGTCCTTGTCGCCGCGGCCCGACAGCCCGACGAGCACGACCATCTCCCGCGGCCACGCCGGCGCACCCGGCCGCGGGACGCGTGCCCCGTCGACGCCCGCGAGGAGCCGCGGCAGGACCGCGAACGCATGGCCGGTCTCGAGCGCCGGGATGATCCCCTCCGCCCGGGTCAGCCAGTCGACCGCGCCGACCGCCTCCCGGTCCGTCGCCGCCTCGACCTCGACCCGACCGGCCGCGTAGAGGGCGGCGATCTGCGGCCCGACGCCGGGATAGTCGAGGCCTGCCGACAGCGAGACCGCCTCGACGACCTGGCCGTCGCCGTCCTGGAGCATGAGCGAGCGCGCGCCGTGGAGGATCCCGGGCGTGCCGCCGAGGAGCGCCGCGGCGTGGCGGCCGGTCTCGATCCCCTCCCCGGCCGCCTCGGCGAGCGCGAGCCGGACGGACGGCTCGCCGATGAAGCGGCTGAGGAGCCCGATCGCATTCGAGCCGCCGCCGACGCAGGCGAGGACGAGGTCGGGCAGACGGCCCTCGACCTCCGCGAGCTGAACCGCCGCCTCGTCGCCGATCCGGCGCTGGAGGTCGCGGACGATCGTCGGATACGGGTGCGGGCCCATGGCCGAGCCGAGGACGTAGTGGGTCGTGGCGACGTTCGTCACCCAGTCCCGCATCGCCTCGTTGACCGCGTCCTTGAGGGTGGCCGTGCCGGACGTGACCGAGACGACCTCCGCCCCGAGGTTGCGCATCCGGGCGACGTTCGGGGCCTGGCGCTCGATGTCCTCGGCGCCCATGTAGACGACGCAGGGCAGGCCGAGGAGCGCGCAGGCCGTCGCCGTCGCGACGCCGTGCTGCCCCGCGCCGGTCTCGGCGATGACCCGCTCCTTGCCGAGCCGCCGGGTCAGGAGCGCCTGGCCCACGGCGTTGTTGACCTTGTGGGCGCCGGTGTGGGCGAGGTCCTCGCGCTTGAGGTAGACGCGAAGGCGATCTGGCGCGACCGGTGTCGGGCGCGGATCCCACTCGCGGGCGATCGCGAGGGCGTCGCCGGCGAGGCCGTCGGCGCGGTAGAGCGGTGTCGGGCGCCCGGCGAACGTCTCGAGCAGCTCGCGGAGCTCCGTCCAGAAGGCGGGATCCCGGCGGATCCCGGTCCAGGCCGACTCGAGCTCGCCGAGGGCGGCGACGAGGGTCTCGGGCACGTAGCGGCCCCCGAACTCGCGGTCGACGCCCCAGCGACCCGCCTCGTCCGCCTCGAGGAGGCCCGGGTGGACGAGCGTGGGTCTGGCGACGAGGACTGGCCGGTCCACCCGCGCCGCATGGGCCCGCTTCGAGAACAGGCCCACCCGCAAGGGATCCTTCCGGCGCCGCTCACCCGCGATGGGTGGCCGCTCGACGCCCGAGGCGACGTCGACCCCGACGATGGCGGCCGATCGGACGGCCGGGCCGACCGACGCGGGATCGAGGCCGCCGGCGAGGACGATCGGGACCTCGCGGGCGACGGCCGCGACGAGGTCGCCCGGGAGGCGTCGGCCGGTGCCGCCGGGGAACGGCCCGCCGGTCGCGTCGAGGAGGACGTGCGAGGCGCCGGCGTCGAGATACCCGCGGACCGCGTCGACGACGGGCTGTGGCTGCTCGTCCGGGCGGACGTGGACGACCTTCCAGGTTTCGAGGCCCGCCCCCGCGAGCGCCACGACCGTCGACACCGGCTCGTCGCCGGAGAGCTGGAGCGCGTCGGCGCCCACGCCCGCCGCGAGCGGGAGGAGCTCCTCGATCGCTCGATCGACCGTCACGAGGACGATGCGCGGTCGGGTATCGACGCGCGCGGCCGAGCGGACGAGCCGGCCGAGCGCCGTCGCCTCCCCGACCGACAGCTCGCGGGGCGTGCCGGGTACGAGGTTGAAGCCGATCGCGTCGGCCCCCGCCCGAACGGCGGCGAGCGCCCCGGCTTCGTCGGTGACGCCGCAGATCTTCACGAACGGACGAGCGCCGCGGTTCGCCGGGTCGGACGGTTCGCGCCCGGCGGCGACCATCGCCCGAACGACCGCCGTCGGGTCGGCGGACCGGACGAGCGTCTCGCCGACGAGCCCGGCGTCGTAGCCGATCGCCCGCCAGCGCCGGATCGTCGTCTCGTCGCGCACCCCGGACTCGGCGATCGCGATCCGGTCCTCGGGGACCAACCCGCGGAGCTCCGCCGCCCGGTCGAGGTCGACCTCGAGCGTCCGCAGGTCGCGGTTGTTGATGCCGACGACGCGCGCCGAGGTCGCGAGCGCGGCCTCGAGCTCGCGAGCGTCGTGGGCCTCGACGAGCGGCTCGAGGCCTAGGTCGAGCGCCTCGGCGGCGAGCGCGGCGAGCCGGCGGCGCGGGTGGAGGACGGCGAGGAGGAGCACCGCGTCGGCGCCGCGAGCACGCAGGAGCGGCAGCTGCCGGCGGTCGACGACGAACTCCTTGGCGAGGACGGGGACGGACACCGCCGATCGGACGGCCTCGAGGTCGCCCGGACGGGCACCGAACCAGTGCGGCTCGCAGAGGACCGAGATGGCGGCGGCGCCGCCCGCCGTGTAGGCGCGGGCGCGGACGGCCGGGTCGTCGATCGGCGCGATCCGTCCGGCCGACGGAGAGGCCCGCTTGACCTCCGCGACGAGGTGGAGGCCAGGCGCCGCGAGGACCTCCGCGAACGGTCGAGGCGCGGACGCGCGACGGGCCTGCCGGCGAAGGTCGGCGATCGTGACGCCGTCGAGCTCGCGTTCGAGGTCGGCCCGGCGACGGGCGGCGATCTCGCCGACGACGCCCGCTCGTGACGCCTGCGGCCGGCCTTCGCGCCCGGTGGGTGGTCGGTCGACGACCGTCATGCGGGCGCCGCCCGCCGGGACGCCTCGTTCGCGGCGTCCGCGGCGGCCCGCTCCTCGCGCAGCCGGCCAAGCAGCCGCATCGTCGAGCCGTCGTCGATCGCCTCGGCCGCCCGTTCGATGCCCGCCGCGAACTCGTCCACCCGGCCCGCCACGAGCAGTGCCGCGGCCGCGTTGAGCAGCACGACGTCGCGCCTCGGGCCGTGCGCGCCGTCGAGGACCGCCCCGACGAGTGCCGCGTTCTCCGCGGGAGTCCCGCCGGCGAGATCCGCCGTCGGGGCGGTCGCGAGCCCGAAGGCCGCGGCGTCGACCTCGGACCGCCGGACGCCGTCGGCCGACACGTCGTAGAGGACGCCCGAGCCGTCGAGCGGCAGCTCGTCGACGCCCGCGCCGTGGACGACGAACGCCCGCTCGGCCCCGAGCTCGTGGAGAACGGCCGCCAGCCGCGGGGCGGCCACCGGATCGCCGACGCCGACGACCTGGCGGCGGGCGCCGGCCGGGTTCGTGATCGGGCCGAGCAGGTTGAACGCGGTCCGCACGCCGATCTCGCCGCGCGTGGGGCCGGCGTGCTTCATCGCCGGGTGGAAGCCCGGGGCGAAGAGGAACGCGAAACCGACGTCCCGAAGGGCGGCGGCAGCCGAGGCGGCATCGTGGTTCGTTCGGACGCCCAGCGCCTCGAGGACGTCGGCCGAGCCGGAGGCCGACGTGACCGCGCGGTTGCCGTGCTTGGCGACGGGCACGCCGCAGGCCGCGACGACGAGCGCGGCCGCGGTCGAGATGTTGAACGTCCCGCTCCGGTCGCCGCCGGTCCCGCAGGTGTCGATCGTCCCGTCGGGCGCGTCGACGTGGAGGACCCGCTCCCGCATCGCGGTCGCGAACCCTGCCAGCTCCTCGGTCGTCTCGCCTCGCATCCGGAGCGCGACGAGGAGCGCCGCCAGCTGGGCCGAGGTCGCCTCGCCGTCCATCACCGCGCCCATCGCGGCCCGGGCCTCGTCGACCGAGAGCGTCCCGCCCTCGACGATCGCAGCGAGCGCGGCGCGCACGACGTCGCTCATGACCCCGCCTCGACGAGATCGCCGCTCGGCGTCGGCTCGCCCTCGGCGAGGCCGCTGACCGCGAACGAGCCGACGGCCGCGTCGAGAGTGGCCGCGCGGCCCTCCCCGGCGAGGCGGAGGAAGTTCGCGAGCAGCCGCGGACCGTCGGGCGTGAGCACGGATTCCGGGTGGAACTGGACGCCCTCGAGCGGCAGCGCGACATGGCGGATGCCCATCACGACTCGGTCCGCCTCGCTCATCGCCGTCACCCGGAGCTCCGGGGGCAGCGTGGCCGCGTCGACGCAGAGCGAGTGGTAGCGAGCGGCGGGGAAGGCCGCGGGAAGCCCCGCGAGCAACCCGTCGCCGTCGTGGGTCACCTCCGAGGCCTCGCCATGGACGAGCGTCGGGGCGCGCACGACCGAGCCGCCGAAGGCCACCGCCATCGACTGCATCCCGAGGCAGACCCCCAGCAGCGGCACGCGGCGATCCGCGGCCACGCGCACGGCGTCCACCGAGACGCCGGCGGACGAGGGGGCGCCCGGTCCCGGCGAGATGACGACCCCACGGAGCTCGGCGGCGGCGTCCACCGCGAGCGCCTCGATCCCGGACCGGTCGATCGCGTCGTTCCGCCGGACGTCGACGACGGCGCCCGCCGCCTCGAGCGCCTGGACGAGGTTGAACGTGAACGAGTCGTAGTTGTCGATCACGAGGATCATCCGGCCGTCACCGCCTCCGCCGGTCGGGTCGGCCGACCGCCGCCTTCGGCCCCCGCGGCCAGCTCGATCGCCCGCCGGAGCGCGGCCGCCTTGTGCTCGGTCTCCTCGAACTCGCGCTCGGGCACGCTGTCCTTCACGATCCCCGCCCCCGCGTGGACGTGGGCGACGCCCTCGCGAAGGACCGCCGAACGGATCGTGATCGCGGTGTCGAGGTTGCCGTCGTAGCCGAGGTAGCCGACGGCGCCGCCGTACAGCCCTCGTCGCTCGCGCTCGGCCGCGGCGATGAGCTGCATCGCCCGGACCTTCGGCGCGCCGGACAGCGTGCCGGCGGGGAAGACGGCGCGGAGCGCGTCGAGGGCGTCGAGGTCCTGCCGGAGGCGTGCCTCGACGTGCGACACGAGGTGGAGGACGTGGCTGTAGCGCTCGACCTCCATGTACTTCGTCACGGCTACCGTTCCGGGTCGGGCGACGCGGCCGAGGTCGTTGCGGCCGAGGTCGACGAGCATGACGTGCTCCGCCCGCTCCTTCGGGTCGCGCTGGAGCTGCTCGGCGAGGAGCGCGTCCTCGCGTCCGTCCGCGCCGCGCGGCCGCGTCCCGGCGATCGGGTGGGTCGTCAGCCGGTCGCGCTCGACCTGGAGGAGCAGCTCGGGCGACGCGCCGACGACCTCGAAGCCGGGCATCCGGAGGAAGAAGAGGTATGGGCTCGGGTTGACGCGTCGGAGGGCCCGGTAGATCGCGAGGCCGTCGATCGGCGTCCCGTCCGGCCCGGACGGGAGCGGGATCGACTGGCGGCGCGCGAGCACGACCTGGATCGCCTCCCCGGCCGCGATCGCGTCCTTCGCCCGATCGACTGCCGCCATGAACGCCTCGCGCTCGAGGCTCGTCTCGATCGGGGCGGGAGCGGCCCGATCGCGACCATTCGCCGGCAGGCTCCCGGCACCCAGCTCGGCCGCCGAGGGACGGCTCGTCCGGTCGAGCGCCTCGAAGACCGCCCGCTCGGCGATCCGGTAGCGGCCCTCGAGGTCGGGCCGATCGGTGTGGAGCGAGGCGATCGCCGACAGCGTGTGGGTGAGGTGGTCGAAGACGAGCACGAGATCGCTCTCGCCGAACGCGGCGAGCGGGACGCCGACCGGGTCGGCCTCGGGCCGCACGACCGACGGCTCGAAGGCGGACACCGCGTCGTAGGCGAGCGCGCCGACCGCCCCGCCGGTGAACCGGGGCATGCCCTCCGACGGGAGGACCCGGCGACGGGGAACGAACGCGCGGAGCGCCGCGAGCGGGTCCGCGGTCTCGACCGCGGTGGACGGCAGGCCGTCCTCGTAGCGGTCCACGGAGAGCGGCCGCTCGACGATCCGGCCGCCCCGCTCCCCCACCTCGAGCAGGCGCCGCGGCGAGACACCGAGGAAGCTGTACCGGCCGAGCCGCTCGCCGCCCTCGACCGACTCGAGGAGATAGGCAGGCCCGCCGTCGTCGAGGCGGAGGAACGCCCCGATCGGCGTTTCCAGGTCGGCCGGCCGCGTCGCCCGGAGGAGCAGGGTGTCGGCGCTCGCGGCGAGGCGCTGCGCCGCGGCCAGGCTGAGCGGTTCGTTCGTCGTCATCGTCGTCGCCTCCGGCGGTTCCGCCGAGAAATGAAAAGACCTTCCGTCCCGGGACGAAAGGTCTGACCTTCCGCGGTGCCACCCGCATTCGGCGAAGCCGCGCTCTCCTGACCGACGGGCCGTCTCGTCGACGACCGATCGGCGCTGCCCGTTATCGCTGGCGCCCTGCGCCGGAGCCTACTGGTCGGGCCGGCTCGTCACCGCCCGCTCGGTTCGGTCCGGAGGCTCCCGGGTCCATTCGCCGTCGTCGCCGTCCCGGCTCGCACCAGCCGCCGGGTCTCTGGGTCGGCGCCGCGACGGGTACTCCTCCCGTTCACAGCCCGCTCTTCGTGATGTGGCGGGGAGGATAGGTGGCGCGGCGACGGACGGTCAAGCACCACGCACGACCGTGCGCCGCAACACGACGCTCAGGCGAGACCGATAGTCGTCCTTCGACCAGCCACCGTCCACCACGAGCTGCTCCCACAGCTGCCACGACGTGAGCGCGAAGATCACGTCCACTGCCGCATCCGTCGTCCACGGCTCCGCCAGCCGCCCCTCCGACGCGAGCCGCTCCACGACCTCGCGGTAGAGTCCGCGCCGGGCCTGCATCCGGTCGTCCCACGCGACCCGAAGGTCCGAATCCTGGTGCCGGCTGGTGATGAACACGCGGGCCACGGGGTATGCCAGCGGCGAGTAGTCAGCGTGCAGCCGAACCACCGCATCGAGCGCATCCACGGCGCTGGGCGCCTCGACGACGGCCTCGATCAGCGTGGGCAGTGGGCCGTGCGTGTCGAGGTGCTGGACGAGGGCGAGGATCAGTCCGGTCCGCGACCCGAAATGCACGTACAGGGTCTGACGCGACACGCGCGCCTCGGCCGCGATCGACTCGAGCGAGATGTCCGGCCCACTCTCGGCGAACAACGCGATCGCTGCATCGAGGATCCGCTCGCGGGTCGAGCGGGCCGCGCCGCCTTGTGTTGACACAGTGTAAATCCGAGCGTACGGTTCGTGCCCTCACCATACACGGTGTAAACCGCGGTCGGCGGACGCGCCCGAGGAGTCAGCCATGAACATCACGGTCTCGACGGTCGTCGAGCGTCCGGTGGCCGCCGTCTGGCGCTGGTACGCCGTCGAGCACGTGCGGAACCATCCTCGCTGGGACCCGGACATGGAGCTCGAGCAGATCTCGAATGGGCCGATCGGGCTCGGCACGCGGATCCGCCGGAGGAACACCCATTTCGGTCAGCCGATCGACGGCGAGATGGAGATCGTCGAGTGGGAGCCGGAACGGGTCATGGGCACGCGGATTCGCGACGCGAACGCGGACACCATGGGCCGGGCGACGTTCGAACCGCTCGGTCCGACCGCGACACGGATCACGATCGAGGCCGACTTCCCGAACCTCGACCCCGCGAAAGTCGACCAGCTCCGGCCGTTGCTCGAACGCACGGCGGCCAACGTTCGTCGCCTGCTGGAAGCCGACACCTGACACCGGTTCACTCTGAGCTTCGGCCCGGCGCTCGACGTTCCTCCCGATCGAGACGTGGATCGAGGGGCGGCGATCGAGGGGCGGCGATCGCTCCCGGCGATCAACTTCTGCGCGGCGCGGTCGCCGTGATCGCCGGCGCTGATCGATCGAGACTGGCGAAGGGTTGCGTCGCGCTTCTTCGATCGCCATCGGCGATCACCGGGACACCCGAGTGCCGTGTTTGACCGTCCCCGGCGATCGGGCCAGCGAGCTCCGCCGTAATCGACCTGGCGGAGAGGGTGGGATTCGAACCCACGGAGGCTCTCGCCTCTCCGGTTTTCAAGACCGGCGCATTCGACCGCTCTGCCACCTCTCCGGGGGCGAGTGTACGTTCGGAGGCGGGGCGTCACGGCTCGGGTGTCTGCCGGTGCTTCTCCACGGAAATCACGGAGCCATCTCGGTAGGCGTAGAACACGGCGACACGCGGGTCGGTCGATCCGAGCGGTGTCTGCCGAATGACACGAGCCCCCGGGTAGAACGCGCGGAGGGCGGTCGTGAGCGCGTCGGCCACGGCCCCATCGTCGAGCCCGTCGAGGTGCCCGGCCAGATCTTCGGCGCACACTCGAAAGGCGGCATCATCCTTCGGGAAGCAACGCAGATCCCGCGACGCCATTCGAGTTCCCCTGAAGGCCGACGCGCGGCGGCCATGAGCGCGGACCCGAGGCAATCGTCGCAACGGTGCCCGCCGTGGGCCAGATCCCCATTCGGGGGAGGCGCTCGACGCCGGCGGCGGGGGTCAACCGGCGGCGCGGGCGAGGCGGCGACGGGCGTCGAGGGCGGCCGAGAAGTCGAAGGTCTGGGTCGTCGTCGGGAACGGCTGGTTGACGGCGACCGGCAACGGCGACGGTCGGCCGAGGAAGTAGCCCTGTGCCGCGTCGACCCCGATCGACCGGACCGTCTCGAGCTGGGCGGCCGTCTCGATCCCCTCCGCGATCGTGAGCGCGCCCCAGCGATTGGCGAGGTCGACGAGCGACGAGAGGACCGAGCTGACCGGCTCACGGCGGGCATTCGCCTGGATGAGCGAGAGATCGATCTTGACGACGTCGAACTGGATCTGGCTGAGCAGGCGGAGGCCGGCATTGCCGGCGCCGACGTCGTCGGCGGCGACCCGCATCCCGGCCGCCCGCAGGCTGTCGATCGCCGCCCGAACGCGGTCGATGTCGGAGATCTGCTCGCGCTCGGTCAGCTCGAGGATGACCCGACCCGGCTCCATCCCGTGGGCGCCGAGGATCCGCAGGAGCGCGGCGGCGCTGAAGTCGCCCGACTCGAAGCTGCGCGGCGAGAGGTTGAGGGTCAGCACGACCTCCGGCGGCAGCGCCTCGAGGTGCTCGGTGACGACGTCGAGCGCGGCCCGGTCGAGGCCGACGATCTGGCCCGTGACGTGGGCCGCCTCGAACAGGCCGCCGGCGCCTGCGAAGCCGTCGTCGGTCGCCGACCGGACGAGGGCCTCGACACCCAGCAGCCGCTTCTCCCCGAGGTGGAAGATCGGCTGGTAGAGCGCGGTGAGCGTCCGGCCGTCGATGATCGCCGCGAGGCGCGAGCGCAGCTCGGCCCGGAGATGCTCGTCGATGAGCGAGCGATCCTGCTCGGGGTTGAAGCGGCTGATCGTCGTCCGACCGGCGCGCTTGCTCCGATAGAGGGCCGCATCCGCCTGGGCGTAGAGCTGGAGACGACCGTTCGCGCCGTCGGGGTAGGCGCTCACGCCGGCGGAGAACGAGATCGGCCGTCGGTAGCGGCCCTCGCGGCGCTCCTCGAGGCAGCGGGTGAGGAGCCGTCGACCCAGTTCCTCGGCGCCGTCGCCGTCGGTCTGGGGAAGGATGATCGCGAACTCGTCGCCGCCGGTGCGGAAGCCCGCGTCGGCCGTCCGCATCGTGGCCCGGATCAGGTCGCCGATCTCGGCGAGCAGGTCGTCGCCCACCGCGTGGCCGAGCGTGTCGTTGACCGGCTTGAACTCGTCGAGGTCGATCAACAGCAGCGCGAGCGGGGTGTGGTAGCGGCGGGCTCCCGCGACCTGCCGGTCGAGCTCCTCCTGGAACGCCCGGTGATTGCCGAGGTTCGTGAGGAAGTCGACGCGAGCAGCATTCTGGGCGGCGTCGTAGAGCTCGCCGAGCCGCTGGCGCGAGGCCTCGAGCTCGACGGCCGGTGCGATGACCTGGCGAGCCATCCACACGGCGAGGCCGACGAGCAGTGCCGTCAGCAGCGCGAGCGCGGCGAGCGCCGGCAGCGGCAGGGCCGTCGGCGGCGGCTGGTCGGAGACGGCGAGCGACCAGCCGCGAAGCGGGCCGGCGGTGAACGGGACCGCGACGCTCGTCGCCGAGCCGCTGCCGATCTCGCCCGCCAGGCGGAGGACGCGGTCTCCGATCGCGGGATCCTCGCCGCTCGCGAACGACGCGACGGCCTGGCTGCGTGGATCGAGGATCGCGACCACGCGGCCGCCGGCGACGGCCGAGGGCGGCAGGACGGCCGCGAGGGCGACGTCGGCGACCACCACGGCCAGCGGCTTCCCGTTGCCGTTCCGGCGGACGGTGACCGCGAGCCCGATCTCGTCCGCCGAGCCGTCGACCGGCAGGGCGATCGG
>DASTSC010000109.1:0-4497 GCA_035760905.1 Candidatus Limnocylindrales bacterium | reverse complement strand
GTCGCGGCCGCGCTCGGCGCAGAGGGCCGGAAGGTCCTCGTCACCGGCTCGGGCGACGAGGCGGACGTCGTCGACCGGGTCGTCAGCGCGAGCCGGGGCCGGGCGGTCGGCCTCACCGGACGGCTCGACCTCGCCGCTCTCGTGGGGCTCCTCTCCCGCGCCGCCGTCGTCGTCTCGAACGACACGGGCCCGCTCCATCTCGCGAACGCGGTCGGCGCCCGAACCGTCGGGATCTACTGGATCGGCAACGCGATCAACGCCGCGCCGCCGTTCCGCATGCGCCACCGGCCACTTCTCTCGTGGCGGCTCGACTGTCCGGTCTGCGGCACGAGCTGCATCGCCGGTCGCTGCGACCACGACGCGTCCTTCGTCGACGGGGTGACCGTGGACGAGGTCCTCGACGCGGTCGGAGGCCTCATCGAGCCATCCGAACGCAGGTCCTCGGCCGCGGCGTCGGCTGCCTGATCGCGCGACGCGTTCCTGACACCCCCTGGCCGCCCGGCGCCGACAATCGATCAGGTGACGGTCAGGACCGCGCCTCGCGCCGACATTGAGTCGCTCGGAATCGTTCCGCTGACGGCCGAGTCGTGGCCGGCCCTCGCCGAGCTGTTCGAGGAGGGCGGCGACCCTCGCTGGTGCTGGTGCACGTTCTGGCGGGTCCCGGGCGTCGACTACGCGAGCTCGAACGCCGACCGGAACAGGGGCCGACTTCGCGCCCTCGCCGACGGCTCGATCGCGCCGGGCCTCGTGGCCCTCGAGCCCGATGGGCGAGCGGTGGGCTGGGTCAGCCTCGGGCCGCGCAGCGACTTCGAGCGCCTCGAGCGGTCCCGGGTCCGCCCTCGGCTCGACGACATCCCGGTCTGGTCGGTCGTCTGCTTCGTCGTCTCGCGGCGCGCCCGGCGGCGCGGTCTCGCCGGTCGCCTCCTCGATGCCGCGATCGACTACGCCGAGGCCCATGGCGCGCCGGCCCTCGAGGCGTATCCCGTCGACACGGGCCTGGGGCGACCGACCGCGGCGACCCTCTACACGGGGACGTTGTCGACCTTCCTCCGGGCCGGGTTCGTCGTCGTCCGCGACGTCGTCTCGCCCCAGGCCACCGTTGCCCGGACGATCGTGCGGCTCGATCTCGGCGGCGGACGCGCCCGTCGGGCACCGGTTTGACACGGCCCCCGACGCCCGCCTAGACTCCGCGTTCGGCGCAGCCCGCGCCCACCGTCCAGCTCACGAGGAGGCGCACTCCGAATGAGATATCTCGCCAACAGTCTTCGCCGCACGCCGCCCATCACGGTCGGCGTTGGCGGGAGATTTGTGCCCATCTCGAGCTAGGACGAGGGCGGTAGGACCGCCCCTTCGGAAGAGCCACGAGCCGTGGGCCAGATCGGGCCCGCGGCTTCTTTGTTGCCCGTTCGCTCGGGCGAACCCGGAGCCGCCGGCCCTCCCCGTCGTCGAAGAACGACACCGGGCCCGCGGCTCGTTTCGTGCCCGCCCTCGGTGTCGCCTCCACCACGCAGTCCCGTCCAGGAGCGACACCCGTGACCGCGACTCTCGATCCCGAACAGAAGACGATCCGACCGGCGGCGAGCGCGTCGTCCTCGGCGGCCGCCCCCGCGTCGTGGCTCGAGCAGAGCGCGGACCGACGGAACGGCCACGACCGACGGGCGCCGGCGCTCCTCGTTGAGCACGTCACGAAGCGATTCCGGGTCGACCGAAAGAAGGACCCGGTCGTCGCGATCGACGACGTCAGCCTCGAGGTCGATCGGGGCGAGATCCTCGGCGTGCTCGGGGCCAACGGCTCCGGCAAGTCCACGCTCATCCGCCTCGTCAGCGGCCTCCTCACGCTCGATTCGGGCAGGGTCGAGGTCTTTGGCCTCGACCTCACTCGTGACGAGCTGGCGGTCAAGCGGCTGATCAACCGGGTCTCGGTCGACGCCGCCTTCTTCAAGAAGCTGAGCCCGATGGAGAACCTCCTCTTCGCGGCCCGGCTGTACGGCCTCGACGGCCGCACGGCCCGACGCGAGGCAGTCGCGATCCTCGGCCGCCTGGGCATCTCGGAGAAGCGCGTCGGGCGGCCGGTCGAGCAGATGAGCCGGGGCATGCAGCAGAAGGTCGCGATCGCGCGGGCGCTGCTGACGAGCCCGGCGCTCCTTCTGCTCGACGAGCCGACGACCGGCCTCGATCCGCGCTCGAAGCTCGACGTCCAGGCCTTCGTCGAGGAGGTCCGGGACGATCACGGAGCGTCGATCGTCCTGACGACGCACGACCTCGCCGAGGCCGAGCGGCTCTGCGAGCGGATCGCGCTCCTCAACGACGGGCGGGTCGTGGCGCTCGATACACCCGACCGGCTCAAGGCGACGGTCGCGGCTCGCTACGGCGGGCCGGAGACCCTCGAGAACGTGTTCATGACCTACACCGGCCGCTCGCTCGACGACGACGTCGAGGAGGCCGAGGACGCAACGAATTCGGAGTGAAAGGAGGTGATGGAGATGCAGGAACAGGCACGAATCAGCGTGTGGATCGCCCGTGAGATCCGCCGCTGGGAGATCGCGGATGCCGCCCGCGCTCGTCGAGCGCGAGAGGCCGCCGCGCCACGCCAGCCCATCCGCCGCGTCGTGGGCCGATCGATCGTTCGGATCGGCGAGCGCGTCGCGGCGGAACCCTCATTCAGGCCGGCCCGGAGCCGCTGACAAGCGACCGGGCCGGCACCAATCAGGAGACCAACCGTGACCGCAAGCGTCCTCCGCCACGAGCTTCGAGCGTCCTACGCGTTCGTCGAGCGGAACTTCTTCCTCTCGAAGCGCTACTGGGGCTGGGAGATCGCGTTCCTCGTCTACTCGGTCGCCGGCGCGCTGTCGATCTCGCTGATCGGCGCCGACCAGGCGAACTCGCGCCTGCTCCTCAGCCTGATGATTGGCGCGATCATGTGGAACTTCCTGTCGGTCGTCTTCTCGTGGATCGCCGAGACGATCGCGGTCGAGCGCTGGGAAGGCACGCTCGAGTACACGATGATGGCGCCCGTCCGGCGCTGGGCGCAGCTGCTCGGGTCGTGCTTCTACGCGATCCTCTACGGCCTCGTCCATACCGCGGTCGTGCTCGTGGCGCTCGTGCTGTTCTTCGGCCTCGACCTCTCCCACGCCGACCTCGGGACCGCGGCGCTCTTCCTCGCCCTGGGCTCGTTCAGCTTCATCGGGATCGGGATGATGGCCGCGATCCTGCCGCTCCTCTACGTCGAGCGGGGCGACCAGATGACCTTCGTCCTCCAGTCGTGCCTGCTCCTCGTGTCGGGCGTTTACTACTCGGTCGACATCCTGCCGGGCTGGATGCAGGTGCTCTCGCACCTGTCGCCGGCGACGTACGTGCTCGACGGCGTTCGCAAGGCGCTCATCGAGGGCCAGCCGATCACGTCGCTGTTCGGCGACGTCTGGCCGCTCATCGCCATGGGCATCGTCCTCATTCCGGCCGGCCTCTGGGCCTTCGGTCGCGCGGAGCGCTACGCGAAGCAGACCGGCAAGCTCAAGAGGGTCGGTTGATGGGCGCCCCGCCCACGGTCGCGGTGCGGCTCCGGCCGTACCGCGGCCGCGTCGACCACCCGGCCATGGTCGAGGTGAACAACGCCGCGCGGGCCGCGGCCGGGATCGTGGAGCGCGCGACCGTCGAGTCGCTCGACGTCGACTATGCGAACCTGACGAACTGCGACCTGGAGCGTGACATCCGGATCGCCGAGCTCGACGGCCGGACCGTCGGCTTCGGCCGTCTCTGGTGGGCCGATCGGAACTCGGGCGAGCGGAGCATCGAGACGATCTGCCGGGTGATGCCCGACGCCCGCCGACGAGGCGTCGGGAGCGCGTTGCTCGCGTTCCAGCTGGCCCGCGTCGACGAGCTCGTCGCGACGATGCGGACCGACGTCGGCGACCGGCCGATCATCGCCGTCGCCTACGTGCTCGGCAGGGACGAGGGCGCGCTCCGTCTCCTCGACCGTCACGGGTTCACGCTCGCCCGGCGACATGCCGAGCTCGTCCGGGCCGACCTCGCCGACATCCCGGACCATCCGCTGCCCGCGGGCTTCGAGATCCGGCCGATCGAGCCTGCCGACCGCACGATGATCCGGCGGGTGTTCGATGTCGACGCCGAGGTCTTTCGCGACCACTGGGGCGACGTCGACGCCTCCGACGAGGCCTGGCGGCGGTTCGTCGCGAGTCCCGAGACCCAGCCCGAGCTCTGGCAGGTCGCCTTCGACCGGGGAACCGGCGAGATCGCCGGCCAGATCCTCAACTTCGTCGCCGAGGGCCTCGACGGCCGGCCCGTCGGCTGGACCGAATCGATCGCGGTCCGCCGTCCCTACCGTCGGCGCGGGCTCGCGCGGGCGCTGCTTGCGGCGAGCCTCCGCCGCGTTCGCGAGGCAGGCGCGGCCTGTGCCGCGCTCGGCGTGGACACCGGCAACGAGAACCGGGCGCTCGACCTCTACGAGTCGCTCGGCTTCCGGATCGTCGCCGAGTTCCT
>DASTSC010000108.1:0-1981 GCA_035760905.1 Candidatus Limnocylindrales bacterium | reverse complement strand
GCCGCGCCGGTCCTGACCGACCTGTGGGTCACCGGCAGCGCCTCGCACCCCGATGGCACGCTGCACGTCCTCGCGCTCGTCCAGGCGCCGCCCGCCGACCGGCCGGACACCGTCGACGCCGTCGTTCACTTCGCGACGGGTGACTTCCCGATGACGCTGACGCGGAGCGGCCAGGGCGTCGCCTACCACGGCGACGCGACCGTGCCGGTGAACGAGCCGACGGGCGAAGTCGCGATCGACGTGAGCGGCGACGTCGCCGGTCAGACCCTGACCGGGACCGGCTGGGGCAAGGTGCTCGCGGTCGGTGACGGCTCGGTGAACGCAACCTCCGAAGACACCCAAGGCTCCGACGGGACCGAAGGCACGGACGGCACCGACGGCACGGAAGACACCCAAGGCACGGACGGGACCGAAGGCACGGACGGCACCGACGGTACCGACGGGACGACGACCGACGGCGACACCACTGGCTCGCCTGACCAGGTCGTGGTGAGCGCGGACTTCGTCCGCCAGGTGATCGCGCTCCTCGAGTCGCTCCTGGCCTGATCTTCCGCGGCGGCCCGGCCGCCGAACCCCGCCAACCGCCGACGCCCGCGGGCCACCCCGCGGGCGTCGCGCGTTCAGCCCGCCGCCATCCCGACGTCGCCCGGCTCGTCCCCGGTCGTGACCGGCAGCCCGCTTCTCGACCAGTCGGAGTACGACCCGGCGTAGAGCGTCGGGTCGGGCAGCCCGGCGAGGCGCATCGCGAGCGCGTGATGGGTCGCGTTCACCCCGCTGCCGCAGGCGACCACGACCTCCTCGCCCGGCCCCGCGAGACCGAGAGTCTCGAAGGCGAGGCGCAGCTCGGACGGCTCGCGGAGGCGCCCCCACTGCAGGTTCGCGGTCACCGGCGCGCTGATCGCGCCGGGGATGTGGCCGGCGACCGGATCGACGGGCTCGATATCGCCGCGGTACCGCTCGACGGCACGCCCGTCGACGAGTCGAACCTTGCCGAGGCGCGCCCGGAGCGCCTCGCGCCCGATGACTCGCGACCATCGGTCCCGGAGGTGGATCGTCGTCGGGGGCCACGTCGCCGGCTCCGTCGTGAGCTCGTGGCCGGCTGCACGCCATGCGTCGACCCCGCCGTCGAGGACCGTGACGTCGCGGTGGCCGAGGTCGTCGAGCATCCACCAGAGCCGGGCGGCGACCGTCCCGCCCGCGTCGTCGTAGGCGACGACATACGAGTCGTCGCCGATGCCGACGTCGCCCAGCAGCCGTGCGAACGCCGAGGGGTCGGGCAGGGGATGGCGGCCGGGCGCCCCGAGACCGGCCGGGTCGGCGAGCTCGGCATCGAGGTCGAGGTGAATGGCGCCGGGCAGGTGGCCCCCTTCGAAGGCGAGCCGCCCGTGCTCCGGCGAGTTGAGCTTCCAGCGGACGTCGACGGGTCGGACCCGCGCCCGCGAGGATGGATCGGCGAGCAGCTCGGCGAGCGCTCCAACGGAGACGAGCGGGCTCGGGAAGCGGTGGTTCACCGGGCGAGGATAGGCCGCGACCCGAGCGTGCGCGGGCGGCTGTCGTTGCGCCCGCGCGGCTGGCCCGTTCGGGCGTCCTCTCCGCAGCCGTCGCGCTCAGGCGCCGAGGACGTCGCAGACGGTGTCGACCGTCATCCCGAGGGCGAGGTGGCCGACGAGCCCTCGAACGTGCGTCGAGGCCGGGTACGCGTCCGGCGGTCCGGACAGCCCAAGCGCCGCGTTGAGGTACTCGTCGTTCGTCGCGAACACGAGCGCCCCGAACAGGAGCCCGTTCGCCGCCCCGAGCCCCGGGACGCGGTGCCGGAGCGCGCCGTAGAGGGCCCCCGGAACGATCCCGAGCGCCCAGTGAGCCGCGGTCGAGGCGGTCGATCGCTGCGACTCGTCGAGCTCGACGCCAAGCCGATCGGTCGCGAGGTCGACGAGGTTCGCGGTCGAGCTCTGGCCGTTCGGACGCGCGGCCGCCTCGCGCT
>DASTSC010000107.1:0-5679 GCA_035760905.1 Candidatus Limnocylindrales bacterium | reverse complement strand
CACCGGCTGGATCGCCCAGGCGAAGACGTTGCCGAAGATCGTCACCCACTGAAGGCCGGCGCCCGGGGGGATCAGGGGCGCTCGAGCAGGTCCGTTTCGACGACGGTCGCCCCGGGGTCGCGCGGGAGCCGGAACGTCCGGATCTCGTACGGCCCGATCTCGACGTCCAGCTCGCGCCCGAGGCACGGCGCGCTGAGCCGGGCCGAAGCCGCGCGCCCGGCGGTCTCGACGAGCCGAACGACGAGGTCGTCGCCGTCCTCGGCCACCTTCACCGCGCCGAGCACGACGTGCTCGGGCTCCACGGCCAGGTACGAGCCGACCGGCGGCAGCGACCCGTCGTGGAACGACTCGAGCAGCACGTCGGGCGGCTGGTTGAGGAGCGCGGCGCGGCGCGCGAGCCCGGCGCCGGACCAGGCACCGAGGTGCGGCAGCAGCGCGAGGTGGAAGCGCTGGAGCCCGATGTCCTGGTAGGCATAGCGGACGCCGGGCCGGGGCACGGCCGGCTCGTGGTGGGCGAAGATCGGGCTCCGGACCGCGGTGACGCCGATCGTCCCGTCGATCACGTCGAAGGCGTACTTGCCGTCGTTGAGGACGGCCAGGCCGACCGTCGAACCGCTCCGCCCGACGGTCCCCGACAGGTCGACCCAGCGCTGGCCGGGCTCCTCGTCGCCGTTCGCGGGCCGCTCGACGACCCCGTACGGGATCTCGTACGCGGCGATCGTCGGCCGGAGACGGGTCGGATAGCGCAGCTTGAGCAGGCGTCCCCGCTCACGCCAATCGAGCACCACCCGGACCTCGATCGCGCGGTCGCCCGCGGCGAGCACGTGATCCTCCACGAGCGTCGACTCGCCGTAGCGGCTCTCGACCCGGAGAATCGCCCGGACCGGCCCTGCCTCGACCAGCTCGACGCTCGTCACCTCGAACGACCCGACCTCGTCGCGATAGGCAAGGCGGCGGTGGCCCCACGTGTCGGACGTGTCGTCGACGACCACGGCATGGGCCCGCGACGGATCGGCGAGGTCGGCGACCTCCGTACCGTCGGGCCCGAGGAGCGCGAGCGCGGAAATCCGACCGGTCGCCGGGTCGATCTCGAGCCGCATGTGCTCGTTCTCGAGGCGGCTGGCCGTCGCCCGGATGGTCGTGGCGACGGGCCGCGCAGTCTCGGGCATCACCCGGTAGACGCGATAGCCGAGCGGCGGCAGCTCGAGGTCGAGCGCCATCCGGCTCCGCCAGGCCGACACCGTCGCGTACGACTGGGTCGGTTGCATCGCGATCGGGCGGCCGCCGTCGTCGACGACCCCGTCGATCGGCTTGAGGCCGCCGAACTCGAGCTCGACGGCCGTCCGCACGGGCCAGGCGTGCGGGTTGAAGACGACGATCGGCGAGGACCCGGCGACGAAGGGCAGGTCGATCCGGCTCGCGATCGACTGGAGGGCGTGGTTCCGGGCGCGGCCGGCGATCGAGGTCGCCTCGCCGAGCTGGTCGCGTGCCTCGTCGTAGGCCGGCTCGATCGCGGTCCCGGCGAGGACGTCGTGGAACTGGTTGAAGAGCACCTGCCGCCAGCCCCGCTCGAAGTCACCGGCCGGATAGGGCTGGCCGGCCACGACCGAGGCAACCGCCGACCAGGCCTCGGCGGTGCCGAGCGCGTTCTCCGCCCGCCGGTTCCAGCGCTTGATCCCGGAGTGGGCGGCGTAGCAGCCGACCGCGTGGTGCTGGAGGTCGTCCTCGACGACGGGCAGGCCGTCGTGGCCGTTCGCCCGGACGGCCTCGAAGAACCGCTCGGGGCTCGAGTGCTCGAGCCGGGGCATCGCCCCGACGCCCGACAGCCGCCGGATCGAATCGAGGTTCTCGCGCGTCGGCCCGCCGCCATGGTTGCCGACGCCGTAGAAGCACATCATCTCGGCCCACTCGGCCGGCAGCTGGGCGATCGCCTTGTCGAGGTGGTTCCCGAGGTCTTCGCGAGGTGAGCAGTACTCGTGCGGGAGGCGATAGCCGAGCACCTCGGATCCGTCGGCCGAGCGCCACCGGAAGAGCGGCCCGGGCAGCGCCTTCTCGTGGGGGCCCGGGCGCATGAAGACGTAGGCGTCCATCCCCGCCCGCCGCAGGAGCTGCGGGAGCATCGCGTTGTGGCCGAAGGGATCGACGTTCAGGCCGACCGTCGCGATCCGCCCGAAGCGCGAGAGGAAGAAGCGCTGCGAGTAGAGCGCGTGGCGGACGAACGATTCGCCCGACGGCAGGTTGCAGTCGGGCTCGACCCACCAGCCGCCGGCGAGCTGCCAGCGCCCCTCCGCGACCCGTGCCCGGATCTCGTCGAACATCGCCGGGTCGATCTCCTCGATCCAGGCGTAGTAGGCCGCGGAGTTGGCCGTGAAGACGAACTCCGGGTACTCGGTCATCCGGTCGAGCGCCGAGCGGAAGGTCGCCCGGATCTCGCCGTAGCCCTCGGGCCACTGCCACAGCCAGACGGGATCGATGTGGGCGTTACCGATCATGTGGAGGACGCGGTCACGGGCGACCGCGCGGATCGGATCGGGCCGTGGCTCGGTGGTCGATCGGGGCTCCGCGACGCTCACGTCGATCGATCCTAGGCATCGAGCGACGGATCGACCCTCCCCCCGACGGGGGGCCGCCGCCTACCCGGTCCGGCCGGTCGGCGCGGGCGTGGGCCCGGGCGTGGGCGCGGGCCCGTCAGCCTTCGGCGCGGGCGTACGAGCCGAAGACGCGGACGGAGGTGGCGACAGCCCGAAGGGCGTCGAGCGCCCGGGCGCAGACGGGCGACGACGCGTCCGCGTCGGCGTCGGTGAAGAAGACGTACTCCCAGGGCCGGTCGCGGCTCGGCCGCGACTCGAGCCGGGAGAGGTTCACGCCCTCGTCGGCGAAGGCGCGGAGCGCCGCGAGGAGGGTTCCGGGCTCGTTGCGGACGCCGAAGACGAGGGTCGTCCGCCGCGGTGCGCCGGCCGCCCCCGGCAGCGGGTCATCGGCCTGCCGGCCGAGGACGAGAAAGCGCGTCCGGTTGCCGGCCACGTCGCCGATCTCGTCGACGAGGATCTCGAGCCCGTACTGGGCGGCCGCGCGGGGAGACAGGACCGCGGCCGCCCGTCGCTCGTCGCGGTCCGCGATGAGCTTTCCGGAGCCCGCCGTGTTGTACGTCGAGAGCAGCGTCCACGGTCGGCTTCGGAGGAACGCCTCCGCCTGGCCGAGCGCCTGGACGTGCGAGTAGACGCGCTCGATCTCGTCGAGCGACTGGCCGGGCAGCGCGGCGAGACAGAGCCGGACCGGCACGACGACCTCGCCGACGATCCGGAGCCGGTGGGTGAGGAGGAGGTCGAGGATCTCGCGGACGGTCCCGTTGACGAGGTTCTCGATCGGGGCCACCCCGAGGTCGGCCGCCTCCGACTCGACGGCCTCGAAGACCTCGCCGAACCCGGCCACCGCGAGACGGCGGGAGACGGCCGCGACCGCGATCGCGGCGTCCTCGGCGAAGGCGCCGGGCTCACCGGCATAGGCGATCGTGCTGGTCGCGCTCATCCGGCGACGAGTGTAGGGACGGGCGGCGTGGTAGCGCCCGTCTCAGTCGGGGCCGCCCTCGAGCAGCAGCCGGGCGGCAACGGTGGTCCCGTCCGTCCGGACCCGGGCGGCCACGGCGGTCGCACGGGCGTGCGTCTCGGGCGCGAGCGAGATCCCGAGCGCTCCCGCGAGCGACTCGGGGCTGGGAACGGCGCCTTCGTGGGCGGCGCCGATGCCGAGCTCGGCCACCCGCCGCGCCCAGTGCGGCTGGTCGACGACCTGGGGTACGACCACCTGGGGCGCGCCGGCCAGGGCAGCCGTCGTCGTCGTGCCCGCGCCGTCGTGGTGGACGACGGCCGCGACTCGCCGGAACAGCGCCGCGTGGTTCACGTCGCCGACGACGATCGCGTCGCCCGGGTCGCCGTCGGTGTCGGCCGGCGCGAGGTTCGCCCAGCCCCGACCGAGGACGAGTCGCCGGCCGTGGGCGCGGGTCGCCTCGATCGCCACCCGGCCGAGGTCCGTCGAGGTCCGCATCGCCATGCTCCCGAAGCCCACGTACACGGGCGGCTCGCCCGCGTCGAGGAACGCCTGCAGGTTCTTCGGGAGCGGCCGCTCGTCGGGCAGGATCCAGGCCCCGGTCTGGACGATTTCGAGATCGGTCAGGTCCCGCCAGGGCGCGAGGACGGGGTCGGCCGCGAGCCAGGGCCGGTCCCCGATGACGTGGTCGCGGACGTTCCCGACCGGGGGCAGGCCGACCGCCGCCCGATGCCGGTTGAGCGGCTCGCGGTACATCGCGTTGACGCGCTCGGCGTCCTGTGCCCAGAGCACCCGGTTGTCGGTCTCGCCCTCGGGTGACTGGGTGCCGGGCCGGGCCGAGGGCGAGAAGTGACGCGACGGCAGCCCGAAGACGTGGAAGGTGGCGAGGACGTAGCGGATGCCGAGCATCTCCGCGACCGACCGCGCGCCGGCCGGCATCAGCCCGGTCGCGACGAGGGCGTCGCAGCCCTCGGCGACCGTCGGCAGCGTCTCGAAGCGCGCCGCGACGAGCTCCGCCGCGAGCCGGAACGCCTCGTCGGGTGAGGGTGCCATGACCCTCGCCGCGATCGACCGGGTCGACGGGCCGAGCGGGACGAGCGTCACGCCGACGCTCGCGAAGAGCGCGCCGAACTCCTCGTCGGGCGGCGCGCAGACGCGGACCTCCGCCCCGAGCTGGCGGAGCCGGAGCGCGAGCGCGGCGAGCGGTACGACGTCCCCTCGTGAGCCCCATGTCGCCAGCAGAACACGCATGCCACGAGCCCTCGAACCCTCGATTTCCGATCAGGGTCGCGGACTCTACCGCACGAACCCGGGCTTGCCGCAAGCCCCCCGGGGGTCGATATCCTGAAGGTGGAGCGGGCGGCGGAAGCGTCGCCGCGGCTTACCCGTTGAACCAGTCGGTCGTGTCGATCCGGCCGGCTTCCTCGTCGAGTTCGGCCCGCTGCGGGGTGGACGCCCGGGCCCCCCGGCGGTTGCCGGCGGCGTCCGCCGCGCCCCGCCAGTGCGCCTCGCCGAGCAGCTCGTTGATCGCGTCGAGGTAGGCCTCGACCGAGGCCGCGACGATGTTCGTCGAGCGGGCGGTGCCGGCGTAGCGGCCCGTCCCGCGGCGGCCCGAGGCCGCGGACGGCGGACCGATCTTCACCCTGACCTCGCCCTCGGCGTCGGGGCCCTCGGCGAGCGCGTGGATGTCGTACGA
Source organism: Candidatus Limnocylindrales bacterium (assembly GCA_035760905.1). Classification (GTDB taxonomy): domain Bacteria; phylum Chloroflexota; class Limnocylindria; order Limnocylindrales; family CSP1-4; genus DASSHA01. The sequence goes on along the minus strand of DASTSC010000107.1, from coordinate 440 downwards.
GAGCAGGCGCGGATGGCCGGCGAGGACCTCGTGGATCGCCCGGTCGACGGCGCGGTAGAGCGCGTCGATCGGTCCGTTGCCCTCGGCCGTCGCCTCCCCCTGGTGGTCGCCCGAGGTGATGACGACCGCGCCCCGGCTCTGGGCGTTGCTGCCCGACTGGACCGTCCAGCGGGCCAGGTGGAGCGTGTCCTCGGTGTTCGGCGGAGCGGAGGCCCTCGTCTGGTCGGTCGTCGTCATCGTGCCTCCTCTCGGCTCGCGGTGGTGAAGTGCCGTTCGTCGCGCCGCCGGAGCTCGGCGCCGCCCTTCCAGATCGCGTATTCGAGGCTGTCCACGAGCGCCGTGGCCGATGCCCCGATGATGTTCGTGTCGCTGCCCATCGTCGACCACTCGCGGGCGCCGTCGGACGAGTCGATGATCACCCGGGTCCTCGCGCCGGTGGC
>DASTSC010000106.1:0-2098 GCA_035760905.1 Candidatus Limnocylindrales bacterium | reverse complement strand
GTCGGCGAGGCGTCGGTCGTCTTCCACATGGCCGCCCGCAACATCATCGCCTCGACGAAGAACCCGCGCGACGACTTCGCCACGAACATCGGCGGGACGCTCAACGTCCTGATGGCGGTCCGCGAATCGAAGGTCGATCGGGTCGTCTATACAGGCTCGACGTCGATCTACGGGAACCCGCACTCGATCCCGATCAACGAGGACGACCACGTCGTCCCGCTCTCGCCGTACGCGGTCAGCAAGCTCGGCGGCGAGCATTACTGCCTCGCCTTCTACGAGAGCTACGGCGTGCCGGTCGCGATCGTCCGCTACTCGAACGTCTACGGCGAGGGCCAGCGCCCGGACAACCCGTACTGCGGCGTCGTCTCGAAGTTCTTCGATGCCGCCTACGCCGGGCGACCGCTCCAGGTCCACGGCGACGGCCAGCAGACGCGGGACTTCACCTATGTCGACGACGCGGTCGACGCGACGCTCCTCGCGGCGATCCAGCCCCGTGCCGAGGGCGAGGTCTTCAACGTCGGAACGGGCATCGAGACCTCGATCAACGACCTCGCCGCGCTGATCGGGCAGGCGGTCGACCTCCCGATCACCGTCGAGCACATCGACCGCCGCGACATCGACAACATTCGCCGCCGCGTCGTGAACATCGAGAAGGCCCGCCGTATGCTCCGCTGGGTGCCGCAGGTCACGATGGTCGCGGGCCTCCGACTGACGGCGGAATGGCTGACCGAATCCAAACAGGTGGCGACGACGGCCACGCGCTGACCACGCCCGAGCCTCGGCTCGCGCCGATCCTTCGTCGCCTCGGGCCCTCGAACCCCCGTCTCATCGCCGCGGTCAGGCTGCTCGCTCTCGCCGTCTTCGCGGCCTCGGCGGTCTCGACGATCACCGGCCCCCGTCCGGACCTCCTGCGGCCGACGACGCTCGGCTCGGACACGTGGAACTACGGAGCAGCAGCAGAGCGTCTCGTCTCGGACCACCCCCTCTACCGGCTCGCACCGGGCGACCGCCCGGTGCCCCAGGACAATCCGCCGGCGTGGCGTGCCCCGATCCTCTCGCCACCCACGGTCGCGGTCCCGTGGCTGCCATTCCTCGTCCTGCCGGAGGGATTCCGGCAGCTCGCCTGGTGGGCCCTCCACCTGGCGGTCGTCGTCGGGATCGTCGTCTTCCTGCTGATCTCCGCCCCGGCGCTCGGCGCGCTCGCTGCCATTCCCGTCCTCCTCGTCGCCGGATCGGAGACGTGGACCGGCAACGTGAACGGGTTCCTGCTGGGAGCAGCGATCCTGCTCTGGTGGGCGCACTCGACGTCGACCCGGGTGTCGGCCCGGAGGCGGGCGGTCGCCGCCGCAGCCCTCGGTCTCGGCATCGCCGTCAAGCTCACCCCCGCCTCGCTCCTCGGCTTCCTCCTCCGCGAGCGCGCCTGGCGCAGCCTCCTGATCGTGGGCGTCAGCGGGCTGCTGGTGGTCGGACTGTCCGTCCTGCTCGCCGGCCGTCACGCGTTCGTCGCGTACCTCGGCATTGCCGCGACGACCGCTGCGACGCCCACGAGCCTCACGGCCCTCGCGGAGGCACTCGCGATTCCACCCGCCGCCGCGCGCCTGGTGCCATATCTCGTCTTCGTCATCGGAACGGGAATCGCTGCCGTGGCGCCGTCGCGGCGGGCGAGCTTCGCCATCGCCTGGGCGACGGTCGTCGTCTGCACGCCCGTGCTCAGGCTGTCGAACCTGTCGCTCCTCGTCGGCTGTCTCGCCCCGTGGGTGTCGGACGCGCCGCGGCTCGCGTGGCGGGCGCGAGTGTCGGCCGCGGGTGCCGGAGCCGTCACCGCCGTGGCGCTCGTCGCGTCGGTGGCCACGGGCGCTCTCGCCACCTCGTCGCTCGAGATCGCCAACGAATCGCAGGCGGAGGTCATCGTCCGCATGCCGGCGCTCGGTCAGTTCGCTTCGTTCGGCGTCCGCGTTCCGGCCGGGACGACCGGCGTCGTCTGGCACGATCTCGCGACGCGCGTCGAGGAGCCTTTGTTCGTCTTCGATCGCCGGTGCGCCCCGCTCGGGACGGCCACTCTTCCGCTCTCGGGCGGGAGCCTCGTCATCGCCGGGGA
>DASTSC010000105.1:0-20377 GCA_035760905.1 Candidatus Limnocylindrales bacterium | reverse complement strand
GTCACGTCGATCGGCGGCAGCCAGCGCACGACCTCGTGGCCGGGACCCGACGTCAGCAGGATGAGCCCGCGGTCCGCGGCATCGGCGATGACGGCGTTCGCGAGCTCGCCGTCCGGCTCGCGGGTCGCGTGGTCCTTCGTCAGCTCGACACCGACCATCAGGCCGCGGCCCCGGATGTCACCGATCCGCGGATCCGACGACGCGAGCTCGCGCAGCCCGCCGATCAGCTTCCCGCCCCGTGCGCGGGCGTTCGCGACGAGGTCCTCCTCGGCGATCGTCGCCAGCACCTCGAGCCCGGCGGCACAGGCCACCGGGTTGCCGCCGAACGTCGTCCCGTGGGCGCCCTTGCCCCAGCGCTCGTGGAGCGCGCGCGAGGCGACGACCGCGGCGAGCGGCAGCCCGTTCGCGATCGCCTTGCCGACCGCGACGACGTCGGGCACGATCCCGGCGGCCTCGAAGGCCCACATCGTGCCGGTCCGGGCGAGCCCGGTCTGGACCTCGTCGGCGATGAGCAGGATCCCGTGCTCGTCGGCGATCTCGCGGAGGCCGCGGAGGAACGCGTCCGGCGCCGGGTGGAAGCCGCCCTCGCCCTGGATCGGCTCGACGATGATCGCCGCGATCTCCGGGCCCGGCACGACCGTGGCCAGGTGCTCCCGCAGCGCCGCGAGCGCGGCCTCGGACGCGGTGTCGGCCGAGATGCCGTCGCGGTACGGCCGCGGGAACGGCAGGATGTGGACGCCCGGGACGAACGGCGCGTACCCCGACCGGTAGTTGAGGTTCGAGCTGGTGACGCTCGCGGCCCCGAAGGTCCGGCCGTGGAAGGCGCCCTCGAAGGCCACGAATCCGGGCCGGCCGGTGACCCGCCGCGCCAGCTTGAGCGAGCCCTCGACCGCCTCGGCGCCGGAGTTCACGAACATGACGGTGTCGAGGGGATCGGGAAACGTCGCCGCGAGCGCGGACGCGAGGCGCGACACGGGTTCGATATAGCCGAGCCCGTTCGAGACGTGGACGAGCCGGTCGACCTGGTCGTGGATCGCCCGGGTGACGCGCGGATGGGCGTGTCCGAGCCCGGTGACCGCGATGCCACAGGCGAAGTCGAGATAGGCCTTGCCATCGGCGTCGAACAGCCGATGGCGCTCGCCCCGGACCCACGTCCGCTCGAAGTAGCGGCCGAGGACCGGCGAGAGTGCGTCGTGGGTGGCGGGCGCCTGCGCCTCGGTCATGCGGCCTCCGTGCCGGCGGTCTAGAGAACGCCGCCGGCTCTCGTTGCATAGGAATTCGTTGCGTGTATAGTAATGCGCCCATGCACGGCACGCTTACCCATCCGACGAAGTCGCCCGAACCGACGTTCGCGGCCGAGGTTCGGTTCGCTCCCCCGGCGCCCGCGGCGCCGACGCGCGTTCCCGCGGCCGACTCGAGTCTCCGGGCGGCCGGCCCGCAGAACGCGAGCGCGGTCCCCGTCGCGATCGTCGGGGCGACCGGCTACGCCGGCGGGGAGGCCGTCCGCCTGCTCGCGCGCCATCCCGGCGTCCGGATCGTCGGGATCGTCGGCCGCGACGGTCATGGCGAGCCGCTCGCCGAGCGCCAGATCCACCTCGCCGGCGCCGGGCTCAGGATCGAAAGCGAGATCCCGTCCGATGCCGCCGCGGTCTTCCTCGCCCTGCCCCACTCGGCAGCTGCCGCGATCGTTCCCTCGATCGCGGAGCGGGGCACCGCCGTCGTCGATCTCGGCCCCGACTTCCGGCTCCACGACCCGGCCGACTACCCGATCTGGTACGGCTTCGCCCACCCCCGGCCGGACCTGTTGAGCCGCGCCGTCTACGGCCTGCCCGAGCTCCACCGCGCCGAGCTGGCCGCGGCGGGACCGTCGGCGCTCGTCGGCGCCCCCGGCTGCTATCCGACGGCGGCGATCCTCGCCACCGCGCCGCTCGCCCGGGCCGGCCTCATCGCGGACCTCGTCGTCGACGCGAAGAGCGGCGTCTCGGGTGCCGGCCGCGATCCGAAGCCCGATCTGACGTTCTCGGAGGTCAACGAGAGCGTGAAGGCCTACGGCGTCGGCGGCCACCGCCACGTCGCCGAGATGGAGCAGGAGCTGCGCGGCCTTTCCGGCGCGGACCTCGCCCCCGTCGAGTTCGTGCCCCACCTCGTGCCGATGACGCGGGGGATCCTCGCGACCTGCCACGTCCGGACGACGCGGCCGGTCGAGCAGGCCGAGCTCGACGACCTCTATGCCGCGGCCTACGACGGTGAACCGTTCGTTCGCGTCGTGGACGCGCCGCCGGCGACGAAGCACGTCCTCGGCAGCAACGACTGCCGGGTCCACGTCCGGGCGCTGCCGCGGACCGGTCGGGTCGTGGCGATCGCGGCGATCGACAACCTCGTGAAGGGCGCCGCCGGCCAGGCCGTCCAGGCGTTCAACGTCGCCTTCGGCCTGCCGGAGACGGCCGGGCTCACCGCGCTCCCGGTCGCGCCGTGAGCGAGGCGGTGGCCGTCGAGGGGACGGCGGAGGTCGAGGGTTCGACGGGTCCCGCCGTCGCCTCCGTCGCTTCCGACGGCTCGCGACCGGCCGAACCGGCGCTCCGGGCGCTCGCGGCCCGGCTGCCCGACGATCTGCCGGCGGTGGAGCGGCGCGCCGCGCTGCCCGGGGGGTTCGTCGCTGCCGGGGGAACCGCCGGGATCAAGCGCTCGGGTCGACCCGACCTCGCGGTGATCGCCGTGGCCGATGGCGCGACTGGACGAGGTGGCGACCATCACCAGAGCCGCCCGGCCGCCGTCGCCGCCCTCTTCACCCGCAACCTCGTGCCGGCCGCGCCGGTTCGGACCTCGCGGGCCCATCTGCTCGCGACCGCGCCCGCGGGAGGCGGGCGGAACGGCTGGACACAGGCCCTCATCGCGACGAGCGGCAGCGCCAACGCGGCGACCGGTCCGGACGGTGACGCGGACCAGCGCGCGCTCGCGGTGGCGCTGGCCGACGCGCTCGGCACGAGCGCCGAGCTGACGCTGGCGATGTCGACGGGCGTCATCGGGACGCGCCTGCCGGTCGAGCGACTGGTCGCGCTCCTGCCGTCCTATGTGACCGGCCTCGAGGCGACCGACGACGCCCTCCTCGCGGCCGCGACGGCGCTCAAGACGACGGACTCGACGACGAAGGTCGCCACGACGACCGTCCGCCTGCCGGGTGCCGGCGGGAGCCCGGTCGAGGTTCGCGTCAGCGGGATCGCGAAGGGGGTCGGGATGATCCACCCCCGGCTCGCGACGATGCTGTCGGTCATCCTCACCGACGCCGTCGCCGATCCGGCGCTCCTCGAATCGGTCCTCCGGCCGGCGGCGGCGCGGACCTGGAACCAGCTCTCGGTCGATGGCGACACGAGCACGAACGACACGGTCTTCCTGCTCGCTTCCGGCGCGTCGCGGGCCGCCCTCGTCCTGCCCGGCACGCCGGCAGCGGCGACGCTGGGCGCGGCGGTGGAGGCGGTCGCCCGCGATCTCGCCCGGCAGCAGGCCGCCGACGGCGAGGGCGCGGCCACGCTCATCGACTGCCAGGTGACGGGGGCGCGGAGCGACGCCGACGCGCGGGCGGTCGCCCGCTCGGTCGTCTCGAGCTCGCTCGTGAAGGCAGCGATCCACGGCCGGGATCCGAACTGGGGCCGGATCGCGGCCGCGGCGGGCAACGCCGTGCTGCCGGACGTCGAGCTGCTCGTCGCCGGTGGGATGCCACGGGTCGAGGCGGAGTCGCGGGCCGGTCGCGCCGTGTCGCTCGCCCAGGATCGGCTCCGGATCGCGATCGCCGGCCATCTCGTGTTCGACGGCCCGGCCGGTGGACCGGTCGAGTTCGATCGGGACGCCGCGCGCGCCGCGCTCGACGCGCCCGATGCGCTCATTCGCCTCGACCTCGGCCTCGGCGCCGGCATCGGCGAGGCCTGGGGCTGCGACCTGACCGAGGAGTACGTCCGCGAGAACTCGGAGTACACGACGTGAGCGAGGTGCTCGTCGTGAAGCTCGGCGGGACGACGATCGCCGAGGAGCAGGGCGTCATCGACGAGATCGCCGGCGTCGCCCGGACCCGACCCGTCGTCGTCGTCCACGGTGGTGGCAAGCGGCTGACCGAGTGGCTCGCCCGCCTCGGCGTCCCGACCCGCTTCGAGCGCGGCCGGCGCGTCACCGACGACGCGACGCTCGAGGTCGCCTGGGCAGTCCTCGGCGGCCTCGTCAACGGCGAGCTCGTGGCGGCGCTGCGGGCCGCCGGAGCCGACGCGGTCGGCCTGACCGGCGCGGACGGCGATCTCCTGACGGGCGACCGAGTGCCGGAGCTCGGCCGCGTCGCCCGCATCGCCCGGGTCGAGCGCGAGCTCCTCGATTCGCTCCTCGTCGCCGGACGCGTGCCCGTCATCGCGCCGCTCGCGCGTGACGAGACCGGCATCGTCTGCAACGTCAACGCCGACGAGGCCGCGGCCGGGATCGCGGCCGACATCGGCGCCCGCCAGACGGTCCTGCTGACCGACGTCGAGGCGGTCCTCGACGCGAACGGCCGGCCGTTGCGGCGGCTGGACGCGGCGCACGCCCGCTCGCTCATCGCCGACGGCACGATCGCCGGCGGGATGGTCCCGAAGGTCGAGGCTGCGCTCGTGGCACTCGGTGCGTCGCCGGCACACGGAACGGAGGTCGTCATCGCCGACGGTCGCGCGCCGGGAGCTCTGCTCCGCGCGCTCGGCGATCCGGCGTTCGGCACGCGAATCGGCCCGGAATCCGCGGCCGACGGGACGCGCCAGCAGGTGGCAACGGGGAGAGTCGCATGACCAGCGAAGCGCGGCCGGTCGCCGTCTCGCGAACGGCACGCCAGCGGGCGATCCGCGAGATCGTCGCCCGACATCCGATCGGCAGCCAGGCCGACCTCGTCGCGGAGCTCGCGGCGCGCGGGATCTCGGCGACGCAGGCGACGGTGAGCCGGGACATCACCGAGCTCGGACTCGTGAAGGTCGTCCGCGGCGGGCGCCACGTCTGGGTCGCGCCCGAGGACCTCGCTCCCTCCCGGCCGCACGGTGACGACCGCCGGCTGCGGCGGATCCTCGGCGACATCCCGGTCACCGTCGGCCGGAGCGGTCTCATCCTCATCCTGACCGGCACCCCGGGGACCGCGAGCGTCATCGCCCAGGCGATCGACGACTCGACGCTCGTCGACCAGGAGGGCACGCTCGCCGGCGACAACACCCTCATCGTCCTCTTCGCCGACGAGCCGCGCCTCGAGCGCTGGCTCGAACGGTTCCGGACGATCCAGGGCCAGGCCGAGGCGTCGGCCGAGACGCCCATCGACTCGCCGGCCGCGGGGGACGAGGCGTGAACAAGGTCGTCCTCGCCTACTCCGGCGGGCTCGACACCTCGGTCGCGGTCGCGTGGCTGCGCGAGACGTACGACGCCGAGGTCGTGACCCTCAGCGCAGACGTCGGCGGTGGGTCGCTCCGGGCCGGCGTCGAGGAGCGGGCGATCGCGTCGGGCGCCGCAAAGGCGTACGTCGTCGACGCCCGCGACGTCCTCGTGACCGACTACGTCTGGCCGCATCTCCGGGCGGATGCGCTCTACCAGGGCGTCTACCCGCTCGCGACGGCCCTGGCCCGGCCGCTCATCGCGCGGCTGCTCGTCGAGGTCGCCCGGCGCGAGGGCGCGGACGCGGTCGCCCACGGCTGCACCGGCAAGGGCAACGACCAGGTTCGCTTCGACGTCGCGATCCGGGCGATCGCGCCCGACCTCGAGATCGTCGCCCCGATGCGGGTCGGGATGGGGATGACCCGCGAGCAGGAGATCGACTACGCGGCCGCCCACGGCATCGAGGTTCCGGTGACGAAGGCCTCGCCGTACTCGATCGACTCGAACCTCTGGGGCCGCTCGATCGAGACGGGTCCGCTCGAGGATCCGTGGACCGCGCCGCCGGACGACGCCTTCGCCTGGACGGTGGCCCCGGGTGCCGCGCCCGACCCCGTCGAGGTCGTCGTCGCCTTCGAGCAGGGCATCCCGGTCTCGCTCGACGGCGAGCGTCACACTCCCGTCGGCCTCGTCGAGCGGCTCAACGAGCTCGCCGGCGCCCACGGAGTCGGCCGGATCGATCACGTCGAGGACCGGCTCGTCGGGATCAAGAGCCGCGAGATCTACGAGGCGCCCGCGGCGGTCGCCCTCCACGCCGCCCACCGCGCGCTCGAGGGCCTGACGCTCGGTCGCGACAGCCTCCGCTTCAACCGGATCGTCGCCGACGAGCTCGCCCGGCTGACCTACGACGGGCTGTGGGACTCCGCGCTCGCGCGCGACCTGCGGACGTACGTCGCCGGCTGCCAGCAGCCCGTCACCGGCGAGGTCCGGCTCCGGCTCGACCATGGCTCGGCGGTCGTCGCCGGACGTCGCTCGCCGGCGTCGCTCTACGACACCGCGCTCGCCACGTACGAGGCCGGCGACGCCTTCGACCACGAGGCCGCCGTCGGGTTCATCTCGCTCTTCGGCCTCCCGCACCGGACCGAGACGGCCCGGACCGGCGATGTCGAGTCGCGGCTCCTCGACCGGCTTCCGGGCAACGTGACCGGTCGGACCCCAGAACCAGCGGGCGCACGATGACGATCGCCGCCCTCCGGACGACGCCCGAACCGGCACCGACGCGCCCGGCCGACCTGCTCTCGATCCGGGACCTGCCTCCGGGCGCGATCCCCGACCTGCTCGACGAGGCGACCCGGTTGGCCGCCGCCCGCGGGCGTCGCGATCTCCGCTCGATCCTCGCCGGCCGGACCGTCGCGCTCCTCTTCGAGCGGCCCAGCCTTCGGACGCGGGTCTCGTTCGAGCTGGCGGTTCGCGAGCTCGGTGGCGAGGCGGTCGTCCTCGCCGGGGCCGAGATCGGTCTGGGGACGCGCGAATCCTCCGCCGACGTCGCCCGGACGCTCGAGCGCTACGTCGACGCGATCGTCGCCCGGGTCGTCCACCACGTCGACCTCGAGGAGATGGCCGCCGCGACGGGCCGTCCGGTCGTCAACGCCCTCACCGACCGCGAGCATCCATGCCAGGCGCTCGCCGACCTGCTGACGCTCCGGTCGCGCTTCGGCCGGCTCGCCGGGCTCCGGCTCGCCTGGGTCGGCGACCCGAACAACGTCTTCCGCTCGCTCGCGCTCGCGGCGACGCCGCTCGGCGTGGAGGTCCGGATCGCCCACCCGCCCGAACACGCCCTCGAGCCCGCGCTGGCGGGGATCGTCCGCGATTCGATCGACCCGGCCGAGGCCGTCGACGGCGCCGACGCCGTCTACACCGACGTCTGGGTCTCGATCGGCGACTCGGACGCCGATGCCCGCCGCCGGGCGCTCGCGCCGTACGCGGTCGACGCCGCGCTCATGCGCCGGGCCGCATCGCACGCGGTCGCCCTCCACTGCCTGCCGGCCCATCGCGGCGAGGAGATCAGCGCGGACGTGCTCGACGGGCCGCGCTCGGTCGCGTGGGACCAGGCGGCGAACCGGCTGCCGGTCCAGCAGGCCGTGCTGGCGGCCCTGCTGCGGTAGCTCCCCGGGCCGTCCTCAGCCCGCGGGGCGGATCGGGAGGCGCCGAAGCCGGAGCGAGTTCGCGACGACGCTCACCGAGCTCAGCGCCATCGCGCCCGCGGCGATCGCCGGGTGGACCGTGATCCCGAGGAATGGGTAGAGGGCGCCCATCGCGAGCGGGATGAGCACGACGTTGTAGCCGAACGCCCAGACGAGGTTCTCGCGGATCGTCCGGATCGTCCGCCGGGCGACGACCACCGCGGTCGCGACGAGGCGGGGGTCGCCGCCGACGAGGGTCACGTCGGACGCCTCGACGGCCACGTCGGCGCCGGTTCCGATCGCGATGCCGAGGTCCGCGGCCGCGAGCGCGGGGGCGTCGTTGAGACCGTCGCCGACCATCGCGACGCGCCGCTTCGCCGCCCGGAGCGACTCGACGAGCTCCGCCTTCTCGGCCGGCAGGACGCCGGCCCGGACGCGCTCGGCGGGAATCCCGACCTGACGCGCGACCGCCTCGGCGGTCGCCACCGCGTCGCCCGTGACCAGCCACGTCTCGAGCCCGAGGCGCTCGAGCGCGGCCACGGCGATGCGCGCCTCCGGCTTGACGGGGTCGGCGATCTCGATGAGCCCCGCCGGGCAGCCGTCGATGGCCACGGCGACTGGCGTCCGGCCGGCGGCAGCGGCCGCGTCGAGCGCGGCATCCGCGTCGGTCCCGAGCGCCACGCCCTGCCCCGCGAGGAAACGCGTCGACCCGACGACGACGCGGTGGCCCTCGACGGTCGCGGCGACACCGTGCCCGGGACTCGCCTCGAAGGCTGTGGCCGTCGGGAGGGCGACGCCGTCGAGCCCCGCCCGGGCGACGACGGCCGCCGCGAGCGGATGCTCGCTCCCCTGCTCCGCGGCGGCGGCGAGCCGCAGGAGCTCGCCCGGGTCGAACCCGTCGATCGGGGTGAGCCCGGCCACGGTCGGCCGGCCGAGCGTGAGCGTGCCGGTCTTGTCGAGGACCACGACGTCGAGGTGACCCGCCGCCTCGAGCGCCTCACCGCCCCGAACGAGCAGTCCGGCCTCGGCCGCGCGCCCGGTCGCGACGAGGATCGCCGTCGGCGTCGCGAGGCCCATCGCACAGGGGCAGGCGACGACGACGACCGCGATGAACGCGACGAGCGAATGGGTGAGGCGCGGCTCCGGCCCGAGACCCAGCCAGAGCGCGAGCGTCACGACGCCCGCCGCGAGCACGAAGGGCACGAATACCCCGCTGACGCGATCGGCGAGCGCCTGGATCGGCGCCTTCGAGCCCTGGGCGCGCCGGACGAGATCGACGATCCGGGCGAGGGCCGTCTCCTCGCCGACCCGCGTCGCCCGCATGACGAACGAGCCGGTCGTGTTCGTGGTCCCCCCGATCACCTCGTCGGCGACGGCCTTGTCGACCGGGATCGGCTCCCCGGTGAGCATCGCCTCGTCCACCGCCGACGCGCCCGCGGTCACGATCCCGTCGACCGGCACCCGGTCGCCCGGGCGAACCCGCAGGAGGTCGCCGACCGCGACGTCGGTCAGGGCCACGTCGCGGTCCCCCTCGGGCGTCACGAGCCGGGCGGTGTCGGGTCGCAACGCGAGCAGGGCGCGGATCGCGCCGGTCGTCTGGTGGCGCGCCCGGCCCTCGAGCCAGCGCCCGGTCAGGACGAGGCCGACGATGAGCGCCGACGTGTCGAAGTAGGACGCGGGCTCGATCCCCGCCCGCATGACGAGGTCCGGCCAGAGCGTGACGACCGCGCTGTAGGCCCAGGCCGCGGTCGTGCCGACGACGACGAGCGTGCTCATGTTCGTGCCGAAGCCGTGCCGGAACGACCGCCAGGCCGCGTCGTAGAACCGGCGCCCGGCCCAGAACTGGACGAGGGTCGCCGGCAGGAGCGCGAGGCGATTGAGGTCCTCGAGCCCGACGAGCGTCTGCGGCAGCCACATCGCGCCGAGGACCACGAGGCCCACGAGGACGGAGACGAGCGCCTGCCGACCGAGCGTCCGAAGCTCGCGTGCCCGTTCCTCGGCCTCGAGCGCGCCGGCACCCGCGCTCGACGCTGCGGTCCGCGCCGCCGGCTCGGGGCGGACCTCGTAGCCGGCCGCCTCGACCGCCCGAACGAGGTCGTCGCGACCCGCGACGTCCGGCAGGTAGCGAATGGTGGCGGTCTCGGTCGCGAGGTTGACCGTCGCCGTCTCCACGCCCGGTGTCTTGTTGAGGAACCGCTCGACCCGGTTCACGCACGACGCACAGGTCATGCCGACGACCGGAAGGTCGATCTCGTGGACGGTCGCGCTCGTGTTCATACTCCTGGGGAGTATAGCCGGCAAGCGGCCGGCGATACGGTCCGAACGGCCGGTCGGGCGCCCCGAGCGTCACCTTCCTCCCGGTCCGATCGGCCTATCGACCCCGATCGGGCAGGCGCCTAGCGTTCAGCCGATGGCAGCAACTGGCAGCACTGGCCAGCAGCCGCGCAGCGACGGCAGCCGCCGCGCCGAGGAGGCGTGGATCGGGATCGCCGACGCCGCGGCCCATCTCGCGCTCCCCGTGCGCACGGTCTACCGGCTCGTCCAGCGCGGCGCCATTCCCGGCGCGAAGGTCGGGCGCACGTGGCGCTTCAAGCGCTCGATCCTCGACCTCCACCTGGCCGAGGCCGCGAACGGCGGGCGGGCGACGATCATCGCCCACGACCCGCTCCTCGATCGGGTGACCGCGCTGGCGGACCTGTCGGTCGAGCTGTCCGGGCTGCGCGACGCGGGCGAGATCCAGGAGGTCCTGTCGGCCCGCCTGGCGACGATCTTCTCCGTCGACCTCGTCGGGCTGCTCCGCCGCGAGGGCCATGACCTCGTCACGGTCGCGGCGCAGGGCGAGCTCGAGCTCGCCGCCGGCTACCGGTTCGTCGCCGCGACCGACCCCGTCGCCGAGCTCATCGCCGGGAGCGACGTCCCGCTCGCCTTCGAGGACCTGTCGGCGATCACGAACGACCCGGTCGTCTCCCGGTCCGGGGTCCGGTCCGCCCTCTTCGTCCCGATCCAGACGCCGGGCGGACTGTGGGGCGTGCTCGCGCTGGCGACCTTCCGCGAGCGCCGGTTCGACCCGATCGAGGTCGATCGGCTCGTGGCGATCGCCGGCCAGACCGGGCTCGCCCTGACGAACGCGGCACTCCTCGCCGAGACGCGCCAGTGGAGCGAACAGCTCGAGCGGCGACTCGCCTCGCAGCGTCACCTCCTCGAGATCACCGAGCGGCTGCTCATGACCCGCGAGCGCGAGGCGATCTTCACGGCCGTCGCCGACACCCTCGCCGACGTCGTGCCCCACGACACGCTGACGATCTACCTCGTGGATCGGGACGCCGGCTGTCTCGTGCCGATCCTCGCCCGCGACATGTACGCCGAGCAGATCCTCGCGACCCGGCCGCGGCTCGGCCGGGGGATCACCGGCGACGTCATCGCCCGCGGCGAGGCGGAGCTCGTCAACGACGCGAACAACGACCCCCGCGTCGTCCACGTCCCGGGCACGCCGACCGACGAGGACGAGTCGATGATCGTCGCCTCGATCCAGGGCCCCGAAGGCGTGGTCGGCTCGATCAACCTCTACCGGACGGGCCGCCGCTTCGCCGCCGACGATCTCGAGCTCACCCGCCTGTTCACGAACCACGTGGCGATCGCCCTCGAGAACGCCCGCGTCCACGACCGCCTCCTCACGGCTGCCCGGACGGATCCGCTGACCGGGCTGCCGAACCGCCGACTCTTCACCGAGCGTGTCGAGCAGGCGCTCTCCCGGCGGGCCCGGCACGGCGGCCGGATCGCGGTGCTCTTCCTCGACCTCGACGGGTTCAAGCTCGTCAACGACGGGCTCGGCCACGCCGCCGGCGACGCCGTCCTCATCCGGATCGGCGATCGACTCCGGGGGGTCCTCCGCGAGGAGGACACGATCGCCCGTCTCGGCGGCGACGAGTTCGGGGTGCTCCTCGAGGACGTCCTCGACATCGACGACGCCGTCGCGGCGAGCGATCGCATCTCGGCCGCGATCGCCGAGCCGCTCGAGGTCGACGGCCGGCAGTGGTCGATCCGGGCCAGCATCGGCGTCGCCCTCGACGAGGGCCGCGCCGCCTCGGCGAGCGAGCTGCTCCGCAACGCCGACACGGCGATGTACCGGGCGAAGTCGGCGACGACCGGCCCGGTGGCCGTCTTCGAGCCGTCGATGCACGCGACCCAGGTGGCCCGCCTCGAGATCGACGCGGCCCTCCGGGAGGCACTCGTCCGCTCGGAGCTGTCGCTCCACTACCAACCGATCGTCGAGCTCTCCTCCGGGCGCATCGCTGCGGTCGAGGCGCTCGTTCGATGGCAGCACCCGACGCGCGGCCTGCTCCTGCCCTCCGAGTTCATCCCGGTCGCCGAGGAGACCGGGCTCGTCGTCGGGATCGGCCGCTGGGTGCTCGTCGAGGCGGCCCGTCAGCTCGGCCGATGGCGGGCCGAGGGGACCGCTGCGGCCGACGGTTACGTGACCGTCAACACCTCCGTCCGCCAGCTCCTCGACCCGGCCTTCCCGGACGAGGTCGAGCGAGCCCTCCTGGCCGCGGCGCTCCCGCCTGGCTGCCTCGTCCTCGAGGTCACCGAGAGCCTCATGCTCGTCGAGGACACGATCGCGCCCGACGCCCTCCGCCGGCTGCGCGGCCTCGGGGTCCGGGTGGCCATCGACGACTTCGGGACGGGCTACAGCTCGCTCGGCCGTCTTCGGGGCATGCCGGTCGACGCGATCAAGATCGATCGCTCGTTCGTCGACGGTCTCGGGAGCGAGCCCGAGAAGGCCGCGATCGTCTCCGCGGCGCTCGCCGTCGCTCGGGCGCTCGGGCTCGGGGTGACCGCCGAGGGCATCGAGACCGACGAGCAGCTCCGGGTCCTCGTCGAGCTCGGCTGCGCCTACGGCCAGGGATTCCGATTTGCGCCGCCGCTGACGGCCGCGCGCACCGCGGCGCTCCTTGCCGCCGGCCGGGGCTTCGAGATTCCGCCGTCGGCCCCGCGACGGGACGAACCAGCGGCCTGATCCGGCCTCCGACCGACCTTCGGGTACCCTCGACCCATGGCGCGGCGGTTCGTCTTCGACCCACCCGACCGGTTCGTCACCGGCACCGTCGGCCCGCCCGGGGGCCGGACCTTCTACCTCCAGGCCCGCTCGGGTGAGCGGATCGTCAGCGTCAGCCTCGAGAAGGTCCAGGTGGCGGTCCTCGCCGAACGCCTGGGCGCGATGCTCGACGAGCTCGAGCGCCGCGGCCTCGCCGATCCGGGCCGGACGGAAGGCGACGACAGCCCGCTCGACGAGCCCCTCAACGAGCTCTTCCGGGCGAACGCGCTGACGCTCGCCTGGGACGGCGACTCCGGACAGGTGGTGATCGAGGCGCGGGAGGCGGCGATCGCCGGTGAAGACGTGGACGAGGACGAGGACGACGACGAGGTGGTCCTCGAGGCCGATGTCGAGACCGGATCCGAGTCCGACGCGATCGACGAGGAGACCCTCGAGGGGATCGCCGAGGCCGCCCTCGAAGCGGCGTCGTCGCTCGCGGCCGACGACAGCGACGTCATGAGCGTCCACCTGCCGCCGGCCGACGCCCGGGCCTTCGTCCACCGAACCGTCCAGGTTCTCGCCGCCGGCCGACCGCCCTGCCCGTTCTGCGGTGAGCCGCTCGACCCGCAGGGCCATCTCTGCCCGCGCCGGAACGGGAACCTGCTCCACTGACGATGGACGGCAGCGGCGACGAGCCGCCCGCTGACCGGCTCGAGCTGCCGGTCGCCGTGCTCGAGCCCGCGGCGGCGGAGGCGCTCCTGCGCGACGGCGAGATCGAGCTCGTCGGCCAGATCGTGGGCTCGTCGAACGGCGCGCTCGTCGTCACGGTCACGCGTCGCTGCCCGGACCCCGAGCCGGACCTGACGGCGACCGCCGTCTACAAGCCGATCCGGTTCGAACGGCCACTCGTCGACTTTCCCGTCGGCACGCTCGCCGCCCGGGAGGTCGCGGCCTACGTCCTGTCCGAGGCCTCGGGATGGCGGGTCGCGCCGCCGACCGTCCTCCGCGAGGGGCCCGCGGGTCCGGGGATGTTCCAGCTCTGGATCGAGGCCGACGAGACCGTCGACCGCGTCGCGCTCGCCCTCGACGAGGACCCGCGGCTGCGCGGGATGGCGCTCTTCGACGTGATCGCGAACAACGCCGACCGCAAGATCGGCCACCTTCTGCCGGTCGCCGGAGGCCACGTCTATGGGGTCGACCACGGCCTCACGTTCCATGCCGAGTCGAAGCTCCGGACGGTCCTCTGGGGCTGGCGGGGCGAGCCACTCTCGGGCGACGAGCTGGAGCAGGTCGAGGCCGCCCGTGACCTGCTGCTCGGCGATCTCGGGGAGCGGTTGCGGGCGCTGCTCAGCCGGTCCGAGGTCGCGGCGACGGTTCGGCGCGCCGAACGGCTGCTGCGCGCGGGACGCTTCCCCCAGCCGGACCGGGATCGACCGGCGATCCCCTGGCCGCCCTACTAGCGATCGGACCGCGGCGGGGCGCGGCAGGCCGCGGCGGGTCGCGGCGTCCAGCGGCAGGTCGCGGCGGGTCGCGGCGTCCAGCGGCGGGTCGCGGCGGGGCGCGGCGTCCAGCGGGGGGTCTGCCGCTCGCGCGCTGGCTGGCCGCGCCGGCCGCGCCCGGCGGCCCATTGCCGCACGGATGGGGGAGCCCACCTCTGCCGCGCCACCCGCGTCCGGCGGCCACACCCGCACGGATGTCCAATCCCGTCGGACAGACTCCGCCGGATCGGGGCGATCGGGGCCGCGGAATCCGTGCCGACGTGTCGAGAGAGGTCGCAGTTAGCCCCCACTGGCTAATCGTTCAAGCCACGGGGACCCGCCAGCCGCTGAACAGGCGAATCCTGTCCGATGCCATCGGATTCCCGAGGCCATGGCGTCGGGCACCTCCGGTGGCCGGCCCATACTTCGCCTCGTGACCGCCTCCGCGCCAGATCGACCGGCCATCGGGCTTCTGGCCCTCGCGCTCGCCGCCGGGCTTGCGATCGCGTATGTCGACTCGAGACCGACGTCGGATTCGGCCGGCGTCACCGTCTTCGCCCTCGTCGGGATCGCCGGCGTCATCGCCTTCGTCGCGCGCCGCCGGCCGTGGCTCTGGGCGCTCCTCGTCGGCCTCCCGACGCCGCTCGCCGAGGTGCCGCAGTACCACGATGCGTCACCGATCGCCGCGGTCGCGTTCGCCGGCGTCGGCGCCGCGATCGGCTGGACGCTTGCCGAGGCGCGTCGCCACCCGGGGTCCGCCTCCGGCTGATCAGCCCCTCGACGGCTGAACTGGCGGTCGGCCGGTCGCGGTTCGCGGGCTCGCCCGCCACCACCGCCACCACCGCCGGAGGCCAGCCTAGGCCCGGACCTCCTGGCGCAGGAAGAGGACGTACGCGACCGCGAAGCAGGCGACGGTCAGCCCGACGATCGCCACGACCTGGGGCCAGATGAGGAGCAGGCTCTGGGAGAACGGGAGGATCGTCGGAATTCCGCCGGTCTGGAGCTGCTGCGCCTGCGAGGGCAGGATCACGCCGACGGTTTGGTAGGTCGGGTTCAGGAGGACCACCGTCGCCTGCTGGTAGAGCGTCGACGGCGACAGGCTCGACAGGAACTGCGTCCAGTTGGCATTCGCGACCTGGTCGTCGATCGAGCTCCCCGAGCCACCGGGCGCGAGGATCCCGGCGATCGTCGAGACGAGGAACGTCGCGAAGATCGTGACGAGCAGCCAGAGGCCGATCGCGACGAGGGCCGATGTCGCCGCACGCCGGAGGGCGACGGAGCAGAGCGTGGCGAAGGCGAGCCAGAAGCCGACGTAGACGATCGACACGACCAGCCAGGCGATGAGCCGGGCGACCTCGTCGATGCCGGGCGTGATCCCGAGCCGGACGATGCCGATCGCGGCGATGAGCCCGGTGATCGCCACGAGGACGGTCGCGATCACCGCGAGCCCGGCCGCGAACTTGCCATTGATGACGTCGTCGCGGTGGATCGGCTGGGCGAGCAGCCGCGGCAGCGTGCCCTGCGCCCGCTCGCCGTTGATCGCGTCGAAGCCGAAGGCGATGCCGACGAGCGGCAGGAGGAACCCGACGAGCCCATAGAACGGCGGGATCTGGGCCGGCTGCGAGGTCGAGAGGTCGCTCGGGGCGACCGTGAACATCGCGATGAAGACCGTGCCGCCACCGCTCAGGTTCGAGGCGATGTCGCGGACCGCGCTCGCCGCGAAATAGACGGTCGTCGCGGCGGCCAACCCGAGGATCAGCAGCAGGATCCAGAATCGGACGTTCGAGAGGTAGTCGCCGAACTCCTTCGCGGCGACGACCCGCCAGCCGGCGCGCGGCGGCCGGCCCCTCGTCCGTTCGGGCGCCGGGGACAGGGGAACCGTCCGGACGTCCGCGCTCATGTGCCCGCCCCGGGAGTCGGTGCCGATCGGCCGGCGTCGCGGCTCTGGGGCGGTGGCCGCCTCGACACGACCCGATCGCCTGCCGCGGGCGACCCGCTCCGGCGAGGCGTGCCGGGACGGCGCGGATTCGCGCCGGCGGTGACCGCGGCCCGCTCGACGGCCCGCCGATAGATCTCCTCGAGCGACGGCGGCCGACGCCCGAGATCGGCCAGCCGGAAGCCCGCGCCGGTCACGGCGGCCAGCGTCGCCGCGCGGACCTCGGACAGGTCGCGCCCGGCCGCCACGTCGACGCGCCAGCGCCAGTCCCCGTCCTCGCCGTCCTCGATCGTCTCGACCGCGGCCGCGCCGTCGACCGACCGGAGGAGCGCCGCGACCTCATCCCGCGCGTGCGCCGTGGCCGGCTCGACCCCTACGAGCAGCTCGCCCGCCTCGCTGCCGTAGCGACGCGCCAGCTCGTCGAGCGTGCCCTGGGCGATGAGGCGCCCGGCGGCGAAGATCCCGATCCGGTCGCAGACCGACTGGACCTGGGTGAGGAGGTGGCTCGAGAGGAGGATCGCGAGCTCGCGCTCGCGGACGAGCCGGCGAAGCAGGTCGAGGATCTCGACGACGCCGATCGGGTCGATCGCCGTCGTGGGCTCGTCGAGGATGAGCAGGTCGGGGTCCTTGACGAGTGCGTCGGCGATGCCGAGCCGCTGGAGCATGCCCCGCGAGTACGTGTCGACGCGGGTGTCGGCGCGATCGGTCAGGCCGACCTGCTCGAGGACCTCGCCGATGCGGGCCCCGGCCTCGCCGGACGGGAGCCCGTTCAGCCGAGCGGTGTAGCGCAGGTTCTGGCGGCCGGTCAGGTCGCCGTAGAAGCCAACCGCGTCGGGCAGATAGCCGACCCGGCGCTTCACCTCGAGCGGCGACCGCTGGGGGTCGAGGCCGGCCACGCGGGCCTCGCCGCTCGTCGGCTCGGTCAATCCGAGCAGCATGAGAATCGTCGTCGTCTTGCCGGCGCCGTTCTGGCCGAGCAGCCCGAAGATCTCACCGGCCCGGACCTCGAGGTCGAGCCGATCGACGGCGACGCGCTCCTCGTAGCGCTTCGTGAGGCGCCGGGTCGAGACGAGGATCTCGTGGTCGAGCGGCGCCGGCGCGACCGGCTCCGCGATGGCGTGCTCGGTCACCGCCGGCCGTAGGCCCGGAAGACCCAGACGAGGCCGGCGACGATCGCCACGATCAGGAGGAGTCCGACGATCCCCCAGATCGGCGAGGTCTCGACCGTGATCCGGAAGTCGGCGTTGCCGCTCGATTCGGCGCTCTTCGCCGAGAGGTTCACGACGTAGTCGCCGGCGATCGCATCACCGGCCGGCTTGATCGCGGCCGTCACGTCCTGGTACGAACCGGGGGCGATGCTGTCGACCGTCGTCGGCGTGAACGTGACGTCCCACTTGCTCGGTGCGGTCTTGTCGAAGGTGACGTTGGTCAGCGGCGCGCTCCCGTCGTTCTGGATCCGAACGGTCTCGCTGATCGTGCTGCCGGCACCGCCGCTGGCGCTTAGCCGCTGGTCCGGGGTCGTGACGGTCATCTTGTAGCTGCCGGTGATCGTCACTCCGAGCTGCTGGTTGGCGGTCTTGTCGCCGGCCGTCGCCGACACCTGGATCGGGTAGTCGCCGGCATCGGCGTCCGACGGCGGATCGGCCTCGACGCTGATCGTCGACGATTCGCCGGCCTTGACGACCGCGGATGCGGCCTGCGACTGCCCGGTCGGCTTGGCCGTGACCGTCCAGCCGTCCGGCCCCTGGGCGGCGAGGCTGAACGTGAGGTCCTCGGGCGTGTCGTTCGACAGGCTCAGGCTGAAGTTGTACGTCTGGCTCGCGGTGCCCTTGAGGGTCGGGTAGTCCGCGGTCATCGCGACGCTGCCGCCCCCGCCCTCGCTGACGCGCACGACCAGCGGGAGGGTCGCGGTGAGGCCGCCGGACTTCGCGGTCACCGTCAGCGACGCGGCCCGTGGCCCGCCGGCGGCGTCCGCGGGGACGGAGACGTCGAGCCGGACGTCGGGCGGGGTGCCGCTCTTCGTCGCGGTGACGCTGTCGACGACGAACCCGCCGCCGCGAAAGACGGCGCTCCAGCCGGTCGGCGCGCCGCTCACCGAGAGCGCGACCTGCCGCTCCTGGTCGGCCTTCACAGTCAGCTGGAAGCTCACCTTCGAGCCCGCCGATACCGCGACGGCCGGGTAGGGCGTCGTGATCGTGAGCGGGTCCGCGGCGAACGCCCCGATCGGCGCGAGCAGTGAGACGGTCAGCGCGGCGAGAGCCGCGATCGAGATGCCACGACGGCCGGCGCGGGACAGGCGCACACCGGCGGGCAAAAGGCGAACGGTCGCCAACCCAGTCCTCCTGGCGATCTTGCTTCCGACGGAATCGCCCGGGAGTCTGCCAAAGACAGATGCCCGGTCGCAACTTACGGGTGCGGAAGATTTCTCAACAGAGCGCCATTCTGCGATGGCCCCGCGATCGACGTCGCGGTCCGACCATGCTAGGGTTGTTCGGTCAACGACGCGGCGACGACGCTGCGCGGTCGGAGCTTCCGCTCCCGCGCGCCGGACGCCGAGCCACCGAATCACCGCCGCTCATCGGCCCTTACCCGCCGAGCCGTGCGGCACCGTACCTGCGCCGAGCCCGGTCGAATCCGCCGGCGGCGCCGAAAGGAACCATCCACCCACATGCTTCAGCGACATCCGGCGACGCCCGCGAACGTCAGCCGGCGGGCGAGCGCCATGCGCCGCCAGCGCCGCGCCGCGGGCAACCGCCTCTACTGCGCAACGAACGGTTGCGCCAGCTTCCTCACCCTCGATCCCGCCACGGGGATTGCCCGCTGCGCGGTCTGCGGCTACTCGCGCCGCCTCCACTGAGGTCGCGGGCGTCGGGGTCCGCGAGCTCACGCCACTCCACCTGACGGTCCGTTCCACTCATCCGGCGCGAAATCCCGGATGATGACCGCATGACCGTGGCTGCCCCGATCGACCGCGTCCGCCTCGCCGAGCGCTTCGGCGCCGAGACCGAGGCGTTCGCGCGCGCCCACCCCCGGTGCGCCGAGGCCGCGTCCGCCGGCCGCCGGACGCTCCTGATGGGCGTGCCGATGCCCTGGATGGCGAAGTGGGCGAGCCCGTTCCCGCCCGTGGTCGCGGAGGCGTCCGGGGCGCGGTTCACCTGCCTCGACGGGCTCGAGTTCAGCGATCTGTGCCTCGGGGACACCGGCGCAATGGCGGGCCACTCCCCCGCGCCGACCGTCGCCGCCGTCGAGGCCCAGCTCGGGCGCGGCATCACCCACATGCTGCCGACCGAGGACGCGGCCGCGGTCGGCGCGGAGCTCGAGCGTCGCTTCGGCCCCCCGCTCTGGCAGTTCACCCTCTCCGCGACCGACGCGAACCGGTTCGCGATCCGGCTCGCGCGCCACGTGACCGGCCGCTCGAAAGTCGCGTTCCACGACCGGTGCTACCACGGCTCCGTCGACGAGTCGTTCGCGGTGCTCGACGACGCCGGTCGTGTCGTGGCCCGCCGTGGCAACACCGGCCCGCCCGTCGATCCCGCGCTCACGACCCGGGTCGTCCCGTTCAACGACGTCGCCGCCCTCGAGGCCGCGCTCGCGGACGAGGACGTCGCGGTCGTCGTGATGGAGCCCGCGCTCACGAACGTCGGGATCGTCCTGCCCGATCCGGGCTACCACGACGCGGTCCGCGACCTCACCCGCAAGACGGGAACGCTCCTGCTCATCGACGAGACCCACACGCTCTGCGCCGGCTGGGGCGGGTACACGCGCGCGCATGCCCTCGACCCAGACATCGTGGTCGTCGGCAAGGCGATCGCGGGCGGTATCCCGATCGGCGCCTACGGCCTGACCGCCGGGTTCGCGCGCCGGGCGACCGACTCGATCGAGCTCGAGGACGTGGACGTCGGCGGAATCGGCGGGACGCTCGCTGGGAACGCGCTCTCGCTCGCGGCCGCGCGCGCGACGCTGTCCGACGTGCTCACCCCCGAGGCGTTCGAGCGGATGGACGCGCTGGCGACGCGCTGGACGGCCGACGTGAACGTGATCATCGAGCGCCACGCGCTCCCGTGGCACGTGACGCGCCTGGGCTGCCGCGCCGAGTACCACTTCCTCCCGTCGCCGCCCCGGACGGGTGCGGAACAGGCGGCGGCCACCGACTTCCCGCTCGAGCGCTATCTCCATCTCGCGGTGCTCAACCGGGGCGTGCTCATCACGCCGTTCCACAACATGGCGCTCATGTCGCCGGCGACCGTGGCCGAGGACGTCGAGCGCCACTCGAGCGCGTTCGCGGAGGCGGTCGAGCTGCTGCTGGGCTGAAGTCGAACGCCCGGATCAGGGGTGGGGTCGCGGCGCGGCATCGCGCGTGAGAACGAGAGGCCCGAGGACGACGCCG
>DASTSC010000104.1:0-5564 GCA_035760905.1 Candidatus Limnocylindrales bacterium | reverse complement strand
GGAGCGCGAGGAGGTGTTCGCGCTCCTGGCCGACCTGGGCGCACGGCCGGTCGACATCGCGAGCGAGCTGACCAGCCTCGTGCCGCGCATGCAGTCGCGACCGCGCCGCGGTTAGCCGGCAAGGACCGGGAGCCAGCCTCGGACGTCCTGACGGGCCGCGAAGAGGAGTCGCGGCGGCTCGGCCGGAAGCTCCAGGCCATGGACGGCCGCAAGAGCCGTCGCGTCCAGCGTCGCCTCGGCCGGCTGGAGCGACCACGGGGCGTGGGCGATCTCGGAGCGCCAGATCCGGCCGCGGCCGTCAGCCGAGAAGAGCCGAAGCCGATCCGTCGCCCACGCGTCGAAGGAGCCGGGTTCGGCCGCGCGGGGTGGGCCGACGGGTCGATACCGCGCGTCGAATCGCGCCGCCGGGACGGACCGGTCGTCGCGGACGGAGTGGTACGCGATCTCCTCGCCGACGCGCGTCGAGCGCATCCGGGCGTGGGCATACGGCAGATGGAAGACACGCCGGGCGCCGCGCACCGTCGCCCACGAATCGGCGTCGAGGCTGAGGAACCACACGCCGCGGAGCCCGCGGTGGCGGACGTAGGTGCGGACGTTCGTCTCAGGGAACGTGCTGAAGTGCGGGACCGCGGGGATCGCCCGCGGCGCCACGTCGGTCATCGTGAACGGCACGATCCCGAGCCACGCCTCACCCTCGAACAGGTCGAGCTCGAGGTCGGGCGGGATCCGCTCCCGGAGCGCGGCCGCGTCGACGCGCCAGTGCGCGAAGAGCAGGTCGAGCCAGCGCATTCGAAGCACCCACCGCGTGCCCATCACGAGCTCGCGAGCCCGGGAAGCCGGCTCAGCCCTCGGGGACCTCGAGCTCGCCCGGATCGGCGAACGCGGTCGCTCCGCGCGCGGACCCGGCCGCGGCCATCGCCTCGCGATAGACCGCGATCGCCTCGTCGACGCCGCACACGACGAGGTCGCCCGGCGCCGCCCGGCGGAGCGCGGCCCGGACGGCCGTCAGCTCGTCGAGGATCTTCTCCGCCTTCAGGGTCCGTGCCCCACCTCGGCCGCGCGCAGCTCGGACGCCCTCGATCACGTTCCCAGCCGACTCGCCCGGCGCTCGGCCGCGGAGGTTCTTGTCCTCGCGGACGATGATCTCGTCGAAGGCCCGCGCCGCGATCGCGCCGTACTCGTGCTGGTCCTCGTCGCGCCGATCGCCCGGGATCCCGATCACGCCGATCGCCCGGCCGCTCCGCGCGTGGCCGTTCGTCGCCGGCCCGATCCGACCGGCCTTCGACAGCGGCTCGGTCATCATCCGGTCGACGAAATCGGCGAGCTGGCGCATCCCGTCGACGTTGTGGCAGTAGTCGATCACGACGCGGACCCCGCCCACGTCGAGCAGGTTGAGCCGGCCCGGCGCCTGGAAGAACGACGTCGAGAAGGTCCGCAGGCCCTGGCGGATGTCGTGGAGATGGGCGCCGGCGGCCCACGCCGCCGCGGCCGCGGCGAGCGCGTTCGCCACGTTCATCCGGGCCCGGCCGCCGAACGTCGCCGGGATCAGGTGGGTGTACAGGACCGGCATCGTCCGCGGGCCGTGGCGGAGCACGATCAGCTCGCCCTCGGGCCCGGGCTGGAGCACGAAGGCCGCGTTGCCCCGCGACGTGTGGCCGTCAACGCGGTCGTAGCCGTCCTCGCCCTTCTCGGTCGACATGCTGAACAGGACGACCCTGCCGGCACAATGGCGGCCCATGCGGTAGACGTGGCTGTCGTCGGCGTTCAGGACCGCCGCCCCCGAGCGCGGCACCGCCTCCACGATCACGGCCTTGACGTTGGCGAGCTGCCCGATCGACGTGATCCCGCCGATCCCGAGGTGGTCGCCGGTGACGTTCGTGACGACCGCGACGTCGTTCCGATCGTAGCCGAGCCCCTCGCGCAGGATGCCGCCCCGGGCGACCTCGAACACCGCGGTGTCCACGGTCGGGTTCTGGAGCACCATCTGGGCCGACTTCGGGCCGGACATGTCGCCCTTCTTGATCATCCGCCCGTCGATCACGATGCCGTCCGTCGACGTCATCCCGACCCGCTTCCCCTTCAGCTTGAGGATGTGGGCGATCATCCGGACGGTCGTCGTCTTCCCGTTCGTGCCGGTGACCGCGATGATCGGGATCCGCGCTTCCGAGCCCGGCGGGAAGAGCCCGTCGATCACCGGCCGAGCGACGTACTGCGGCTCGCCCTCGGTCGGGTGGGTGTGCATTCGAAAGCCGGGCGCGGCGTTCACCTCGACGATCGCGCCGCCGGTCTCGCGGACGGGCGTCGCGATGTCGGGGCAGATGAAGTCGATCCCGGCGACGTCGAGGCCGACGACGCGGGCGGCGGTCTCCGCGATCTCGACGTTGTCGGGATGCGCCTCGAGCGTCCGATCGATCGAGGTTCCGCCGGTCGACATGTTGCCGGTCGCGACGAGCCGGACGCGCCGGCCGGCCTCCGGCACGGCGTCGACCGCGAGGCCTTCACCCGCCAGCATCGCCTCGGCCTTCGCGTCGAGCGCGATCCGGGTCAGCACCTTCTCGTGGCCGATGCCCCGACGCGGGTCCGTGTTGGCGATATCGACGAGCTCGCGGACCGTGTGGTCGCCGTCGCCGACGACCGACGCCGGTATGCGTTCGGCCACGGCCGCGACCCGGCCGCCGATCACGAGGACCCGGTAGTCGTTGCCGGCGACGAACGTCTCGACGACGACGCCGCCCGAGCGGCTCTGACGGAGGGCCTCGGGAAACGCAGCCCGGACCGCGTCGTCGTCTCGCAGATCGAGCCCGACGCCGCGGCCGTGGTTGCCGTCGAGCGGCTTGACGACGACCGGAAAGCCGAGCCGGCGGGCCGCCGCGACCGCCGCCTCGACCTCGTCGACGACCTCGCTCCGGGGCACGGGCAGCCCGGCCGAATCGAGGAGGTGGTTGGTGAGGCTCTTGTCCGAGGCGAGATCGACCGCGATCGCGCTCGTCCGCGACGTCATCGTCGCCCGGATCCGCTGCTGGTGGACGCCCTGGCCAAGCTGGACGAGGCTGTGGCGGTCGAGCCGGATGAACGGGATGTCGCGGCTGACGGCTTCGTCGATGAGGGCCTGCGTCGACGGGCCGAACGCGAGTCGGTCGGCGAGCCGGATGAGGCCCTCGATCGCCTCGATCAGGTCGAACCCGAAGGCGGGGTCGTCGGGGGCGACGAGGTGGTTGACGAGCCGGACGGCGATCCGGCCGGCCTCGAGCCCGACCTGCTCCTCGCGGTACTGGTAGATGACGTTGTACTGGCCGCGCGGGCCGGCGCCGCGGGTCTTGCCGCCGCGCACGTCCGTGCCGGCGAGGTTCTGCAGCTCGAGAGCGACGTGCTCGGACACGTGACCGACCCACGTCCCCTCCCGGAGCCGGGTGACGAACCCGCCGCGCCGGCCGAGCGAGCAGGCGTGCTCCTCGAGCGATGGGATCAGCCCGACGAGCGCGTCGGCGAAGCCGGGGATCGTGTTGCTCGGGAAGTCCTCGAGCACGCCGAGGTCGACGAGCATCCGGACGACGGGCTCCCGTGCCCAATAGTTCGGCCCGCGGAGGACCCGGAAGTCGAGGATCCGGAGCGTGGGTTCCGGGACGAGGGCCGGGGCGACAGGGGTGGCGGGAGCGGACCCTCGCCTCGGGCGGGTCCCGTTCGATCGGCCGTCCCCGCCGTCGGCGGCGACCGGGCGCGTCGCCGTTCGTCGTGTCGCGCGCGCGGGGGTCGCGTCGCGCGCCACCGCGGACTACTCGGAGGCGGCCGCTTCGCCGGCGAAGCCGGGCACCGCCCGGAGCGCCGGTGTCGCGATGCCGCGGCGCCGGAGGTCGAACCGATAGCCGGACGGCAGCGAGTGGAGGACGACGTTGCTGATCATGATCGGACGGTGGCCCTGGACCTCCCAGGCGTTCGTGTCCGAGGCGCTGCCGTCGACGATCGTGACGCTCCCCCGCCCGATGACCTCCATGACGTGGTCCGGCCCGACGACACCGGCCGTGTCCTCGTCGATGCCGAGACCGAGGAGGCTCGGGTTCTGGGCGATGAGGCTGAGCAGCCGGCCGATCCGGTTGCGCTGCTGGAAGTGCTGGTCGACGACGACCCCCGGCAGGATCCCGAGGCCCGACGCGAGCTGGGCCATCCGCAGCTTCGGCGTCGCGCCCGAGGCCCCGAACGCGATCATGTGGGCCGACATCGCGGACGCCCCCGCGCTCGTGCCCGCGACCGCGGCACCCCGCTCGAACCGCTCGACGACCGCGTCGCCGAGGAGCGTCCCGGTGATCGTGGATGCCAACCGGAGCTGGTTGCCGCCGGTCAGGAAGATCCCGGTCGCCTCGCGCAGGAGGAACGCAGCGCCCTCGTCGTTCGCGGCCGCGCGCGTCATCGCGTGGATCGGACGGGTCTGGCGGGCGCCGAGCTCGGCGAAGACGCTCGCGTACCGCTCGCCGGCCTCCGCGCCCAGCGAGCTCGCGGTGCTGATGACGCAGATCGTGGCGTCGGGTCCGCCCGCGAGCGCGACGAAGCGGTTGAGGATGATCCGGTCCCGGACCTTGTCCTCGGCACCGCCGATCACGATCGCGCTGCCGTGCGCCATGGCGCGCGAGTATAGCGGTGGGGCTCGTCGCGCCCGCGGCCTACCGGTGTTTCGGTCTGGCGTCGGCGCATCCCGATGCGACAATCCGCGCCGTGAGCGACCGACTCGGCCGTCTGAGCGGCCGGCTCCACGACGAGCTCTCCGAGCAGCTCGACGCGCACGTCGACCGACCGACACGGCGCCGGGCCGGAGTCTTCCGGCGCGCTCTCCGGCGGGAGGTGTCGCGGCTCCACGATCGCCGGCGGCTGGCGGCGATGGCGATCCTCATCGTGGTGTTCGGGCTCGCGGGCGCCGGCCTCGTCGCTCGCGGCGAGGCCGCCGGCGCCGACGCGCGGGCCTACTGGGCGGCGGTCCGGATC
This sequence comes from Candidatus Limnocylindrales bacterium, assembly GCA_035760905.1. Lineage (GTDB taxonomy): Bacteria > Chloroflexota > Limnocylindria > Limnocylindrales > CSP1-4 > DASSHA01. Next base: position 590 of record DASTSC010000104.1, on the reverse strand, counting down.
TGGATCGGCGGCGGCGATCCGTACCACCCGACCGGCCCGTTCCTGCCCTACGTCTACGCCCCGTGGATGCTGCCCTTGTTCGCGCCATGGGCGCTCCTGCCGTGGGACGTGGCCTGGTTCGCCTGGCGGGTGGCGACCGGGCTCGCTCTCCTGTGGTCGATCGAATGGGCCTACCGGCGTCGCCCGGCCGCGGCGGCGATCGCGGTCGCCGTCCTCGCGTTCCCGATCGCCGCGAACCTCGACACGGGCAACGTCACCCTGCCGCTGACGCTCGGGCTGTTCGGGGCCCAGTTCGTCGGGCCGCGGCTGGCCGGCGCGCTCTGGGCGGTCGCGACCTGGATGAAATGGGCGCCCGCGCCGCTCTGGCTCGTCCTGGCGCCGCGGGCACGGGCCTGGGGCGTCGGCTGGCTCGTCGTCGCGGCCGTGCTCAGCCTCCTGACGCTGCCCCTGACGATCGTCCAGCTCCAGGCGCTGTTCGGATTCGGGGCGCGACCGCTCCGGCTCGACTATCTCGTGCTGTTCTGGGCGCTCGTGCCGTGGGTCTGGCGACACCCCGACGCGCTGTGGTGGCTCCGACCGTCGCGCTGGCC
>DASTSC010000103.1:0-15805 GCA_035760905.1 Candidatus Limnocylindrales bacterium | reverse complement strand
CGGCTGTTCGCGTAGGCCAGCCTGGACTCGACGATGAGGCGGACCGGGTCGGATTGATCGGAACCGAAGCGGGTGAGGTAGGCGTGCGCGCCCTCGGCCTCGCTCCGGCCCAGGAGCTGTTCGAACGAGTCGCGGATGACGCGGCGGACGTCCTCGCCCTGGGCGGCCGCTGCGTAGTGGTAGGCCGCGAGCCGCCAGTCGGTGGCTTCGCCATGTCGGGCGACGGCTCGGTGCAGGTCGCGCACGGCCTCGTCGCCGACATCGCGTCGGAGGCGATCCTCGAGGAAGTCCCGCACGAGCGGGTGGTAGCGCACGGTGTGGCGGCTCGATTCGCCTCGCCTCGAGAGCAACCCGAGCCGCTCGGCCGACTCGATGAGGCGCCGGCCGTCGGGTTGGGGAACGCCCGTGGTGACCTCGGCGAGGACGGGGTCGACCACCTGCAGGATCGACGTTCGCATGAGGAAGTCCTGCATCGCCGGTTCGAGCTCGCCGACCACCTCTTCGGCGAGGTAGTCGTAGAGGTTCTCGTCGACGCCGCTCAAGGCCCTGACGAAGGCCCGGATCTGGACGGTCGAACGCTCTCGAACGGCCGCGCGGACGAGCTGGAGCGACGCTGCCCAGCCCTCGGTTCGTCGGGCGAGGACGGCCAGGACATCGGGCTCGAGCGGCTGCTGGTAGGTGTCGCGGAAGAGCTCCTCGGTCTCGTGCTCCGTGAAGCGGAGATCGTCGGTCGTCAGCTCCGCCACCTCCCCGAGCGCGCGGAGACGGGCGATGGCAAGGCCCGGCCGGCGCCGTGTGGCGAGCACGAGCGTGAAGCGCTCGGGGGCGCGCGCGAGGACGCCGGCGACGATCGAACGGGCGTCGGGCGATTCGTCGAGGACGTGGTAGTCGTCGACGATGAGCACGGTCGGCTCGTCGGCGAGACCACCGAGCTCGCCGAGGAACGTCCGCACGAGGTCGTCCCGCGAGCCTCCGGTCGCACCGAGCTCGGCCAGGCGGTCGGCCGTCACGGGAGCGAACCCAGGAGCGACCTCGCGGCCCGCAGCCACGAGGTAGTTGAGGACGCTCACCCAGTCCCGGTCCTCGTCGTCGACCCGGAACCAGAGGGTGCGGAGGCGGGTCCGCCGGGCGAAGTCGGCGAGGAGGGTGGTCTTGCCGTACCCGGCCTCGGCGACGAGAAGCACGAGCCGGTGATGGACGTTGACCGACAGCCAATCGAGGAGGCGCGAGCGGTGGAGGGTGTCCTCGCGCAGCGGCGGACGCTGGATCTTGGCGGGCTGGATCGGAAACCCCGGGCGCTGCCGCGGCGGCGCCTCGGCAGCTCGCAGGTCGACGGCGGATCGGTCAGCCACGGAGGCCAGCCGGCGTTCGGACGCGGGCGAGGGCGATGGGTGGGCGAGGGTCGTCGTCCCGGTCGACGACCGCTCCTCCCCTGGCTTGGGCAGGGCCATGGTGCGGATGATGCCCGGCCGCAATCATCCCGCGATTACCTGGGCTCGGCCGGATGGGCTCCCGCCGTTACCCCGCGGTCACTGGTCGGTCGCCTCGTACTCGAACGCGATCTTGAGCTCGACGCGGTACTCGACGATCTCGCCGTCCTGGACCTCGGCCGTCGATTTCACGACCTCCACGGTCCGGATGTTGCGGACGGTGCGGGCCGCGGTGGCGACGGCCTGACGAGCCGCATCGCTCCACGAACGCGGGCTCGTGCCGACCATCTCCCTGATGATGATCACGCCCAACGCGATGCCCTCCACTCGAGCCGGGCACGACGGCGAGGGGGGCCCGGGACCGCAGTCTAGTCGCCGAGAGCGACGTCGGGTGGAAGGTGCCGGCTCAGCTCGCGGTCGTGGCGACCGGCTCGGCGCGAACCTTGTCGAAGCAGGAGCTGCAGTAGACCGGGCGGTCGTTGCGCGGGGCGAACGGGACGATCGCCTGGCCGCCGCACATCGCGCATACCGCGGCGTGGTACTCGCGCGGTCCGCCCACGGTTCGGGCTCGTTTCGCAGCCGCCCGACAGCTCGGGCAGCGCTGCGGGTCGTTCTGGAGCCCCTTGCTCGCGAAGAACGACTGCTCGCCCGCCGAGAAGATGAATGACTCGCCGCAATCGCGGCACACGAGCGTCCGGTCCGCAAACACCCTCTCGAGGCCCTCCATTCCCCCGGTCCCTTTCCGCCGACTCAGCCCGGCCGAGGGACGGAGCCCGCGAGATATCGACGCGGCGCCGTGAACCGGTGGACCGGATGACTCGTGGCGAGAGCATACGAGCGCAGTCAAGGGGGTCAGAAGATGCCTGTCGTTGCTCCGTGAAAACGTCGGCCCGAACTGCCCTGTGCCTCGTCAGGCGATCTCGGCGTAACGCTCGCCGACGGCGGCGCTGTAGAAGCGTGTCTGGCGCTTTCGGAACATGAGCTTCACCCGCCCGGTGGGCCCGTTTCGATGCTTCGCGAGATGGAGGTTGATCTCTTCGACGTCGCTCACCTCATCGTCCTGGCCGCGCTCCTTCTCGCGCCACAGGAAGATCACCAGGTCGGCATCCTGCTCGATCGCACCCGACTCCCGCAGGTCCGACAGTCGGGGTTCCTTCGACTCGCGCATCTCCGGCTGACGCGAGAGCTGCGAGAGGGCGATGACCGGCACCGAGAGCTCGCGGGCGAGGGCCTTCAGCCCGCGGCTGATCTCCGACACCTCCTGGACACGGTTCGCGTCGCGACTCGTGGTGGTCGCCTGCATGAGCTGGAGGTAGTCGACGATCACGAGGTCGAGACCGGCCTCGGCCTGGAGGCGACGAGCCTTCGTTCGCAGCTCCATCGTGCTGATGTTCGGCGTGTCGTCGATGTAGACGCGGGCCTCGGACAGGCTCGTCATCGCGGAGGCGACCCGGGTGAAGTCCATCTCCTCGAGGAAGCCGGACCGGAGGCGCTGGCTGTCGATGTCGCCGACGGAGCTGAGGAGGCGCAGGACGAGCTGCTCCTTGCTCATCTCGAGGCTGAAGATCCCGACCGACTTGCCGTCGCGGACCGCCGCGCTCTCGGCGATGTTGAGCGCGAGGCTCGTCTTGCCGACCGAGGGGCGCGCGGCGACGATGATCAGGTCGCTCTTCTGGAGCCCGGTCGTCATCGCGTCGAGCTCGGTGAACCCGGTTCGCACGCCGCTGATCTCGCCGCGGTGCGAATGGAGATAGTCGAGCCGGTCGAACGCCTCGTGGAGCAGCGAGCGAAGCGGGCTGAAGCCGGCGTGGATCCGGCGCTCGCTGACCGAGAAGAGCTCGGTCTCGGCGCGATCGATCGCCTCCTGGATCTCGGCCGGATCCTCGTAGCCGATCCCCGCGATCTTGCCGGCGGCCGAGATGAGGTTTCGGAGGACCGCCTTGCGCTCCACGATGCGGGCGTACTGGACCGCGTGGACGGCCGTCGGCGTCTCGTTCGAGAGCGAGCTCAGGTAGCTCCGACCGCCGATCGCGTCGAGCTCCTCGCGCCGCTCGAGGGCCTCGGCGACGGTGACGATGTCGATCGGCTCACGGCGCTCGAAGAGCTCGAGCATCGCGCCGTAGATGAGCCCGTTCTGCTGCCGGTAGAAGTCCTCGGGGCGGAGGAACTCCGCGACCTCGACGATCGCGTCACGGTCGATGAGCACCGAGCCGAGAACCGACTGCTCGGCTTCGAGGCTCTGGGGCGGAAGGCGGTCGATCACTCGGTGGGCTCCGGCGACGGTGGGACGTGTCGATCCTGCCGCCCGGGCGCGCGGGCGGCGAGGCCCTTATCCCCGAACTTCATCCACGACTTCCTCGTTCCGTGTGGACGCTGTGGATGCGCCGTGGCGGGTGGTCGCTGCCGCGGGTCGGATGCACCGTGGCGGGGCGGTCGCCGCCGCGGGTCCTTCGCAGCCGGCGGGTCGGTCGCAGCCCAAACTGCGCGGGATTCCAATGCCATGGGACGGATTGGGCCGTGGAGAGGGCTGTCCGGCAGTGGGGACGCCCGGGGTCGGCAGCGTCATGCGCGCACGCGCATCGGGAAGCCTCCGCCAACGCGAAATCGCGCCACAGGCGCCCCGGTTGTACCCGGTGACGGGCCAGATTCGGCCGAGTCTGTTCAATGCCACTGGAATTCGCAACGGATCGGGTTGGGACATGCCGCCGGCACGCCTCGAGGCGAGACCCGCCCGACCCGGCCGATCCGACGGCTTCGCGAGCCAGCACGCTGCGAGCGAGCGGCGCTTGCCACGGGGAACGCGTGCGGCGGAAAACGCGTGCCGTGAGCGCGGGAGACGGTCGGGGCCAGAACGACCGGCGAGGACCCGAGGGAGCGCACTCCGGGTGCGTAGGCGACGAGGTGGCCGCCACGCCGAGCGGCGGTCGCGCGAGCCGGGACCAAGGCGGTGCCGAGCGACCGACCCGAGCGCACTCGACCCCGGTGAGTGAACCGCTGAGCGCGGCAGACGGTCGAGGCCAAGGCGACCGGCGAGGACCCGAGCGAGCGCACTCCGGGCGCCTGAGCGAGGGACGCAGCCGGTCGACGCCGGCATCGGCCGAAATCCCGCGCTCAGTCGAGGCGGCGGATGACGCCGATCAGCTTCCCCTGAATCCTCACGTCCTCGTAGACCTGGTCCGGATAGGCCGGGTTCGCCGGCTTGAGGCGGACCTTGTCCTTCTCCTTGAAGAACCGCTTGAGGGTGACGGCGTTCTCCTCGACCTGGGCGACGACGATGTCGCCGTTTCGGGCCGTGTCCTGGGGCCGGATGAGGACGTAGTCGCCGTCGGCGATGTGGGCCTCGATCATCGAGTCGCCGCGGACCTTGAGCACGTAGGCGTCGCCCGACGGAGCGAGCAGCTCCGGGACCGACAGCGTCTCGGACGCATCCTGGTAGGCCTCGATCGGACCGCCGGCGGCGATCTCCCCGACCACCGGGAGGACGTACGAGTCGGCCCCACCCAGCGCCTGGGGCACGAGCTCCGACGAGAGCCCGAGGCGAAGCGCCGCGGTCGGCGTCAGGCGGATGGCCCGCGACTGCGCGGCGCCTCGTTCGAGGTATCCCTCGCGCTCGAGGATCTGGAGGTGGTGGTGGACGGCCGACGTGGAGGCGAGGCCGACGGCGCGCGCGATCTCGCGGACGGACGGCGGGTACCCGCGGGCGCGCAGGGTCGCGGCGATGTAGTCGAGGATCTTGACCTTCCGCTCGGCGTCGTGCCTGGTCACGGGCGCCTCCTTTCGATCGGCATCATACCGAACAGGCGTTCGATGTCAAACGAGCGGTTCGGACCGGCGGGCCGCCGAATCGGTCGCAGGGCCGAGGCGGCCGCAGGGCCGAGGCGGTGTAGACTCCCGGTTCCCGACCGGACCGGCCCGAGCGCCGCCGCGTCGATCGCCCGGAGGTCACCGTCGACATGCCCAGCCCCAGCCGCCGCCCCGAGCGCCGTTCGCGCGGGCTCCTCGGCGGCTCGTTCGGCGGTGGACTCCGACGCTCGCTCGGTCTGCTCGCGCTCGCGCCGCTCGCGTCGCGCGCGCCGCAGTACTCGCGGCTCGTCTGGTCGCTCGTGGTCGACGAGCGGATGCCCGGATCGCGCAAGGCCCTGCTCGCCGGCGCGCTCGGCTACCTCGTGCTCGGCCGGGACCTTCTGCCCGACGACGTTCCGATCCTGGGCGGCCTCGACGACCTCGTCGTGATCGTCCTCGCCGTCGATCTGTTCCTCGACGGCGTGCCGCGCGACCTGCTCGAGGAGAAGCTCGACGAGCTCGGGATCGAGCGCGGGGCGTTCGACCACGACGTCGCCCAGATCCGGCGGCTCACGCCGGGACCCGTCCGGCGGGCGATCCGGCGCGTTCCTGCGCTCGTCGACGCCGTCGGGGGTGTCGTGGCTCGGACAGGGGTCGGTCCGCGACTGCGGGCCTGGCTCGAGGAGGAACGGCCTGCCGGCCCGCGCGCCCGGCGGACGACGATGGAGGACTCGATCGCGTGAAGGTGATCCTGACTGTGGACGTGCCGAAGCTCGGCAAGAGCGGCGAGCTCAAGTCCGTTGCCGACGGCTACGCCAGCAACTTCCTGATCCCGAAGCGCCTCGCCGTGCCCGCCGCGGGCGGCGCCTACCGCGCCTACGTCCACGACATCGCGAGCCGCGAGGAGAAGCGGAAGCGCGAACGCGAAGAGGCCGAGATCGCCGCGAACCGGATCGCCTCGACGACGCTCACGATGGGCGTCAAGGTCGGCGAGGGCGGCAAGCTCTATGGCTCGATCACGGCCCAGGACATCGCCGACGCGCTCGGCCGGCGAGGGATCACGATCGATCGCCACAAGATCGACCTCGACCAGCCGCTCAAGACGCTCGGCACGTACAAGGTCGCGGTGAAGGTCTTCACGGGCATGACGCCCGAGGTCACGGTCGTCGTCGAGCCCAAGGGCTGACCGGGCGGCGCCGAAGACGGCGCCGTCAGAACGCCACGAAGCCGATCGAGATCGCCCAGATCGCGTAGGCGCAGCCGACCACTCCCACGGCGGTCGCGGCGATCGCCAGCCGGCTCAGCCCGCGCTCCAGCACCGTCGCGAGCATGACGAACAGGAACGGCTGGAAGTCGAGGCTGAAGCGGTAGCCGAACTGCGTCGTGCCGACGTTGCCATGCGTGACGATCGGGATCGCGATGAGCCCGACCCCGAGGAGTGACCAGGCTACCCGCGGATCCGACAGGCGGGACTTGAACAGCCACAGGTAGAGGGGCGTCGTGAGGAAGATCGACAGTCCCCACCACGATGGCTGGAGGAACGGCGGGTCGTCGACGTAGTTCCAGCTCCGGAAGAAGATCGCGAACAGGTTTCGCGGCACGTACCAGAGCGACAGGATCCCGTGCTTGCTGTAGTAGGGATCGTCGAGGACGCCGGGGATGGCGACGTAGCCCTGGTCGATCGGCGTCCCCCAGCGGGCGACGTTGTAGAGCGCGTAGAGGCCGATCGGGATCGCCAGCCCGACCGCGTACGGCACGAGCATCCGGAGCGCGGGCCACAGGCGCGGCATCGGCCGCGACCGGTGCAGGTCGACGAGGATCGCGGCGATCGCCGGCGCCCCGAGGGCGATCGGCAGGCGGGACGTCGCGGCGCACCCCAGAAAGAGGCCGACGAGGAGCGGTGCCCGCCGCCGGAACGCGAGATTGAGCGCGGCCAGCAGGAAGAAGACCCCGACGACGCTCGCGTAGTACCAGACCGAGCCGACCTCCGAGACGTACCACAGGACGCTCCCGAACCCGAAGGCGACGGTCAGCAGGACGCGGGCCCGGGTGGAGAGCGCGAAGACCCGGAACAGCTGCCAGGCGAGGCCGACCGCGCCGGCCCCGACGATCGAGCTCAGCACCTGCTCGTGGATCGACGTTCCGAAGATCGCCACGACCGGCACGAGCAGGAGCGCCGGGAACGGCGGGTAGGCGACGTACCACTCACCGGGTCCGGCGGGGATCAGCTCGTTGAGCCACGACGGCGCCTCGAGGAGCGTCATCCGACCGTGGATGAACGCGTCGGCGAGCCGGACGAAGTAGTCGAGCTCCTGCCGGTCGCGGGACGAGGTGAAGAGATAGATCGCGCTCGTGACCACGACGATCGCGAGCGTCGACGACAGCTCCGGCCGCGACCGGGCGAGGTCGATCAGCGCCGCAAGCTCGGTCCGCTCGGCATATGCCCGGAAGCCGCTCGAGGTCGTCGGGGCGGCGTTGGCCGTGGAAGTCCGGTCCGTCACGCCGGTATTGTTCGGGGCGGTCGCGCTCCGCGTCCATCCGCCGATTCGGCCAGTGGGAGGAACGGGTGAGCGTTCCGCGGTCCGCCACCCTCCCCGCCGCCACGCGCCGCTGGTTCGATCGCCTGGAGCCCCTTCGCGAGAGCGCGCTGCTCCTCGTGGGCCTCAAGCTCGCCCTGGGATTGCTCGCGCTCTACGCCATCGGTGCGGGCGGCGTGCCCGGCCCCTGCCACTACGAGCTGGCATGGGATGGCTGGAAGACGTTTCCTCCGCTCGACGCGCACGGCGCGAACTTCCAGCTCGTCGGGGTCTGGCAGCGCTGGGACGCCTGCTGGTACGGCAAGATCGCGACCTGGGGCTACGAGGCAGGGGAGAACTCGGTCTCGTTCTTCCCCGCGTTCCCGATCCTCGTCTTCCTCGCGACCCCGTTCGTCGGGGGCAGCGTCGCGGCGGCCGGCGAGATCGTGGCCGCGATCGCGTACCTCGTGGCGGGCGTCGTCCTGCTCCACCTCGTCGCCGAGGACTTCGGCCGGGGCATCGCCCGGCGAACCCTGCTCTACGTCTCGGTGTTCCCGGCCGCCTTCTTCCTGTTCGCGCCGTTCACGGAATCGCTCTTCCTCGCCGCCTCGGCCGGCGCGCTGCTCGCGGCTCGTCGTCGCCGGTGGTGGATCGCGGGCGCCACGGCCGTCGTCGCGACCCTGACCCGGACCCAGGGGGTTCTGCTCGCGCTGCCGCTCGCCTGGGAGGCGCTTCGCTTCGTGCGATTCGAGCTTCCGCCGGGTGCCCGGGCCCGCCTCTCGTCGCTCGGGCCGGCCGCCGTCGCGATCGTCGTGCCGGCGATCGCGTTCGGGCTCTGGCTGCTCGTCGCCCAGGCGCTGAGCGGCGTGTCGCCGATCGAGAGCCAGGACCTGTGGGGCGGGCGGAACTTCCACGCGCCGTGGGACGTGGCGGCGGCCAGCTGGCAGTGGTTCGTCGACCACGACGACTGGCTGCAGCTCTTCAACCTCGTCGCGCTGTTCGGCTCGATCGCGCTCGTCGTTGCGGGGTCGCGGCTGCTGCCCCTCAGCTACACGCTCCTGGCACTGCCGCAGCTGCTGCTGCCGGCGGTCCGGATCCAGCCGACGCCGCTGACCTCGACGAACCGCTATGTCCTCGTCGTGTTCCCTGTCTTCGTCCTGCTCGCGATCGTGGGCCGCAACCGGCGCTTCGACCGGCTGTGGGTCGCCGCCTCCTCGATCGGGCTCGGCGTCCTCGCCCTCGAGTTCGTCCGGGGCAACTTCATCGCCTGAGCGATCGGACGTCGTAGACGCGGTAGCTCTCGGTCTCGACCGCGATCGGGAACCGCTCGGCGAAGGCCGGTTCGTTCGCGCCCTCGCTCCGTTCCAGCGGCCCGATGACCACGTAGTCGATGCCGTTGTCGGCGATGAGCGACGGCGCGGCCGGGCCCCAGCGCAGGATCTGGAGCGCGTCGTCCTGGCGCGGCACGTAGGGCAGGCCTTCGGCCCAGAGCCAGTTCGCGTAGCCGACGTAGAGGGTCCGGCCCGCGATCATCTGGACCGGATCGTGGTTCGCCATCCCGTCGACGAAGACGGCGTGCGGCGGTGTCCGGGCCGCGACGAGCTCGCCCAGCCGGACCTGCTCCGCGTCGAGCATCGGGTACGTGCTCTGGCCGAGCGCCTGGTTGACGTCCTCGAGGACGGACGAGGCGACCATCGTCGCGACGATCGCCACGAAACCGAGGCGGGCGATCGGGCCGCGCCACCGTCGCCAGAGCCAGGCGAGGGCCGCAGCCGACGCGATCGCCACGCCGAGGAACCAGTAGACGAGGATCTTGTGGTTGTCCCAGTCCCACGGCCCGAAGACGACGATGTTGCCGAGGATCCAGATCGCCCAGAGCGCGAGGAGCACCCGCCGGGCGACCGACGGGACGATCCCGGCGACGACGAGCGGGATGACGGACAGGACGAGGAAGGCGCCCTGGTTCTTGATCCAGAAGATCGGCCAGGGGTCGGGCGCGGAGCCGGTGTCGGCGACCCAGCCGAGCTGGAACCGGAGCGCCGACAGCGCCCCGGCGCCCCCGCCGCCGATCGCGAGCAGCTGCGGGCCGGCGACGGCGACCCAGACCAGGCCGAAGGCGATCCAGCCCCGTGACGGCAGGAGCAGGAACAGGACCGGCACGACGATCGCGAGGGCGAGGAGCGTGCCGAGGTGGGCGAGCGGGAGGAGCCCGGCGACGACCCCGGCGGCGACCCAGAGCCGGAGGTCGCGCGTCTCGCGCGCGTGGAGGGTGGCGCGGACGATCGCGAACGCCATCGGCATGCCGTACAGGAACGCCCGCTGCGACATCCAGAACGCCCAGAACATGTTCACCCACTCGAAGTTCGACTCGGTCTTCCAGCGGTAGTCCCAGGGCAGTGTCACGGGCTGCGGCAGGTTCGCGGTGTTGCCGAGGAGGCCCTGGACCGTGTTGATCCAGCCGAGCCCGCCGCCGAGCAGGAAGAGCGCCACCGTCAGCGCGCCGATCGTCGCGTTCCCGGTGAGGGCCCGGGCGAAGGCGAAGAGGGCGACCGCGGCGACGACCGAGAGGACGAGCGAGTGGAGCTCGAGCGCGCCCGCCGGGCTGAGCCCGAATGGCACGAGCGCCGCCGCGGTCAGGTCGATGAGGTAGTGGTAGCCGAACGCGTGCCCGGCAAATCGCGGGTGGGTCGGCGGGAAGTCGTTGCCGTAGACGAACGCGGCGACGTTGCCGAGGTGGATCGGGTAGTCGCCCCAGACGTTGACGTGCGTCCCCGAGATCCCCGCGGCCGTCGTCTCGATCGCATTCGGCCAGAAGAGCGCCCAGCGGATCGCGAACGCGGCCACGATCAGGACGGCCAGCCACGTCCCGCGGTCGCGAGGGACGAGCGAGCGGGCGATGTCGCCGATCGGCGGCGGGCGGTGGAGCCGCCCGGCCCGCCGGCTGATCGCGACGGCCACCGCGAGCGTCCCGCCCGTCGCCGCGACGACGAGCGGCCCGCCGAGCGAGCCTACGACGTCGGCGAGGGCGAGGATCGCGTCGGTCGCGACGACCATCCCGAGCGGAATCCCGTAGCCGTATCGCTCCGCCCGCGAGAGGAACGGGAAGGCCCAGCCGACGAGGAGGACGCCCGTCGCTCCCATCAGACCGAGGAGCAGCAGGGCGAGGACGACGCTCACGCGGCGCGATGATAGGGGCGTGACCCGGCCCGCTCGCTCCGACGCTCCACCGCGCGTGCTCCTCCACGTCGATCTCGACGCCTTCTTCGCCTCGGTCGAGCAGCGCGACCGCCCGGAGCTTCGAGGCCGGCCCGTGGTCGTCGGAGGCGGGGGACCGACCGACCGCGGGGTCGTGTCGGCCGCGTCGTACGAGGCGCGCGTCTTCGGCATCCGCTCGGCGATGCCGCTCCGGACCGCCGCCGCACTCTGTCCCGAGGCGGTCTTCGTGCCGGTCGACGGCCGCAAGTACGACGCCGTCAGCCGCCAGGTGATGGCGATCCTCCGCCGCTTCACGCCCCAGGTCGAGCCGGTCTCGATCGATGAGGCGTTCCTCGACGTCACCGGCTCGACGGCGCTCTTCGGCGACGGCGAGGCGATCGCGCGACAGATCAGGGACGCCGTCCGCGACGAGGTGGGGATCACGGCCTCGGTCGGGGTGGCCGCGACGAAGCTCGTGGCGAAGATCGGCTCGGATCTGCGGAAGCCGGACGGGCTCGTGGTCGTCCGGCCCGGGGAGGAGCCGGCGTTCCTCGCGCCCCTGCCGATCGCCCGCCTGTGGGGCGTCGGCCCGGCCACCGCGACGATCCTCCGCGAGTACGGCGTCGCGACGATCGGCGACCTCGCGGCACTTCCCGTCGAGGTCCTCGTCCGGCGGTTCGGACCGCACGGCGCGGGGCTCCACGACCGTGCGCTGGGCGTCGACCCGGCTCCGGTCGGCAACGACGAGGGCGCGAAATCGATCGGCCACGAGCACACGTTCGACACCGACACCTCCGATCGGGAGACCCTCGAGCGGACGCTCCTGGCGATGGCCGACGGGGTCGCCGGCCGGCTCCGATCGGCCGGTCTGCGGGCGCGAACGATCACGGTCAAGGTCCGCGACAGCTCGTTCAGGACGACGACGCGGCAGCGGACGATCGACCCTCCGACCGACCTGACCGAGCCGATCTGGCGGGCGGCGCTCGAGCTCGCCGAGCCGGAGCTGCGCGGGATCCGGGTCCGTCTCGTCGGCGTCACCGCCTCGAACTTCGACGTCTCGCCGCAGCTGAGCCTGTTCGCCGCCGACGACGATCGACGGCGCCGGGTCGTCGAGGCGGCCGACGCGATCCGGCGCCGCTTCGGCTCCCGCGCGGTGACCAGGGCCCGGCTGCTCCGGGGCGGGCTGCCGACGCCCTTCGAGCGCGACCCGCTGACGGCCCCAGAGCGGCGCGTCGGCGTGGAGAAGCCACCCGCCGACGAGTGACAGACAAGGTGTCACGGGCCGGGCCGAGAGTCCCCTCGCAGCGGTTGACATCGAACGGATGTTCGGTCTAGAGTCGCCGCGAAGAGAACGGACGTTCGAACGCCGAGTGCCCCGGCCGGAGACGCGGGAAGGAGCCGGAAATGGCGATGATCAGGGTGGATCCCGTTCGCGTGGCCGTCCGCGCCGACTGGTTCGACGGTCGACCACGGGAGGTCGTCTGGGGAGACCAGCGCCTGCGGGTGACAGGTGTGGCCGCGGTCCGGGACGAGCGGAGCGCGTACCCGGTCGCGATCGGGCCGCGGACCGTCTTCGAGGTCGAGACGCCGAAGGCGAAGCTCGCGCTCAGCTTCAGGCATCGCACGCGGACCTGGACGATCGAAGGCCTCGACGAGGCCGCCTGAGCCCATTTCACGCGACCCGACCGCCGGCTCCTCCCCGGGCGGTCGGGAGTGCCCCAGCCGCGGGGCGGGCGTGCCGGTACGCGCTCGCCTCGCGGCTGCTTCATCGGCCAAGCCGGTCGTCGAGGTCGGCCAGCCGGGAGGTCTACCGCCAGGGTTCGGCGAGTCCGTGCGGCCCGTCCATACAATCGGGCGATGCCGTCGAGCCGGTTCGCCGACCAGTCGCTCCGATCGTTCGTCGACGCGCTCGCCTCGTCCGAGCCGGTGCCGGGCGGTGGCAGCGCGGCGGCCGTTGCGGCATCGATCGCAGCCGGGCTCGTGGCGATGGTCGCCGCACTCTCGGACCGGCCGCGCTACGTGCAGCACGCGGAGCTCCATCGAACGGCCGTCGTGCGCGCTCGCGAGCTGGCCGATCGCGCGCTCGCCCTCGCCGACGAGGACGCCGACGCGTACGCCGGGTTCGCGGCGGCGCTCAAGCTGCCACGTGCGACCGAGGCAGAGACGGCGACCCGCCAGTCGGCGCTCGCGGCCGCGGCGCGCCACGCCGCCGAGGTGCCGCTCCGAACGGTGGAGGCGTGCCGGGAGATCGCGACCGCGGCCGAGTCGCTTGCCGGCCGGAGCAACGTCAACGCTGCCTCGGATCTGGTGGTCGCAGGCCTGCTCGCGGAGGCAGCGGCGCGGGCCGCGGCACGAAACGTCGAGGTGAACCTGCCGTCGGTCGCCGACAGGGGGTGGGCAGAGGAGACCGCGGCGGAAACGGCGTCGCTCGTCGGCGAGACGGCGCGGCTCGCGGGGCTGGTTCGCGACGTCGTCGAGCGGGGGGAGGCACGCTCGACGGTCGACCTCGCCGCCACACGCGGGTGACCTCCACGACGGGTCCGCGGCTCCTCAGCGGCGGGCCGATCGCGGCCGAGATCCGCGCCGGTGTCCAGGAGGAGGTCGTCGCGTTTCGGCGCGACCACGGGATCGCCCCGACCCTCGCGGTCGTCCTCGTCGGGCACGACGCCCCGTCGACCGTCTATCTCAACCAGATCCTGCGGAGCTGCGAGAAGGTCGGCATCACCGGCCGCGAGGTGGAGCTGAGCGGCCGCGTCTCCGCCGCCGATCTGCGGACCAGGATCGAGGAGCTCAACGAAGATCCGTCCGTTCACGGGATCATCGTCCAGATGCCCCTGCCCGAGCGAATCCCGCTCTCGGCGGTGATCGACGCGCTCGACCCGGCCAAGGACGTCGACGGGCTCCATCCGCGCAACGCGGGATTGATGACGCTCGGCTACGACGGCTTCCTGCCGACGACCGCCCAGGCCGCGGTCGAGATCCTCAAGCGGTCGGGCATCCCGCTCGACGGTCGCGAGGCCGTGGTCGTCGGCCGCTCGAACGTCGTCGGCAAGCCGGCGGCGCTGCTCCTCCTCCGGGAGCACGCGTCGGTCACGGTCCTCCATTCGCACACGCCGGACATCGCGGAGCACCTCCGGCGGGCAGACGTCGCGATCGTGGCCGTCGGTCGGCCCGGGCTCGTCACCGGTTCGATGCTCAAGCCGGGCGCCGTCGTCGTCGACGTCGGAATCAACGTCGTCGACGGCCGCATCGTCGGCGACGTCGACTTCGAGTCGGCGCGCGGCGTCGTCTCGGCGATCACCCCCGTGCCCGGAGGCGTCGGACCCGTGACGAACGCGTTGCTGATGACCCACGTCCTCCGCGCCGCGCGGGAGCAGGCAGCGGCCAGGGCGGGCGGTTCGAGAGCCCTGGAGCGCGTCGCGAAATGACCGTGGTCGAGCCTTTCCCGTCCGATCTCGAGATCGCCCGGTCGGTTCGGCCCCGGCCGATCCTCGAGGTCGCCCACGAGCTCGGTCTGCTGGACGACGAGGTCGAGCTCCACGGCCCGACGAAGGCCAAGGTCCGGCTCGACGCGATCGAGCGTCTCGAGGCGACGAACCCGCGCGGGAAGTACGTCGTCGTCACGGCGATGACCCCGACCCCGCTCGGCGAGGGCAAGACGACGACGACGATCGGGCTCGTCCAGGGGCTCCGTCGGATCGGCCGGCGGGCGGCGGTCGCGATCCGCCAGCCCTCGCTCGGGCCGGTCTTCGGGATCAAGGGCGGCGCGGCGGGCGGCGGTTACAGCCAGGTCATCCCGATGGAGGACTTCAATCTCCATCTGACCGGCGACGTCCACGCGATCGGCGCGGCCCACAACCTCGCCGCGGCCTTCGTCGACAACCACCTCCATCACGGCAACGCGCTCGGCATCGACCCGGCCACGATCGGCTGGCCCCGGGTCGTCGACATCAGCGACCGGGCGATCCGCCGGACCGTCATCGGCCTGGGCGGCCGCGAGAACGGGCCGCCACGCGAGGCCGAGTGGCAGATCACGGTCGCGTCCGAGGTGATGGCCGTCCTCGCTCTCGCCTCGTCGCTCCACGACCTGCGAGCCCGCCTGGCCCGGATGGTTCTCGCCTGGACGCTCGGCGGAGCGCCGGTCACGGCCGAGGACCTCAAGGTCGCGGGCGCGATGACCGTCCTCCTCCGCGACGCGATCAAGCCGAACCTGCTCCAGACGCTCGAGGGCGGCCCGGCCTTCGTCCACGCCGGGCCGTTCGCGAACATCGCCCACGGCAACAACTCGGTCCTCGCCGACCGCCTCGCCTTGGCGACGAACGAGATCGTCTGCACCGAGGCGGGCTTCGGCGCCGACATGGGCGCCGAGAAGTTCTTCGACATCAAGTGCCGCCAGTCGGGGCTCCGGCCGGACGCCGCGGTGGTCGTGGCGACGATCCGGGCGCTGAAGATGCACGGCGGCGTCGGCCGGATCGTTGCCGGTCGGCCGCTCGACCCGGCCCTCACGACCGAGGACCCGGCGGCGGTTCGGCGCGGCGCGGTCAACCTCGCCCGGCACGTCGAGATCGTCCGCGGGTTCGGGGTCCCGGCCGTCGTCGCGATCAACGCCTTCCCGACCGACACCGATGCCGAGATCGAGGCGGTCCGCGAGGCGGCCATCGAGGCTGGGGCGCGAGACGCCGTCGTCGCCCGGCACTTCACCGACGGGGGCGCGGGTGCGGAGGAGCTGGGAGCAGCCGTCTGGGCCGCGGCGGTCGAGGGCGCGCCGTCGTTCCGGCTCCTCTACCCGGACGAGGTTCCGCTCACGGAGAAGATCGAGGCCATCGCCCTCGGCGTCTACGGCGCGGCCGGCGTCGACGTCCTGCCGGCGGCGGCCAAGGC
>DASTSC010000102.1:0-10483 GCA_035760905.1 Candidatus Limnocylindrales bacterium | reverse complement strand
CACCTCTACATCGTCAACCCGCTCAAGGGCTCGGACGTGGCGTCGCTCTTCGCGTCGCACCCGCCGATCCCCGACCGGGTGGCGCGGCTCCGGAGGCTGGCCCAGTTCGGACAGTAGCCCCGCAGAAGGTCAGGCCGGGCCCCAACCCTCGATCGGACGCAGCCCGCGGCCTGACCGCAGCCCGCGACCGGCAATCGAGCCGATCTGCAGGCCCGATCGAGCTAGCGCGATCGACGCGGCTTTCCAATCTGATTGGCGTCGCGCGGGAGGTCGGTTGGCAGGTGGGGGCCGTATCCACCCGGGAATCCGGCCGGGTTGTCCATTCGAGCGCCTCTGACCGGATGTCGGTCGTCCGGGGACCCGGCACATGTTCGAAACCGCGTCGGACGCCAACGGCATTGGATTCCCGCGCGGCTGATGGGAAGGCGCTGTCCGGGCCTTTGGGTGGTGCTCGGCGGGAGGCCCCGCGGCGGCTAGGATCGCGCCAGCAATGAACGATCCAACGGCCGCACCCCTCGCCGCCGCCGTCGCCGACGCCCCGATCGACGTCGCCCGCGACTCGGACGTGCCGATCTCGGCCCAGATCTACTGGCAGCTCGCCTACCAGATCGACTCCGGGCGGCTTCTGCCGGGCAGCCGGCTGCCGCCGGTCCGCGAGCTCGGCGCCGCGCTCCGGGTGAACCCGAACACGATCCGTGCCGTCTACCGCCGGCTCGCCGACGCCGGGTATGTCACCGCGCGCCACGGGGCGGGAACGCGAGTCGCGGACCGTCCCCCCGTCCGGCACGGCACCGAGGCCCTGGCCGGGCTCGTCTCGGAGATGCTCCGCCGCGCCGCCGGGGCCGGCTTCACCCCCGACGAGGTGGCCGCGGCGACGTTCGCCGCCGCGTCGGAGCGCAAGCGACCCGGCCCGCTCGTCCGTGTCCTCTTCGCCGAGTGCACGAACTCGGACGCGACCTACGACGCGGAGCGTCTCGAGGAGGCATTCCCGGACCTGCTCGAGGCCGACCCAACCCTCCTCGACGACCTCCCGGACCGGCTCATCGCGACCCACTACGACCTCGTGGCCACGACGACGTTCCACGCCGACGAGGCCCAGGCGTTCGTCGGCGGCCGGGTCCCTGTCGTGGCGATGCTCGTGGGGCCCGGCTACGTCGACCTCATCCACGAGCTGACCGAGCTGCCGGCGGGGTCCCGGATCGGACTCGTCTGCGCGTCGTCGAGGGGCGTCGAGAACATCGCCGAGACGATCCGGTACGCGGGCGCCACCGGCCTCGAGCTCGTCGCCGCGACTCCCGACACCGCCGCGGACCTCGAGGCGGTCGATCGGACCGCCGACCTCGTGCTCATGAGCCGGGAGGCACTCGCCCTCGGTCTCGATGCCCGCTTTGGCCGCCCGGAGCGGATCCGCGAGTGGACGTACGAGTTCGACCCGTCCGGCCTCGAGCTCATCCGGCGTTCGATCGACCGGATCCGCGAGCAGCGCTCGCGGACGGCGGACCACGTCACGGCGGACGTCGGCGCCTGACCGGAAGGCACCTCCGGTTCGGTCTATCCTCGACCGACACGATGACGTCTACCGAGGGACCGCCGAACGCGCGGACCGCGACCGCACCGACGCTCCCGGCGTCCGGGCGCGTTCGCGTCGTCGTCGAGGACCTTCGTCCGTCGGTCGACGGCGGCCGGTTTCCGATCAAGCGCGTCGTCGGCGAGCGGGTCGTCGTCGAGTGCGACGCGTTCGCCGACGGACACGACGAGCTCGCGGTTCGGCTACGCCACCGCCCACCAGGGAGCCGCGAGTGGCTCGAGGTGCCGATGGAGCCGCTCGGCAACGATCGCTACAGGGCCGTCTTCCCGGTGGAGCGGCTCGGCCGTCACGCCTACGGGGTCGTCGCCTGGATCGACCGCTTCGGGACCTGGCGACGGGACCTCGAGCGTCGCCTCGACGCCGGCCAGGACGTCTCGGTCGACCTGCTCATCGGGGCCGACATCGTTCGGGCCGCGCTCGACAACGCGCCGGCAGACGCCGCGACCCGGCTCGCCGCGGCCGTGGAGCGACTGACGGAGAGGCTTACTGACCCGACCGCTCGCGGGCGCGAGGCCCTCGAGCCGGACCTGGCCCGACTCGTGACCGCCCACGCCCCGCGCGCCTTCGCGGTCGCGAGCGAGCCCGTCCGCGAGGTCGTGGTCGACCCCGTCCACGCTCGCTTCGGCGCCTGGTACGAGCTGTTCCCACGCTCGGCCTCGCCGCAACCCGGCCGCCACGGCACGTTGCGCGACGTCATCGCCCGCCTGCCGTACGTCGCCGACCTCGGCTTCGACGTCCTCTACCTGCCGCCGATCCACCCGATCGGCCGGGCTTTCCGCAAGGGCCCGAACAACAGTCTCGACTCGAAGCCGACCGACCCGGGCGTGCCGTGGGCGATCGGGAGCGAGGAGGGCGGCCACACCGCCGTCCACCCGGAGCTCGGGACGCTCGACGACGTCCGGGCGCTCGTGGCGGCGGCGGCCGACCGCGGCATCCGGGTCGCCCTCGACCTCGCCTTCCAGGCCTCGCCGGACCATCCGTTCGCGCGGGAGCACCCGAGCTGGTTTCGGGCCCGGCCCGACGGCTCGATCCAGTACGCCGAGAACCCGCCGAAGAAGTACCAGGACATCTACCCGTTCGACTTCGAGTCCGAGGACTGGCCGGGGCTGTGGCGGGCGCTCCTCGAGATCACCCGCTTCTGGATCGACCACGGGGTCCGGATCTTCCGGGTCGACAACCCGCACACGAAGCCGTTCGCGTTCTGGGAGTGGCTCATCGGCGAGATCAAACGCGACGAGCCCGACGTCCTGTTCCTCGCCGAGGCGTTCACCCGGCCGAAGGTCATGTACCGCCTGGGCAAGCTCGGCTTCAGCCAGTCCTACACGTACTTCACGTGGCGGACGACGACCGCCGACCTGCGCGACTACTTCACCGAGCTGACGACGCCCCCGGTTCGCGACATCTTCCGGCCGAACGTCTGGCCGAACACCCCCGACATCCTTCACGAGACCCTCCAGGTCGGCGGCCGACCGGCGTTCCAGGCCCGCTTCGTCCTCGCCTCGTTGCTCGCCTCGACGTACGGGATCTACGGCCCGGGCTTCGAGCTCGGCGAGAACCTGCCGCGGGAGCCGGGCAGCGAGGAGTACCTCCACTCCGAGAAGTACGAGATCCGCCACTGGGACCTCGATGCGCCGGGGAGCATCGCGCCGCTCATCCGCCGGGTGAACGAGATCCGGCGTGCCCATCCCTCGCTCCAGGCGAACGACGGCCTCGCGTTCCACCCGACCGGCGACGAGCAGGTCATCGCCTGGACGAAGCACATTCCGCCGGCCTGGACTGACGCGCCGACCGGGCGCGACGGCGTCGACCCGAACCCCGTCCTCGCCGTCGTCTCGCTCGACCCGCATCGGACGCACACGATCGAGCTCCGGCTGCCGGCGGCCGAGGTCGGCCTCGATCCCGCCCGGCCGTTCGAGGCCGAGGAGCTCCTGACCGGGCGGACCGAGCTCTGGAGCGGCGGTCACGGGACCGTCGTCCTCGACCCCGCGGTCTGCCCCGCCGCGATCTTCGCGCTCCGGCCGGGGCCGCGGACCGAGCGCGACTTCGTCGCCTACGCCGGATGACGGTCGCGGCACGGCCCCGGCGACCGCAGGCGGGCCAGCCGGCTGCGGCACGGGCGAACGGTCTCCCCGCTGACCCGACGTGGTACCGCGACGCGGTCATCTACGAGCTCCACGTCCGCGCCTTCCGCGATGCGTCGGGCGATGGCGCGGGCGACTTCACCGGCCTGACGGAGAAGCTCGACTACCTCGCCGACCTCGGCGTGACCGCGGTCTGGGTCCTGCCGTTCTACCCGTCACCCCTTCGCGACGACGGCTACGACATCGCCGACTACACCGCCGTCAACCCCGACTACGGCACGCTGCGCGACGTCCGGACGTTCATCCGCGAGGCCCACGCCCGCGGGCTGCGGGTGATCACCGAGCTCGTCTGCAACCACACCTCGGATCAGCACCCCTGGTTCCAGCGGGCCCGCCGGTCGCCGCCCGGGAGCGCCGCCCGCGACTTCTACGTCTGGAGCGACACGCCCGATCGGTACCGGGACGCGCGGATCATCTTCAAGGACTTCGAGGCCTCGAACTGGACGTGGGATCGCGAGGCGGGCGCCTACTACTGGCATCGCTTCTACGCCCATCAGCCGGACCTCAACTTCGACAACCCGCGCGTCCACCGGGCGATCTTCGAGGTCCTCGACACGTGGCTCGAGATGGGTGTCGACGGCGTTCGGCTCGACGCGATCCCCTACCTCTACGAGCGCGAGGGGACGAGCTGCGAGAACCTGCCGGAGACCCACGCGTTCCTCAAGTCGCTCCGGGCCCACATCGACGCCCGTTTCGCCGATCGGATGCTGCTCGCCGAGGCGAACCAGTGGCCGGAGGACTCGGTCGCCTACTTCGGCGACGGCGACGAGTGCCACATGGCCTTCAACTTCCCGGTCATGCCGCGACTGTTCATGGCGATCCAGCAGGAGGACCGCTACCCGATCGTCGACATCCTGACCGAGACGCCGGACCCGCCCGGCACGAGCCAGTGGGCGCTGTTCCTCCGGAACCACGACGAGCTGACGCTCGAGATGGTCACCGACGAGGAGCGCGACTACATGTACCGAATCTACGCCCGCGATCCACGGGCCCGGATCAACCTCGGCATCCGCCGCCGGCTCGCGCCGCTGCTCAACAACAACCGCCGCCGGATCGAGCTGATGAACGGGCTGCTGTTCTCGCTCCCCGGCACGCCCGTCGTCTACTACGGCGACGAGATCGGGATGGGCGACAACATCTACCTCGGCGACCGGAACGGCGTCCGGACGCCGATGCAGTGGAGCGGCGACCGCAACGCGGGCTTCTCCGACGCGAACCGCCAGTCGCTCTACCTGCCGGTGATCGTCGACCCCGAGTACCACTACGAGGCCGTCAACGTCGCCGCGCAGCAGGCGAACCCGCACTCGCTGCTGTGGTGGATGAAGCGGCTCATCGCCCTGCGCAAGCGGCACCCGGCGTTCGGTCGTGGCTCGATCGAGTTCCTCCACCCGGCGAACCGGCGCGTCCTCGCCTTCATCCGCCGCCACGAGGGCGAGTCGATCCTCGTCGTCGCCAACCTGTCGCGCTTCGTCCAGTACGTCGAGCTCGACCTCTCCGCGGACGAGGGCAGACTGCCCGTCGAGATGTTCGGCCGATCCGAGTTTCCGCCCGTTCGCGGCGCGACCTATCCGCTCACGCTCGGGCCCCACGCGTTCCTCTGGTTCGAGCTGACCGAGCCGCCGGCGGCGGCGACGGTCGAGGCCGCCCCGACCGAGCTCCCGTCGCTCGCCCCCGTTCGGGACATCACCGCGCTCGGGGGCCACGGCGCGGCCGCTCGCCTCGCGACGGTCCTCGCCGGCTGGCTGCCGAGCCGGCGCTGGTTCCGGGCGAAGGCCCGGCGGGTCCGGGGGGTCGAGGTGTCGGACGTGCTGCCGCTCACGGCCGGGCCGCGACCGGCGGCGGTGCTCGTCGTGACCGTCGACTACGCCCAGGGTGAGCCCGAGACGTACCTCGTTCCGGTCGCGATCCTGCCCGAGGCCGACGCCCGGGCGATCGACGCCGAGGCGCCCGACGCGCTCATCGCCCGTTTCGCGGGCGGCTCCGCCGAGGGCGACGCGATGCTCGTCGACGGGATGCGCGTTCCGGCGGTCGCCGAGGCGCTCCTCGAGACGATCGGTCGAAAGCGCCGGATCCGCGGTCGGCGCGGCGAGCTGACGGGTCACGTGACCAAGGCGTATCCGCGGCTCCGCGGCCGGTCGAACGAACCCCTGCCGGCCGCGACGAGCCGGGCGGAGCAGAGCAACACGTCCGTCGTCCTCGGCGAACGGCTCATGCTCAAGCTCTACCGGCGGGTCGAGCCCGGCATCAGCCCGGACGTCGAGATCGGCGAGCTGCTCACGGAGCGCGGCTACACCCACACCCCGCCGGTCGCGGGGGCGCTCGACTACCGGTTTCCGAACGGCGAGCGCGGGAGCGCCGGGATCCTCATGGAGTTCGTCCCGAACGAGGGCGACGAATGGACGGCCGCCCTCGGCGACGTCGCCTCGTTCCTCGAGCGATCGGTGGCCCTGCCCGATCCGGCGCCGGCCGTGCCCGGGACCGTGGCCGGGCTGCTCGAGCTCGCGACCGAGGAGCTGCCCTCCGAGGTCCACGAGCAGATCGGGCCGTACCTCGCCACCGCGGCGCTGCTCGGGACGCGGATCGGCGAGCTGCACGCGACGCTGGCGCGGCCGTCGTCCGACTCGGCCGTCGCGCCCGAGCCCTATTCGACGATGTACGCCCGGTCCGTGCTCCAGTCGATGCGCGGCCGGCTCCAGGCGAACCTGCGGCTCCTCGAGCAGTCGCTCGGGCGGCTGCCCGACGAGACGGCGATCCTCGCCCGACGCGTCCTCGACGGTGGGACGGAGCTCGAGCGGCGGTTCGGCCGGATCGCCGGCAAGCCCGTCGGCGGCCAGCGCATTCGCGTCCACGGCGATCTCCACCTCGGCCAGATCCTCTCGACCGGACGCGACGTGCTGATCATCGACTTCGAGGGCGAGCCGGCCCGGTCGATCGGCGAGCGCCGGCTCAAGCGGTCGGCGCTCCGCGACCTCGCCGGCATGCTCCGCTCGTTCGACTATGCCGCGAGCGGATCGACGATCCCGGCCGACTCGCCGGCCGGGGTCCGCGAGGAGGACCGGGCGACGGTCGAGGCGTGGGCACGCTATTGGACGAGCTGGGTCTCGGCGGCCTTCCTGCGGGCGTACCGAACGGCGACGGCCGGCGCCCCGTTCCTCCCGCCGAGCGACACCGACTGGGCCGACCTCCTCGAGGCGTACGTCCTCGACAAGGCCCTCTACGAGCTCGACTACGAGCTCAACAATCGGCCGGACTGGCTGGCCATCCCGCTCGAGGGGATCCTGCGGCTGCTCGCGACATGAGCGCCAGGCAACGCCCGCCCGCCCCGGTCGGTGTCCGTGTCCGGCGGCGCGCCGTCGAAGAGCTCCGCCTGCGTCCCCCGCTCGTCGCCCCCGATGGCTCGGTCCCGCTCGCGACGTTCCAGGTCGCCCGGACCGTCGCCGCGCGTCTCCGATCCGATCAGCCGACCGGAGGCCCGGCCGCCCCGCCGGCGACCGCCCGGCCGTCGGCCGTTCCGCCCTCGGCCGCCGAGCTCGCCGCGATGGGCCTCCTCGACGAGGTCCTCCGACGCGTCGTCGCCCGATACCGCGAGCAGGTCCGGCCGGACGCGTTCGAGGTCGCGCTCCGAACCGCCGAGGAGCGCGCGGGTGCCGGGCCGACGGAGCGGACGCTCGAGGCCGTCCGTTCGGAGTTTCATCCGCCCGCCGACGTCGCTCCGCCCTCGCCGCCCGACGCGACGCTCGAGGACCTCCTCCACGTCTGGCTCGCGAACGCGAACCCCGCCCTCGCCCGCTACCGCGCCCTCGTCGACGATCGCAGGCTCGCCCGCGCGACCGCCTACGCCGGCGTCGTCGACGGCACGGGCGAGGCGTTCCGCGCGCTCCCACCGTTCGGCCCCGACAACCAGTCGCTCGTCGACCTCCTCCGGGCGCCGGCACTGGCCTCGCCAGGCTCCCTGTCCGGCCAGCTCCGCTACATCGGCGAGCACTGGGGCCACCTCGTCGGGGACCTCCTCGACCGTCTGCTCGTCCACCTCGACGTCCTCGTCGAGGAGGAGCTCGCGACGTGGCGACGGTTCCACCCCTTCGGCGGCGGGCATGCCGCCGATTCGGCGGCCGCCCTCGGCGACGCGCTGGCCGGTCTCGGTGAAGAGCCGGAACGGTTCAGCAGCGATTCCGCCTGGATGCCGCGGGTCGTGCTCATGGCGAAGAGCACGTACGTCTGGCTCGACCAGCTGTCGCGCCAGTACGGGCGCGACATCCGGACGCTCGACGCGATCCCGGACGAGGAGCTCGACCGGCTGGCCCACTTCGGGATCACCGGGCTCTGGCTCATCGGCCTGTGGGAGCGGAGTCGTGCCTCGGCCGAGATCAAGCGGCGACGCGGCAATGCCGAGGCGGTCGCCTCGGCCTACTCGCTCGACGACTACCGGATCGCGGACGACCTCGGCGGCGAGGGGGCGTGGTGGTGGCTCCGGGAACGGGCCTGGGCGCGCGGCATCCGACTCGCCTCGGACATGGTCCCGAACCACATGGGGATCGACTCCCGCTGGGTGATCGAGCACCCGGAGCGGTTCCTCTCCCTGCCGGAGCCGCCGTACCCCTCCTATTCGTTCAACGGCCCGGACCTTTCGCCCGATGCGCGTGTGCGCATCGCGATCGATGACCACTACTGGGATGACAGCGACGCCGCCGTCGTCTTCCTGCGAGAGGACCGCGGGTCGGGCGAGCGGCGCTTCATCTACCACGGCAACGACGGGACGTCGTTTCCCTGGAACGACACCGCCCAGCTCAACTACCTCGACGCGGCGACGCGCGAGGCCGTCATCCGGACGATCCTCGACGTCGCCCGGCGCTTCCCGATCATCCGCTTCGACGCCGCCATGACCCTTGCCAAGCGTCACGTCGAGCGTCTCTGGTTCCCGGAGCCAGGCGCGGGCGGAGCGATCCCGTCGCGCGCCGAGCATGCGATGCCGAAGGCCGAGTTCAACCGCCTCATGCCGGTCGAGTTCTGGCGCGAGGTCGTCGACCGGGTCGCCGCCGAGGCGCCCGACACGCTCCTCCTGGCCGAGGCGTTCTGGCTCATGGAGGGCTACTTCGTCCGGACGCTCGGGATGCACCGCGTCTACAACAGCGCGTTCATGCACATGCTCCGCGACGAGGACAACGCCGGCTACCGGCGGGTGATGCGCGACACGCTCGAGTTCGACCCGGAGATCCTCAAGCGCTACGTGAACTTCATGACGAACCCGGACGAGCGGACCGCGGTCGAGCAGTTCGGCAAGGGCGACAAGTACTTCGGCGTCGCGACGGTCCTCGCGACGTTGCCGGGGCTGCCGATGCTCGGCCACGGCCAGCTCGAGGGCTTCGGCGAGAAGTACGGGATGGAGTACCGCCGGGCCTACCGCGACGAGGCGGTGGACGAGGGGCTGCTCGCCTACCACGAGCGGACGATCGTGCCGCTCCTCCACCGCCGGGCCCAGTTCGCCGAGGTCCGCGACTTCCTCCTCTACGACGTCGCGGCCGACGGCGGCGGCGTCGCCGAGGACGTCTTCGCCTACTCGAACGTCGGGCCGGGCGGCGAGCGGTCGCTCGTCGTCTACCACAACCGGTTCGGCTCGATGACGGGCTGGGTCCGCGACGCGCGCGGTCGGACGCTGGCCGACGGCTGGCGACTCCCCGAGAGTTCGGACGCGTACGTGCTCTGGCGCGACCAGGTGACCGGGCTGGAGCATCTCGCGCCGGCGCGGCAGCTCGGCGAGCGCGGTCTGCGGGTCGAGCTCGGCGCGTACGAGCGGCGCGTGCTGCTCGAGGTCCGCGACGTCCGGGACGGCTCGGCACGGCTCTGGTCGCGGCTGTGGGAGCGACTCGGCACGCGGGGCGTGCCGTCGCTCGACGACGAGCTCCGGCAGCTCGCTCTCGAGCCGGTCCATGCGCCGCTGCGGATGCTCGTCGGCGGCCCCATGGCCGTCGTCGTGCGTTCGGGCAGGGCGCCGAAGAGTCGGTCGCTGACCGACGGCGTGCGCGGCCTCGTCGACGCGGTCGCGGAGACGACGTCGACGGGCCTCGATCGGGAGGCCGTCGTGCGCGCAGGCATCGAGGGCGTCGAGGGGATGATTCGGCTGGCGGCGTCACCTGGACGTTCGCCCGTCGCGTCGGCGATCGCGGATCCGTGGCATCGAGCCGTGCTCGCGTCGTGGGCGATCCTCGCGCCGCTCGGTCGGCTCGCGCCCGGCGACCCGGTCGCCACCAGCCGGGCCTGGTTCGACGAGCTCCGTCTCGAGCAGCCGATCACGGTCGGGCTCCGCGAGACCGGTCTCGACGAGGGCGACGCCTGGGGCGCGACGACCCGCCTGCGGCTCCTTCTCGACCTCCCGCGTCCCTCGACGGTGGGCGGCCGGTCGAGGCCCGAGGTAGCCCGTCGGCTCGTCGGCGCCTGGCTCGATCGGTCGGACGTCCGGAGCGCCCTGGGGGTCAACGTCCACGAAGGAGTCGAGTGGTACGGCCGGGAGCGCTGGCGCGAGCTGCTCGACTGGGCGCTGCTGCTCGACCTCGTCGACCCGACCGTGGCGGATGCGACGCGAAGCGAGGCGGTCGCAATCGCGCTCGCGGAGCTCGGCGAGCGGTCGGGCTGGCGGCTCGATCGATTGCGCGATCTCGTGGCGGCGCGGAAATCCTCGGCTCGTTCGGCGGCACCGTCCGCCCGGGCCCCGCGTCGGCCCGCCACCGCTCCCCGCCGGAAGTCCTGACCGCGCCTC
>DASTSC010000101.1:0-20406 GCA_035760905.1 Candidatus Limnocylindrales bacterium | reverse complement strand
GCCGCTCGCGCCGTCGGACCTGACCGAGGTCGAGGCCGAGGCATCTCGACTCGGCGGCTTCCTCCGGCGAGACGGCGATGCCCTCCACGTCCGGCTCATGGCCGTCGGCCGATCGCCGTGACGGATCATTCTCGGCTCGGCCGTGCGGGTTCGATCTCCGCCGCCGATCGGCGCGCCCCCAGGAGGCACCATCGGCTGTCGTGTCGATCGGCGCCACGGATCGACCGGCAACACCGGAGCCGAATCTGATCGCTCGGGGCGGTCGCGCTGGGCGTCACGCGGTCGCGGCGAGAAGCGCCTCCGCCTGGGCGACGTAGCGCGTCGCCCCGACGCGCCGGTAGAACTCGAGCGCCGCGGCGAGGTGCCCGTCCGCTTCGGCCCGACGCTCCGCGGCGACGAGCTGCTCACCTGCGCGCAGGTGCGCGAAGGCCACGTCGCCCGGGGACTCGATCGTCGCGTACACGTCGACGGCTCCGGGCCAGTCGCCCGCCGCCACCCGCTCCGCCGCCTCGAGCCATCGCGTGCGGCGACGATCCACGAACCGGCCCAGGAGCGAGTCAAGCGATCCGACGACCGCGCAGGCCCAGACGACGTACGACGGGGCCCGGAAGACGAGCCGCCCGGTCTGGTTCGCGAGGAACTCATCGGCGAACGCTCGGGCCCGGTCCGTTTGGCCGGCATCGACGTAGGCGAACAACGTCGCGGCAAGCGCCGGAACGACCGACTGGCTGTCGCCGAGCCGTCTCGCGATCGCGAGCGCAGCCTCGGCATCGGCGATCGAACCCGCGCTGTCGCCCTGCGCGGCCCGGATGAACGACCGAATCAGGAGCGGCGAGCCGACGAGATAGTGCTCCTTGCCCTCCGCGGCCTCGGCGATCAGCGCATTCGCCCCTTCGAGGGCGGCCGGCCAGTCGCCGAGGACGAAGTCCGTGTCGACCTCGTCGTAGCGCATCCACTCGAGCCACGGTCCCCCACCGAACCGTAGTGAGGCCCGGGTCGCCTCGCGTGCGGCCGCGACGGCTTCCATCAGCCGCCCATCGCCCTCGAGGGCGGAGCCGAGGTTGTTGAGCGCACTCGTGATGTCGATCGAGTTGAGGGTCTGGTAGATCGCCACGCTCTCGCGGAGCTCGTCGTAGCCATCTCCGAGGCCGAGCGCCCGCTTCGCGAGGCCGATCGAGTTGAGCGCGTGGGCGCGAACCTCCTCGGCGCCGAGCTCGTCCGCCATCGCGAGCGCCTCCCGGGCCGCGTCGAGACCGGGACCGTTGTCGCCCGCGACGACGAGACGACGCGCGCGCGTCGCCAGGACGGTCGCCTTGGCCCGCGACGGCGGCACGTCCGCAACGAGCGCCATCGCCCGGTCGAGATGCGGACGCCAGGCGGGATCCGCTGCGGTCCAGGCGATCACCGTGAGGTTCGCCTCTGCCTCCGCCGCGCCGGTTCGATCGCCGACGGTCTCGAGCAGCGGGACAGCAGCCTCGAGCTCCGCGCGCCCCTCGCCGGAGCGGCCGAAGAGGGACCGACCGAGGTGGAACAGGAGCCGGCCGCGGCCCGGGGCGTCCTCGGCAGCGAGGTCCAGGGCGGCCCGATAGAAGCCCGCTGCGACCCCATAGGCGCCGAGGGCGAGGGCTCGGTCGCCGGCCTCCTCGAACGCCGTCCGTGCCGCCGGCCTGACCGCCTCCGGGAGACCGCCTGGCGACAGCTCGGCAACGGCCGTGTAGTGGTGGGCGATCAGCTCGGCGGTGTCGCCGGGGTTGTCGAGCGCCTCGATCCAGGCGGCGGTCGCGAGATGCCTGGCCGCCCGATCGGCCCGCGGGATCTGGCCGTAGGCGACGTCGCGGACGAGGACGTGACGGAAGGCGTACTCGTCATCGCCCGCGACCGAGCTCCGCCGCTCGCGCCGGATGAACTCCTTGCGCTCGAGGCCGTGGAGGACGGCGCTTCGGTCGGCGACCTCGCCGAGCGCCCCCGCCCAGAAGACCTTGCCCACGACCGAGGCGTCCTGGAGGATCGCCTTCTCGGTCGGAGCGAGCGTGTCGAGCCGGGCGGCGATGAGGCCCTGGACCGTCTCGGGCAGCGCCGCATCGTCGATCGAGCCGCGCTCGGCGAGCAGCCGCGCGAACTGCTCGGCGTAGAGCGGGTTCCCGCTCGCCCGCTCGAGCAGCAGCGCCTGGGTCGACGCCTCGAGGACGGGCGTCCCGAGCGCGAGCGAGAGCAGGCGGGCGGAGTCCGCCTCCGACAGCGGCGACACCCCGAGCGTCAGACTGTTGGCCCGGCCGCCGCCCCAGCCCGGACGCCGCTCGAGGAGCTCCGGTCGGGCGGTGCAGACGACGAGGATCGGGACGTCCGACGCCCAGTCGACGAGGTGGTCGACGAAGTCGAGCAGGCCATCGTCGGCCCAGTGGAGATCCTCGAACACGAGCACGAGGGGCCGCCGCTCGGCCATCCCCTCGAAGAAGCGCCGCCATGCCGCGAATGACTCCTCTCGCCGGCGCCCCGCGTCGGCCTCCGCCGTCTCCAGCCCGACGAGGGGTCGGAGGGCAGCGACGACCCAGTCGCGGTCGTCGCCCGGGACCATCTCCCCGGCCGCCGCCCGCAGCTTCGCCTCGACCTCCGGCGTCGCGTCGCCCTCGACGATCCCGGCCTGCGCCTTGACCATCTCGCCGAGGGCCCAGAAGCTCACCCCCTCGCCGTACGGCAGGGAGCGGCCCTGCCGCCAGTAGCGCAGCTCGTCCTCCTCCTCGAGGGCCGCGAAGAGCTCGTAGACGAGGCGGCTCTTGCCGATGCCGGGCACGCCGACGAGCGTCACGAGCTGCGGCGTGCGCTCAGCCTCGGCCCGGGCGAGCGTGTCGAGGAGGATCGATCGCTCGCGCTCGCGGCCGACCAGCGGCAGCCGGCTCGACTGGCGGACGTCGACGCCGAGCCGCGACCGGGCATCGATCGCCTCCCAGACCGGGAGCGGCGCGGCCTTGCCCTTCGCCTCGATCGCGTCCGCGGGCCCATACGAGATGACGTCCCGCGTCGCTCGCCACGTCGCCTCGCCGACGAGCACGCCGTTGACGGGCGCCGCCGCCTGGAGCCGTGAGGCCGTGTTGAGGACGTCGCCGGTTGCGATCCCCTCGCCCGCATCGGGGCGCGCGTCGAGCCGGACGATCGCCTCGCCGGTGTTCACCGCGATCCGCGCCTCGAGCCCATCGGCCTCGCGGACCCAGTCGCGGATCGCGAGCGCGGCACGGACTGCCCGCTCGGCGTCGTCCTCGTGCGTGACGGGCGCACCGAACACGGCGACGACCGCGTCCCCGATGAACTTCTCGACCGTGCCGCCGAACCGCTCGAGCTCTGCCCGCAGCCGCTCGTGGTACGGCTGGAGGAACGCCTCGACGTCCTCGGGATCGAGCGTGTCCGAGCGCGCCGTGAAGCCGACGAGGTCGGCGAAGACGACGCTGATGACCTTCCGCTCCCGGCGGCTCGGGCTGTCCGTCATCGCCGCGAGTCTACGATCGGACCGGTAGCGCCATGAGGCGGCGCTATGCTCGCCGCCAGTTTCACCGCACCCGGAGAGGCATGGCCAGCGTCGCGACCGGCACGGTCACGCTCGTGTTCACCGACATCGAGGGGTCGACCAAGCTCCTCCGCCAGCTCGGAGACCGCTACCACGGCCTCCTGGCCGACCATCACCGCCTCCTGCGTGAGGCGTTCCAGGCGCGCGGCGGCAGCGAGGTCGACACCGCCGGCGACGGCCTCTTCTACGTGTTTCCGAGCGCCCGGGCGGCGATCGCCGCGGCCGTCGCGGGACAGCGCGCGCTCGGCGCGCAGGAGTGGCCGGCCGAGGTCCGGGTCCGGATGGGCATCCACACGGGCGAGCCACTGAGCGGCGACGGCGGGTTCGTCGGCCTCGACGTTCACCGCGCGTCGCGGATCTGCGGCGCGGGCCACGGCGGCCAGGTCGTCGTCTCGAAGACGACCCGCGACCTCGCCCAGGGCGACCTGCCCGAGGACGTCTCGCTCGTCGACCTCGGCGAGTACCAGCTCAAGGACCTGCCCGCGCCGGATCGGCTGTTCCAGGTGGTGGCGCCCGGCCTCGGCCGCGACTTCCCGCCGCTCCGCTCGATCGATTCGCGGCCGAACAACCTGCCCCGCCAGCTCACGACCTTCGTCGGCCGCCAGCGCGAGATCGGCGAGGCCAAGGCGATCCTCGCCACGTCGCCGTTGCTCACGCTCACCGGCCCCGGCGGTGTCGGCAAGACGCGCCTCGCGATCGAGCTCGGGGCGGACCTGCTCGACGACTACGAGGACGGGGTCTGGTTCGTCGACCTCGGGCCGGTGACCGATCCGGCGTTCGTCGGCCACGCCATCGCGACGAGCCTCGGCGTGATGGACATCGCCGGCCAGCCGATCCTCGACACGGTCATCGACCACCTGCGACGCCGCCACGTCCTCCTCGTGATCGACAACTGCGAGCACCTCCTCGACGCGGCGGCTCGGGCGGTCGACGCGCTCCTCCGGGCCTGCGCCCAGGTCCGTGTGGTCGCGACGAGCCGGGAGGGCTTCGCGATCCCAGGCGAGGCCGTGTTCCCGGTCCCGTCGCTGGCCGCGCCCGAGGCCACGGCGAGCGTCGACGACCTCGTCCACTTCGAGTCCGTGCGGCTCTTCAGCGAACGGGCCGCCGCGGCGCAGCCCGGGTTCGCGGTCACCGAGCGGAACGCGGCGGCGGTCGCCCAGATCTGCCGCCGGCTCGACGGTGTCCCGCTCGCGCTCGAGCTCGCCGCGGCGCGGGTTCGGGCCCTGCCCGTCGAGCAGATCGCCACCCGCCTCGACGACCGCTTCCGGCTCCTGACCGGTTCGAGCCGGATCACCGTCCCCCGTCACCAGACCCTGCGCCAGACGATCGACTGGAGCCACGACCTGCTGGCCGACGACGAGCGAGCGGTCTTCCGGCGCCTCGCGGCGTTCGTCGGCGGCTGCTCGCTCGAGGCCGCGGAGGCGGTCTGCGCCGACGAGGGGCTCGAGGCCTGGGAGATCCTCGACGTGCTGTCGCGGCTCGTCGACAAGTCGCTCGTCGTCGCCGACACGGCCGCCGAGGAGGCGCGCTACCGCCAGCTCGAGACGATCCGCGAGTACGCCCGCGACCGGCTGCTCGAGTCGGGCGAGGGTGGGGCGACGCTGCGGCGTCATCGCGACTGGTTCCTCGCGCTCGTGGCGAAGGCCGCGCCGGAGTTCTTCCGGGGCGTCGAATCGGCGGTCTGGCTCGAGCGCCTCGACCGGGAGCACGACAACCTGCGGGCTGCGCTCCAGTGGAGCATCGACGAAGCCGAGGAGGCCCACGCCGCCCTCCAGCTCGCGGCCGGACTGTGGCGGTTCTGGGAGATCCGCGGACATGTCGCGGAGGGTCGGAGCTGGCTCCAGCGGACGCTCGCGGCGACCGACGGCGAGGTCTCGGCCCTTCGCGCGGACGCCTACACGGGCGCCGGGATCCTCGCCTTCATGCAGGGCGACCACGAGGCCGCCCACGGTTTCCACGAACAGAGCCTCGCCCTCCACCGGCGCGTCGGCGACTACGCCGGGATCGCCTTCGCCGCGAACAACCTCGCCAACGCGGCCGTCCTGTCGGGCGACTACGCGGCGGCGCGCCGGCTGTACGAGCCCGGCCTCGCCTGGGCCCGCGCGCAGGGCAACGTCCGCCCGCTCGGGTTCGCGCTCGTCAACATGGCCGAGGCGGTCGCGCTCGACGGCGAGCCCGACCTCGCCCGGCAGCAATACGAGGAGGGCATCGAGGTCTTCCGCTCGATGGGCGATCGCTGGGGCGAGGCGTTCGCGCTCGACAGCCTCGGGGTCATGCTCGGGCGCCAGGGCGAGCATGCCGAGGCCGAACGGTTCCACGGCCAGGCGCTCGAGATCTCGCGGGAGCTCGGCGACCAGCGCGGGATCGCCCGCGCCCTGACCCACCTCGGTGACGAGGCGGCCCGCACGAACGACCCGAAGACGGCGAAGCGCCTCTACGCCGAGAGCTTCGAGATCCGGCGGGCGCTCGGCGACCAGCCCGGCAAGGCATCCGCGATCGAGAAGCTCGCCGGGGTCGTGGCCGCCGACGACCCGCGCGCCGCGGCGATCCTCCTCGGATCCGCCGAGGCGGTGCGTGATTCGATACGGGCGCCCGTCCCGCCGACGGTCCGGGACGAGTACGAGGCGTGTCGGCGATCGGTACGCGAGCTCCTCGGCGAGGCGGCCTTCGAGGAGGCGCGGGCCGAGGGTCGGCGGCTGACCCCGGGAGCGGCGCTGGCTACGCTCCCTCTCTGACCTCGATGATCTCGTCGGCGAGGATCCCGTGCGCCTCGGCGTGGACGGCGGCCATCGCCTCCGGGCTCGGCGCCTCGGCGAGGCAGTACACCTTGCCGGTCGCCTCGTCGAACCAGTAGCGCATGTAGTTCACGCCGTGCTTCCCCTGGGTCGCCAGGTCCTTCGAGTGGGCGTCCGCGATCCCCTCTGCCGTGAGTCCCGGGACATGCTGGTGCGTGTCGAGATAGAGCGGCATCTGGACTCCGAGCCTCGACCGGCTGGGCTCCCCGTCCGCCGAGGCGCCGGACAGGTGCGGGATGCTTACGCGATCGGGGTTGCGATGTCAATCGAATTCGCGACCGGAGGGGAGGCCAGGCCCATCGCATCGAGTAGCCACGCGGCGTCCTGGGTCGGCCCGAAGAGGGTCGCCGACGCCTGGGTGTGCTGCCAGAGCAGCCCGAGAAACCCGAGGCCGTCGATCTCGCCAAGGCCACGGCGATTCCGCGGCAGGCCCTGTTCGTCGACGATCGGCGCGTCGATCCAGCCGAAGTCAGGCCGGTAGCCGCTCGCCCAGATGACGGTCGAGACGCCCGCGGCCCCCAGGTCCAGCTCCGTCCGCTCGGGCGGCGCGAACGTGGAGCGCGTCCGCTCCTCCGGCGGCGCATCCACGCCGGCGAGCTCGATGTAGCGGTCGATGAGCGGCCGGAATCGCTCGTCGAAGGAGCCCTCGGAATGCGCGAGCGCCGCGTCGAGCGCGGGGGCGAACCTCATCCGTTCGCCGTCGATGCCGACGAGCCGGTTCACGAGCCCGAGACCGCGCTCCGCCATCGCCCGCAGGTCGACATCGTGCCCGCCGCCGTGGCCGGAGAGCTGCGGGTTCGCCGCGAGACGCATCCGCGGGTCGGGCAGCCGGTCGGCGGTCGGGAACGGGACGCCGACGCGAGCACCGTCCGCGGCCAGCGACCACAGCCACCTGAAGATGTCCTGGCCCCGATAACGCCGGGGCGCCCAACCCGCCGACCCGACCGCGAGATAGGTCTCGCGCCCGGCGTCGAGCAACTCCTCGGCGATCTGGACGCCGGACTGGCCGCTGCCGACGACGAGGACGGCGCCGTCCGGCAGCGATCGTTCGTTTCGGTAGTCGTGGGTGTGGAGCTGGGTCAGCCGCGGCGGCAGGGCCGTCGCGATCGCCGGCCGTGTCGGGGTGTGAAAGGAGCCGGTCGCCACGATGACGTGAGCGGCCTCGACCCGGCCCGCCGACGTCTCGAGGTGGAAGCCCGGGTCCGTCGGCGACAGCCGGACGACCTCAACCCCGCCGACCACGGGCGCGCCGACCACCGCCGCGTATCTCGCGATCCGGGCGGCGATCTCGTCCCGTGGCATGAAGCCGTCCCGGTCATCACCGTCATAGGGATAGCCCGGCAGGGCCGACGTCCAGTTCGGGGTGACGAGCCTGAAGGCGTCCCAGCGGTCCTGCCAGCCACCGCCGAGCGACTCCCGTCGCTCGATGACGAGGTGCTCACGGCCGGCTTTCGAGAGGAGGTGGCTCGCCGCGATGCCGGACTGGCCGGCGCCGACGACGACGGTGTCGATCCGGGGCGGAAGGTGCATGAGCGGACGGTAACGGGCGTCCCCACGGGGGTGAAGTTCGAATCGCGAACTGCCCGCTCGCCCTGCCCGGTGAGAGAATTCACCGGTGGCGACTGGCGACTACTGCTCGTTCATGAAGGCCGTCGAGCACCTTGGCGACCGCTGGAGCCTCGTCATCGTTCGCGACCTCTTCCTGCGCGGGCCGCTTGGCTTCAACGCCCTTGCCGCGGGGCTGCCGGGCATCAGTCGATCGGTCTTGGCCGCGCGGCTCCGGAAGCTGCAGGTCCTCGGGATCGTCGAACGGGTCCGCGCGGGCGGACCATATCGTCTCGCCCACGCCGGCCGTCAGCTCGAGCCGCTGCTGCGCGAGCTGCGGGCCTGGTCGGAGCGCTTCGTACCGGAGGACCCGGCGATGGTCGAGCGCGATCCCGACATCGTCCTCGTCTGGTTCGCCGGGCGGATCGATCCCGCGGCCGCGCCCGAGCGACGATCCGTCATCGAGCTGGCGCTGAGCGACGCCGGGCAGGCGAGGCGAAGCTGGCTCGTGTTGGAGCGCGGCCAGGCGGTGTCCGTCTGCCTCGAGGACCCGGTGCTCGCCGACGAGCGCTACGTCTACGTTTCGAGCGACGTCCGCGCGATCGACCGGGTGGCGCGCGGCGTCACGGACTGGGCTGCGGGCGTCGCCGACGGCTCGATCGAGGTCGACGGGGAGCCCGGCCTCGTTCGGGCCGTGGGCTCGTGGCTGCGACCCCTGGACGGGTCGCGCCGCGCCATCCCTGCGAGCTGAGCGCGGCGGCGCGGCAGCTCCCGGGTACACTTCCGGCCCTGCCCGTCACGGATCGGCGCTCGTCGCCGCGTGGCCCGGCGCGCGTGGTGGCCTTAGCTCAATCGGCAGAGCATCGGATTGTGGCTCCGAAGGTTACGGGTTCGAGCCCCGTAGGCCACCCCACCCACCCGGTCGACTGTCGCGCTCGCACGGCCTGCTGCCGCCGGCGACCCACGCTCCTGGAAAACGCCCGCCGGCCCGCCGTCGAGAGTGGCGGCGGGCCGGACAACCCAGTCGGCTCCGACGTGACGTCAGGCGGGTGCGTGCGCCTGCTGGCGCAGCTCCTCGCGCGTCCCGTCGGGGCCCGCGATGACGTACGCGATCATCGCCACGAGGCCCAGGTTCCAGAGCCCGAGGACGAGCAGCAGGATGAACCAGGTCTTGTCGGCGAGCTGCGCCGTGTTGAGCAGGGCCCCGATCCACGCGACGAAGCCGACGATGGCGCCGACGACGATCGCGAGGAGCGCCACGAGCACGATCCCGCTCATCCCGAACGCGAACGCGGTCGGTCGAATGCCGGTCACGTCCGGGCCGTCCATCTGGAAGGCACCCCCGCTGTACGCGACCCAGACCGCGATGAAGCCGAACACGAGGCCGGCGATCACCGCGGTGATCGAGCCGACGAACAGCCGGTCGATCGTGTGCTTGGTCATCTCAACCTCCGCGTGACGTTTCCCCAACAGGTCGACGCTAGCCGCGTCCACCCGGGACGTCGCCACTCGTAGAGGCGGGATCGGTCACCCGTTTGGACGATTCGGCGCCTGTTCGCGGCGTGAGCCGCCACGCCACCGACGGTGAGTAGGATCTGGCGGTGCCGGTGCGTCGCCTCCCCGACCTCGGAGCCCGGGGCGAGGGCTGGACGCTGGCGCAGGTCGTGCTCATGTTCTCGATCGTGGTCGCCGCCTGGCGTGCGTCGCCCGGACCGGCCGCCGAACCGAGCCTCGCGTTCGCCCTGCGTGCGTTCGGGCTCGTCGCGATGGTCCTCGGGCTCGCCCTCATCCTCGTCAGCTCGCACGTGCTGCGGCGCGCCCGATCCTTCTCCCCCCTGCCCCGGCCGCTCGACTCGGGCCTGCTCGTCGAGGTGGGGCCGTACCGGCTCGTCCGGCACCCGATCTACGCCGGTCTCGTGCTGGCCGGTGCCGGCGCCGCGCTCTACCGCGGCGCGATCGCCGCCGGCGTGCTGACGGTCGGGCTCGCGATCGTCCTCGATCTCAAGCGACGACGGGAGGAGGCCTGGCTCCTCGATCGCTTTCCGGCCTACCGGACCTATCGCGCGCGGACGAAGGCGCTCGTCCCGTTCCTCTACTGACGGGCGGTAACGGGCTCCTCCGGTCGACCTCCGTCCCGCGGACGAGCGACAAGACGCGGTGCGCGCCGGCACCGCGCCTATCTACATGTCCCGCGACAACCGATAGACTGCAGCGCGTTGTCCCCACCAGCTCCATGGAGGAGTGAGATCGTGCGTACCGCCCGCCTCGCAATCGCCACCGTCACCGGCTCCGCGCTCGCCTTGAGCGTCGTCGGGACGGCGTTCGCGTCCCATTGTTTCGTGACGTCGAAACCGGACGGCGCCGGCAATCACACGACCGTGCTGATCAACCCCCAGACGGACGCGCCGACGTTCCTCGACAGTGCC
The DNA here is from genome assembly GCA_035760905.1 of Candidatus Limnocylindrales bacterium. Classification (GTDB taxonomy): domain Bacteria; phylum Chloroflexota; class Limnocylindria; order Limnocylindrales; family CSP1-4; genus DASSHA01. The sequence continues at coordinate 10,081 of DASTSC010000101.1, read as the reverse complement.
GGGAACGTCATCAGCCGCCCGACCGGTGGGTTCGCCGACGTCTACATCGACGCCGACCTGTCCGGCACGCTGACCGATGCGGACTTCCAGGTCGAGAACGACGTGTTCCTCGTCGCGAACCACAGCCTCAAGGCGAACCCGGGCCAGGGCTCCCCGGCCGCGCTGCCGGCGGTCGACGGGCGCGATCCGGCCGGTCCCGGCCGCGGCGTCGACGGCTGAAGTCCGCCGGCACGTCTTCGGGGGGCGGAGTCCGTCGACTCCGCCACCCGCCCCATCCAGTGCGCCGTCGCGGGCGGTCCCGTTCAGCGAGCCGACTCGAACACGTAGCGCAGCAGAAGGTGATCCCCGGCTCGCCGAACCGAGCGGAGGTCGAGCCAGGTCGGCGTTGCCGGCCACAGCGACAGCCCCTCGACGAGGCCGAGACGGGGATCGCGCGCGTCGCGCCCGACGAGCTGCGGCGCGAGGGTGAGGAACAGCTCGTCGAGCGCCCCGGTGCCCACGAGTTGACCGATCAGGCGCGGGCCGCCCTCACACGTGACGAGGCGGGCGCCGAGCCACGTCGCGACGGCCAGGAGGTCCTGCGACGTCGAATCGGCGCCGAGCGGCTCGAGCCGGACGTGGGCCGGGAGACCGATCCGGCGGAGCCGGTCGAAGCCGCGGGGAGGGGACGCGACGACAACCGGCGCCGACGGATCGTGGAAGACGCGCTGATCGGGGTCGAGCGCCCCGCTCGCGGTGACGATGAGCGTCGTCGGCTGCGCCGGCAGGCCAAGATCGGCTCGTAGCCGACCGAACGCGGGAGCCGCGTCGGGCGCGACCGCGTCGGGTGTCCACCGGCCGCGGGAGGACGCACGAACGGTGCCGGCGCCGACGAGGACGACGTCGGCGAGGGCTCGCAGAAGGCCCATGACGAAGCGGTCCGTGGGGCTGAACCCGCTGACCTCGCCGCCCCCGGTTCGGCCCTCGGCATCGAGCGCGGCGACGCCGTCGAGCGTCTCGACGAAGTTCGCGACGACGGTCGGGCGATCCGTCCGGAGACCGATCCGCAGGTCGCCGCCGTAGCGGGCCGCGAGCTCGGCCGTGAGGCCGCGGACGTCGCCGCGCTCGACGGGCCCGAGATCGAACAGGGTCTCGAGCGGGGCGGTACCGCGCGGCTCCTCACGGCTCGGGAGGGACGGGCCGGCGGACGGCACCAGCGTCGCGGTCACGACGCCGCTCGCCCGATGCCGCCGATCTCGCGGAACTCGGACCGGAGGCTCGGATCGTTGGTGTAGACCCCGCGGTAGGCGGTCGTTCGGGTCACCGATTCGTGCTCCCGGACGCCGCGCATCTGGGTGCACAGGTGCTGGGCCTCGAGGTAGACCGCCACGCCGTGCGCGTCGGTCAGCTCCTCGAGACTGTCGGCGATCTCGTGGGTCATCCGTTCCTGGACGCCGAAGCGGCGAGTCAGGACCCGGACGAGCCGGGTCAGCTTGCTGATCCCGAGGATCTCCTCGTGGGCGACGTAGCCGAGCCAGGCCCGGCCGAAGAACGGCAGGGCGTGGTGCTCGCAGAGCGCGAAGAACGGGATCGGCCCTTCGACGATCTGGGCGAGCTCGCAGTTCGCGCCGCCGTGGCATTCGGTCGGGAACGCGGTGACGAGCTTCGGATCGCCCTCGTATCCGTCGGTCGCGTCCTCGAGGGCTGCGAGGTACCGGCGGGGCGTGTCGAGCGTGCCCGGTGTCCCGAGCTCGAGCCCGAGCGTCGACAGGATCTCGGCGAGGTACCCCTCGAACCGCTCGCGCTGCTCGGGATCGATCCGCCGGCGCGCGGTCGGAGGTTCGAGGATCGTCGGGAGGGGCCGGTCGTCGTCGAGCCGGGTCGCGAGGGCCACGTCGGTCTCCTGGGGTCGCGTACGAGTTCCTTCGGCTCTAAAACTAGCGCACGCTGGTGGTAGTGTCAATCCGCGGACGCCAGCCTCTCGGGCGACGGATGGTGGACAGCGGCGACGAGAATGACGACGTGAGTTGGTCGAGGCTCGGACCGCGCGCCCGCGCCTGGCGTCTCGCCCACGCCGCGTGGTCGATCGTCGAGCTGACGGCCCTCGGCTATGTCTGGGGCTGCGCGATCACCCGGCGCCGTGACGCGGCGTTGTGGGCGAGCGTCGGCCTCCTCGTCGTCGAGGGCGGCGCGCTCGCGGTCGGTCGAGGCGACTGCCCGATGGGTCCACGCCAGGAGGAGTGGGGCGATCCGGTGCCGTTCTTCGAGCTGGTCCTGCCGCCGCGCGCGGCGAAGGCGGCCGTCCCGGTTCTCGCCGTCGTCACCGTTACCGGCATCGCCGGCGTCTTCCTCCGATCGCCGGGCCTCGTCCGCAGCACCACGCCCCGGCGCGGGGGCAGGCACCGTCGAGCGGCCGACGGCGATTGACACCCTCCCGAAACACGACCTCGGTCCGCGGGTAGGCCGGGCCGGACCGGATGCGCCGAGGCTTGCCCCATGACGGCAGCTGCCGCGCGAACGCTTCACCGCCGCTGATGCGCGGCCTGGCAGGGCGCGTCGCCGTGGTGACGGGCGGCGCCCGCGGGATCGGCGCGGCAACGGCGAAGCGGCTCGCGGCGGAAGGCGCTTCGGTCGCCGTCACCGACGTCCTCGACGGCGAGGGCGAGACGCTCGCGGCAAACCTCCGCGACGGCGGCGCCCAGGTCGGCTTCTGGCATCTCGACGTCGCGGACGAGGCCGCCTGGACGGCGGCCGTGGACGCGATCGAGGCGAAGCTGGGGCCCGTCGCGATCCTCGTCAACAACGCCGGGATCGGGACCTTCGCCGATGTCGAGCAGGAGACCCGCGCCGACTGGGATCGGCTCATCGCCATCAACCAGACGGGCGTCTGGCTCGGGATGAAGGTCGTCGGAGCGCGGATGCGCGAGCGCGGAGAGGGCTCGATCGTCAACGTCAGCTCGATCTTCGGCGCCGTCGGCGGGTTCGGCGGCTCGATCGCCTATCACGCGGCGAAGGGCGCGGTCCGGCTCATGACGAAGAGCGCCGCCGTCCACTGGGCGACCGCGGGCGTCCGGGTCAACTCGATCCACCCGGGCTTCGTCGAGACGCCGATGATCGAGGCCACGAAGGGCACGCCCGTCGAGGGCGAGATCGTCGCGATGACGCCGATGGGCCGCCTCGGCCGGCCCGAGGAGATCGCGGCCGCGATCGCCTTCCTCGCCTCGGACGAGGCGTCCTACATGACCGGCTCGGAGGTCTACGTCGACGGCGGCTGGGTGGCCCGCTGACCCGAGCCCGCGCCCGCGTCACGCTGCTCCGATCCGGTATCGATGTCGAGGACGTAGGCGAGCAGCTGGATCGTCGGCGTCGGCCAGAAATCCCGGACGGGATCGCGACGGAACCCGAGCCGTTCGTAGAGACGATGCGCCGCGTGCATCGACGGCCGCGTGCCGAGCCGCACCCGCGAGAGCCCGGCCGCCGTGGCCAGATCGAGACAGGCCCGAACGAGCGCCTCGCCGACTCCCTGGCCGCGCGCCGTCTCGTCGACACCGAGCAGACGGATCGTGGCCGCGGCCGGGTCGTCGCCCTCCGACATGCTCGAGCCCGGCGGAGCGAACGTGACGCTCCCGACGATCCGGCTCTCGAGCTCGGCCACGAGCACGACGCCGTCGGCCACGCGGCCGGCGACGTCGCGGATCACCGCCTCGTACGGCTCGTAGGCGGGGTCGCCCAGGGTCCGGTAGGCGTCGACCACGAGATCGCCGACGCGTGCGAACTCCGCGGGCACGGCTTCTCGAACGCTGACAGGCCGCATGACCGGGAAATCGTACGAATCCGGATCCGGCCTAGGATTCGAGGCGATGCCGAAGCGGGTCGTGATCCTGGGCGGCGGGTTCGCCGGCGTGAGCGCGGCGCAGGAACTGACGAAGCGGCTGCGGCGCGAGCACCGTCTTTCGACGCCGGACGCGCCGATCGCCGACGGCGTCGAGGTCCTCCTCGTCAACCGCGACAACTACTTCGTCTTCCAGCCGCTCCTCGCCGACATCCTCTCGGGCACGATCGAGACGACCCACGTCGTCGTGCCGATCCGACGGATGCTCCGGCAGGCCCAGGTCGAGGTCGCCCACGTCGACGCGATCGACACGGCGGCGCGGACGGTCACGCTCCGCCGGCGGCTCGGCGGCGCCACGACGGAGGTCCGCTACGACGCCCTGGTCATCGCCCTCGGCGGCGTCACCGATCTGTCGGCCGTTCCGGGCATGGCCGAGCACGCCGTCGGGATCCGGACGCTCGGCGACGCGTTCTACCTGCGAAACCGGGCCCTCGAGATGCTCGAGGAGGCGAGGGTCGAGACGGACCCGGACCGGCGCGAGCGGTTCCTCACGTTCGTCGTGGTCGGCGGCGGCTCGACGGGCGTCGAGGTCGCGGCGGAGCTCAAGGACCTGCTCGAGCTCGCCGCACGGAGCTTCCACGACGTCCGCCTCGAACCGCGGGTGGTGCTCGTCCACGGCCGGAAGACGGTGCTCTCGGAGCTCGGCGACCGGCTCGGCCGCTACACCACGCGGAAGCTCCGCGACGCGGGAATCGACCTCCGCCTCGAGCGCCGGGTGCGGCGCGTGGAGATCGACCGGGTCGAGCTCGACGACGGGACCGAGATTCCCTCGGCCACGGTCGTCAGCACCGTCGGCAACGCCCCGAACCCTGTCCTCGCGGATCTGCCCGGCGCCGCCCGGGACGCGCGCGGCTGGCTCACGCCCGACGCGACCTTCGCGGTGCCGGGGCTCGAGAACGTCTGGGCCCTCGGCGACTGCGCCTCGATCACCGATCCGCACACCGGCGGACCGATGCCGGCGACCGCCCAGCACGCGATCCGCGAAGGCCCGCACGCCGCCCGGAACGTCCTCGCCGCGCTCGACGGCCGGGCGCAGACGCCGTTCGCCTACGGCCAGCTCGGGATGCTCGTCTCGGTCGGCCGGTTCAAGGCGGTCGGCGAGGTCTTCGGCATCAAGGTGAGCGGCTTCATCGGCTGGTTCCTCTGGCGGAGCTACTACCTCCTCCGACTGCCGACGATCGACCGCCGCCTGCGGGTGGCGATCGACTGGACGCTCGACCTCGTCCTCCAGCGCGACATCGTCGAGATCGGGGTCCGACGGACCCGCGCCCGGCCGGGCGAGGCACCCGGCGAGATGGCGGGCGAGCCGGTCTCGATCGGCGCCCGGCCCGAAGCTTCGGACGAGCTCACCGTCTGACCCACCACCCCGGCAGGCTGCCGGCGCCCGTGCGACCGTCCGATCCGCCCGCTGCTGCCGGTCCGTCTGGCCCTGCCGTCCGCCGCTGCTCGAGACGACCCTTGTCGCGAAGAGGAGGCGTCCGATGACACATCCGATCGTGGTCTACGAATCCGTCTGGGGAAATACCGCCGCCGTCGCCCGGGCGATCGCCGAGGGCATGGGCGCCCGCGCCTACCCGACCGACGAGGTCCCGCCGGACGAGCTCTCGAACGCCGACCTCATCGTCGCCGGTTCGCCGGTATTCGGCTTCAGCCTGCCGACCGAACGGATGCGGGCGACGATCCTCCAGGGCGAGGCCGACGCGCCGACGCCGCCCGATCTCTCGCATCCTTCGCTCCGGTCGTGGCTCGACCAGCTGCCCGCCGGACACGGCCACGCCGCGGCGTTCGAGACGCGGATCTGGTGGTCGCCGCGCGGCGCGACCGGGACCATCGAGAAGCGCCTCGAGTCGCGTGGCTATCGGCGCCTCACGAAGGCCGCGAAGTTCGTCGTGCGCGACAAGTACGGGCCGCTCCGCGAGGGCGAGCTCGAGCGGGCTCGCGCGTGGGGCCGGTCGCTGGTCGAGGCCGCCGAGGCGGCTTCGTGACGCCAGTCCCCTCCCCGAGGTGATCCCGATGCCGAAGCTCCTTCCGCCAGCGCTCGCCCGGCTCCTGGCGGCGTCGGCCGTGGCCAACGCGGCCGCGGCGGGTCTGACCCTGCTCGTGCCCGACGTGCTGACAGGCCCCGCGGTCATGAACGGCAGCGCCCGCGGAACGTCGCTGGTGATGCTCGTCGCGGGCGTGCCGCTCGTCGCGACCGGGGCGTGGCTCGCGGCGAGGGGCTGGTGGCGCGGCCTCGTGGTCGCCCTCGGCGGGCTCGCCTACTTCGCCTACAACGACGTCATGCTCCTGTTCGCGACGCCGTTCAACCGGCTGTTCCTCGTCTACGTCATCGCGGGCTCGACGACGCTGTTCGCGATCGTCGCCGCGTTCCGGACGGTCGATCCCCGGGTCGTCGCCGACCGCGTCCCACGTTTGCCGGCCCGCGCCATCGGGGCGTACGCGATGACGATCGTCGCCCTCAACACGCTGATCTGGCTGCGGACCGTGGTGCCTGCGACGTTCGCCGAGCGGCCGGGGTCGTTCCTCGATGGGGCAGGCATCGCCACGAACCCGGTGTTCGTCCAGGACCTCGTGTTCTGGCTGCCCGGTGCCGCCGCGATGGCCGTGATGCTCTGGCGGCGCCAGCCGCTCGGGATTCTGCTCGGCGGGACGTGGCTTGTGTACGGACTCCTGGAATCGGTCGGGGTCGCGACCGACCAGTGGTTCGGGACGACCGCCGACCCGACATCGAGCCAGGCCTCGATGGAGGCGGTCGCGCTGTTCGTCGTCCTCGCGGTCGTCGGGCTCGTGCCGCTCTGGTTCTTCTTCCGGCCCGACCGCCTCGCGGCGACCCAGCGCGACGGCCGCGCGGGCGCCGAACGGAGTGGGGCGCTCGCCGGATAGGGCGCAGGCGTTCGTTCGGCGGGCCGCCGGTCGTCGCTCACCGAGCCCGTCGTCGCTCACCGAGCCGCCGGTCGCTCATCGAGCCGCCGGTCGCTCACCGAGCCGGCGGAGAACCTTCATACGCACGCCCTGAGAGCAGTAGCAACGCTCGGCGCTGGCCCGTCGGGTCCGTCGGAGTCGGAAGTTGACGTCTGCGGTTAACTCTCGTGCCTCGAGGGCCGCAGGCGGCCCAACCGGCGGCGCCGCCTGTTCCTAACGCTCCTGTGACGAGCGTATGAAGGGAACGAGCTCTCGCCCTTCGGGAACGGGCTCCCCCTCGGAAGGTGCCCCCTCGAGACCGCGCTCGCCCGTCGGGAACGGGCTCCCCCGTCGGGAGCGCGCTCCCCCTCCCCGAACGCGGTCCCCTCCTCGGGTGGGCGCGACTCAGGCCGGCGCCGGCGCGAGCACCGCCATCGCGACCGCGACGAGCCACTTCACGGCGATCAGGGCTGCGAGCACGACGGTCGCGGCCCGAATCGACATCACGGCCGGCTCGGCGGACGGAAGCAGGCCGGCGATCGGCTGGAACACGGCGGCCCAGCCGAGGAGTCCGGCGGCGACGATCGCGATCGCGAGGAGCCCGAGCGCCGTGCCCGCCATGATCGAGGGAGCCGTCCAGCCGACCGTCGGTGCCTGCGAGATCCCCCCGACCATGCAGGCCGCCATGCCGACGACGGCCACGAGAAGCAGCGCGCCGGCCCCGTTTCCGACGATCGGGATGTCGGCGCGGGCGACCGCCGCGGCGGCGACCGCGAGAGCCACGACGACGAGCGCCGTGCCAGCGAGGAACGTCCCGTCGAAGAGCCTGACCATCTCCTCACCTCCATCCATCCCGGCGCCGCCCGGCGGCGCCCCGGGCTTCGTGGCCGCTATCGCGGAGCGACGACCCCACCCGACTCGGTCTCGACCGCGACCGACGGGTCGCCCGAGAGCATGAGCACCGCGCCGGCCGAGACCTTCCCCTCGACGCGCTCCGCGACCCGCAGCTTCGCGATCGCGGCCGAGTCGAGATGGACCGTCGCGCGGCCGGCGGCGAGGCCGTCGAGCAGGACCTGACCGGCCGACACGCCGTCGACGGTGAGCGTCGCGGCCCGTCCCGACGCCTCGACCTGGCCGCTCGATTCGGCCCGCACAATCAGGTTCCCGACGTCGAGCCCGTCGAGGACGATCCGGCCGGCGCTGTCCACGCGGACCCGGTCGAGGCTGGGCGTCGTGATCGACACGCGAGCCGGTGACCGGACGTCGGCGTTCACGAGATGGACGTCGAGCTCGGAGCCCGAGAGGTCGGTCCGGAGGTTGTCGAGGAGGTTGTCGTCCGCCGTCACCCGGACGCTGACGGGACCGCCGAGCGTGACCTCGGCCTGGACGGCGGTTCCGACCCGAAGGGCCGTGAACGTGCCGACCGTCCGAGCCTCCGAGGCGACCGTGCCGGACCCCGTCTCCGCCGACCCGACCGTGCCACGACAGCCGCCGACAACGACGGCCGCCATGGCCAGGCCGCCCACGACGATGGCCACCTTCCCGCCCATCCCGACCTCCACGTCCGCTCGTCGCCGACCTGGGCGCAACTCTTCTCCCGCGGCGGTCGACGGGGCCAGTGCCGCGTGGCGTGCGGCGACCCGTGCCAGTCGGCCCCGCCGTAGAGTCGGGAGCGTGCCGTCGTCCGCCCGTGCCTTCGTCCTGCGCCATACGAGGCTGCGCCCGGTGCCCGCCGTCGGCCGCATCCGGCTCCACCTCGCCGACGAGGTGCTGCCGCTCTGGCGGGCGACGCAGCTGGAGACCCGCGACGAGGACGCGCCGCTGCCCTACTGGGCCTTCGCCTGGGCGGGCGGCCTCGCCCTCGCCTCGTACCTGCGGGATCATCCCGAGGCGGTCGCCGGCCGGAGTGTCTTCGACTTCGGCTCGGGGTCGGGCGTCGTCGCGATCGCCGCCGCGCTCGCCGGCGCGATCGACGTGACGGCCTCGGACGTCGACCCGTTCGCGGTCGCCGCGATCGCCCTCAACGCGCGGGCGAACGGTGTCGGGATCGAGGCGATCCGGCGGGACGTCCTCGACGGCCCGCCGCCCGACGCCGACGTCGTCCTCGCCGCCGACTGCTGGTACGAGGCCGGATTTGCGGGCCGCGTCCTGCCCTGGCTGGAACGCGCCAGTGACGCCGGCGCCGACGTCCTCGTCGGCGACCCCGGCCGGCGCTACCTGCCGCTCGACGCGCTCGAACCGCTCGCGAGCTACTACGTCCGAACGACGACCGAGCTCGAGGACCTCGATCAGAAGCGCGCGACGGTCTACCGGCTTCGGTCGGACGGCGCGGAGTCGAGCAGCCCGAGCGACCGGGCCCGGGCGATCGCCTGAAGCCGCGACCTCACGTCGAGCTTGCCGTACAGGTGCTCGAGGTGCGACTTCACCGTGTTCTCCGACACGACGAGCGAAGCCGCGATCTCGCGGTTCGAGAGGCCGGCCGCGAGCAGCCCGAGGATCTCGGCCTCCCGCTCGGTGAGGGGCTCGGCGAGCCCGTCCGAGCGGCCGGCCGCGACGGCAACACCTCCAGGACGCCGGCTTCGCTCGGCGACCGCGGACGCGCCCAGGAGCGCCACGGCGAGGAAGAGGAGGAGTGCGGCGGCGTTCGCCGCGGCGTCGGTCGTCGATCGGCCGTCGACGAGCAGCTGGATCGTCGCGGCGGCGCCGAACGCGATGACGACGCTCGGCCAGAAGCCGGCGCGGTGGGCGACGACGATGACGGCCGCGGCCGCCCCGAGCCAGACCGCGTCGGTCTCGTCCCCGGGGACGAGCGCGGCGAGCACGAGCACCGCCGCGAAGACGACGATCCCGCCCAGGGTTACACGACCGGCGAAGCGTTCCCAGCGCGAGACCGGCAGGAGCTCCCGGCGCGCGAACGCCGTCGGCGCCGCGAGCAGCGACGACGCGGGCATCTGAACAGCGACCTCCGAGTGCATTGAACCGTCTCCCGGGGCTGACCGGCAGGGCCGGACGGCACGATCACGATGCGAATCGTCCGCCGATTCACCCGTTCGGGTGATCGATCTCGCCAATTCCCGTGACGACCGGCGAGCCCGCGGGGCCTAGCGTGGAGGGTGCAGCAGAGTGCCTGGGGCACAGGAGGTGGCGAGATGGATCTGTCCATCGACATGAGCTACATCGGCTGGGCCGTCCTGATCGTCGGCGCGCTCGCGTTCGGCGTGATCGCCCAGTTCGTGGGTGAGACCGAGACCGGTTACGAGTGGCTCGTCGACGGCGTCGCCGCGTTCATCGGCGGCCTCGTCGCCAGCG
>DASTSC010000100.1:0-4285 GCA_035760905.1 Candidatus Limnocylindrales bacterium | reverse complement strand
CGGATGAACTGGAGCGTTTCGGTCCAGGCCCGGTCGGCGGCCTCGGCGAAGTCGGCTGCCTTGCGGTCGAAGAAGCTGTGCGGAGCGTCGGGCTCGACGACGATCCGGTGCTCGACGCCCGCGTCGCTGAGCGCGCGCTCGAACGCCTGGCGCATCGTCTCGGGGATCCCCTGATCGGCGCCGCCAAAGATCGCGAGGAGCGGGCACTCGAAGTCCTTCGCCGCCTCGATCGGGACGGGCGCGTCCGTCCGATACGGCGAGCCGGGCACGCCGTAGAAGCCGACGACTCCGGCCAGGCCGAGCCCGAGCGTCGCGGCGTCGTAGCTCATCCGGCCGCCGAAGCAGAAGCCGATCGTGAAGAGGCTCGTCGCGCGGCCGTCGGCCCGGAGCGCCTCCGCCCCGGCCCGGATGTCGGACGAGATCGAGGCCCACTCCGTCTGGTTCACGTGGGGCATGTACTCGAATCCTTCGCCGCGGTCGTCGTTCGGTGCCGTCCGCCCGAACCAGTCGATCGCGACCGCGTCGATCGCGTGCTCCGCAAAGCGGAGGGCCAGCTCCTCGTAGTAGGGATGGAGGCCGCGGACGTCGGGCAGGATCACGATCCCCGCGCCCGAGGGCGCGCTCGCGCGCGCATGGAAGGCGCGCAGGGTCGCCCCATCGGTCGCGGTCAGGTGGAGCTCGCGCGAGTCGAGCGCGCCGCCGGCGATCGGGGCGATCGGCGGGTGGGAATCGAGATCGAAGCACATGCGGCAGAGCACCTCCTGTCGCGCATTCTCGCGCGCCTTCCGCGATCGGGCCTCGAATGCATGGCGCGGTAACCGCGGGCCAAGCGCGGGCGAACGGCGAGCCATGCGCCAGCGAAGCGCGAGCCAAGTCGTCGCCGCGATGCTTCCCGACGTGGACCCGGTTCGCTTCGGTCGCGCCATCCGCGCGCTTCGTCGTCGGCGCCGCCTCCGGCAGCGTGATCTCGCGGCGGCCGCGGGCGTCTCGAAGAGCACGGTCGGGCGCGTCGAGCAGGGCCGGATCGACTCGGTGGCGTTCGGGACCCTCGTCGCGATCGGCCGCGAGCTCGGGGCGCGGGCCGAGATGGCCCTCTCGTGGAACGGAGAGGCGCTCGACCGACTGCTCGACGAGGCCCACGTAGGGCTCGTCGACGCGGTGGTCGCCCGGCTCCGAGCGCTCGGCTGGGAGGTGCTCGTCGAAGCGTCCTTTGCGATCCGCGGCGAGCGCGGGTCGATCGACGTCCTCGCTTGGCATCCGGCGACCGGATCGATCGTCGTCGTCGAGGTGAAGTCGGTCGTGCCGGACGTACAGGCCACGATCTCGACGCTCGACCGGAAGACCCGGCTCGCCCCGATCGTGGCGCGGGAACGCGGCTGGACGTGCCTCCGGGTCGCGCGGCTCCTCGTCGTCGGCGACGCGCGAACGTCGCGGCGTCGCGTCGCCTCGCACGCCGAGACGTGGCGGGCGGCCTTCCCTGCCGATCGGCGGCAGGCGGTCGCGTGGCTCACTTCGCCGGTTGGGCCGGCTCCGGCCGCCCTCCTGTTCGTGACACCGGCCCACGGGATGGGCCGTAACCGCGGCGCCGGCGGGCGGCATCGGGTCCGCGTGGCGCGGCCGCGATCGGCGGCGGCGTGATGCGAGGTCGCGGTCCTGCCATTGGCCCATGGGGAGGGCAGTTGACGCTGGCGCTGTGACAAAGGCCCGTGGGGCGGGCCGGTGCCGACCCGCCGCCCGTCCCAGGACGTTACGGCCCGTGGGGTGGGCCGTCGGCAGACGGAACGCGCCGAGGGCAGTGACAAGGCCCGCCCTGCGGGCCGGCGACGGACGCTGACGTCCGCCGTGTATCTGGCGGCCGGTTGCGGTCTCGCCGGCCGCGTGGCCGTCTCGCCGGCCATCAAACACCCGGACGTTAGAATCCGCCGATGCCCAGCCAGCTCGTCGTGCAGAAGTACGGGGGCAGCTCGGTCGCGGACGCGGAGCGGATCCGCCACGTCGCCCGCCGCATCGCCGACGAACGGGCGGGGCCCACCGACCTCGTCGTCGTCGTCTCGGCGATGGGCGACACCACGGACGAGCTGCTTGCGCTCGCGGCGGCCGTGACCGACGACCCTGATCCGCGCGAGCTCGACATGCTGCTCGCGACCGGCGAGCACCAGGCGGCGACGCTCGTCAGCATGGCGCTCCACGCCCTCGGCGTGCCGGCGATCGCGCTCAGCGGGCCGCAGGCCGGGATCACGACCGACGGCCGCTACGGGCGAGCCCGGATCGCGGCGATCGAGCCGGAGCGGGTGCGACGCGAGCTCGACGGCGGCAAGGTCGTCATCGTCGCGGGCTTCCAGGGCCGGAGCGCCGGCGAGGAGGCCGCCCGAGTGGGCGTCGCCGAAGCCCCGACCGCGGCGGACGAGATCACCACCCTCGGCCGGGGTGGCTCGGACACGACCGCCGTCGCCCTCGCGGCTCGGCTCGGCGCCGACCGCTGCCAGATCTTCACCGACGTCCGCGGCATCTACACGGCCGACCCGCGGATCGAGCCGCGCGCCCGGCAGCTCCCGCGGGTCGGCTACGAGGAGATGCTCGAGCTCGCCCACCAGGGGGCGCAGGTCATGCAGGTTCGGGCGGTCGAGCTCGGCTGGGTCAACGGGGTCGAGATCGAGGTCCGCAGCTCGTTCGAGGACGTGCCCGGGACGCTCATCGCGGAGGATCCACACGTGGAGCAGCGCAACAAGGTCCGCGGGCTCGCCCACGACCGCAACGTCGCCAAGGTCACGCTCGTCGAGGTGCCTGACCGGCCGGGCGTCGCGGCGGCGGTCTTCGAGCCGCTCGCCGACGCGGGCATCAACGTCGACATGATCGTCCAGAACGTCGGCCATCACGGCTCGACCGACCTGTCGTTCTCGATCCCGGCCGTCGAGCTCGCCCGGGCGAAGCGGATCCTCGAGCCGGTCGTCCGCGACCTCGGCTTCCGCGAGCTCACGACCGACTCTGCGGTCGCGAAGGTCAGCATCGTCGGGGCGGGGATCCACAACGCCCCGGGCTACGCCGCCCGGATGTTCCGGACGCTCGCCGATGCCGGCGTGAACATCGAGATGATCACGACGTCCGAGATCCGGATCACCTGCGTGGTCGCCGAGGCCGACGTCGAGACCGCCATCGGGGCGCTCCACGCCGCGTTCGAGCTCGAGCGGCCCGAGCCGACGCTCGACGAGGGCGTTCCTGACGAGGGCGTTCCTGACGAGGGCGCTCCCGACGAGGTCCTCGCCGCGGGATGACGCTCGGCGTCGAACGGGCCGCCTTCTTCTCGCGCCAGGAGCGGTTCGGCTCGGTCGGCTCGACGAACGACGTCGTCGCGGGCTGGCTGGCGGCGGGAACGCCCGAGGTCTGTCTCGCGGTGGCCGACGAGCAGACCGCCGGCCGGGGCCGCGCCGGGCGGAGCTGGGAGGCGCCGCGGGGGTCGGCCCTCCTCCTGTCGCTCGGCTTCCGGCCGTCCTGGATCGCGCCCGATCGAACGTGGCGGGTTCCGGCCGTCGTGTCGCTGGCGATGGCGGACGCGGCCGAGGAGGCGGCGGGACTGGCGGACCACGCGATCCGGCTCAAGTGGCCGAACGATCTCGTGGTCGAGGATGCCGGCACGGCGACCGGCCTCCGGAAGCTCGGCGGCGTCCTGGCAGAGTCGGTCGACCTCGCCGGCGGCGACCCTCGGCTCGTCGTGGGCATCGGGATCAACGCCGACTGGGCGACGGCCGACTTCCCGGCTCCGCTCGCGGCGTCGATGACGAGCCTTCGCGAGGCCTCCGGCGGGCGCCCCGTCGATCTGGCCCGCCTGCTCGATGCCTTCCAGCTTCGGATCGAGCCGCGGATCGAGGCGCTTCGCGACGGCTGGTTCGATGTCGCGGACTGGACCGAGCGCCAGGTCACGACGGGTCGCGAGGTTCGGATCGACCTGCCGGACGGCACCTCGCTCGTCGAGCGGCCGCTCGGCGTCGACGCGCTCAGCGGCGGGCTCGTGGTCGGACGCGACGCCGCCGGCAGCGAGCGGACGCTGCTCGTGGGCGAGGTCACGCGGGTCCGGCTCGGGGAGGGCGCGTAACGAAATGGCGGGAGCGGTGTTGAGGAGATCGAGCCAGCGAGCGACCGCGTCCGTTCGTCAGCTCGATCTCGATCGGCCGCTCGTCGAGGCGGCCCGTCGCGATCGCCGCGAGTTCGACGCCCTCTACCGGAAGTACGTCGCCCAGGTGTACGCGTTCGCGTTCTACGAGCTCCGCGATCACCACGCCGCCGAGGA
>DASTSC010000099.1:0-7053 GCA_035760905.1 Candidatus Limnocylindrales bacterium | reverse complement strand
GATCGCCGCCGAGGAGCTCGAGTGGGACACGCCGGCCGTCGCGGGCCGCGGCAAGGCGATCTCGATCTCGGCGTCGGACGCCGGGTCGGAGCCGGTGACGACCGCCGTCGTCCGCGTCCACAGCGACGGCTCGGTCACGGTCACCGCCGGGAGCACCGAGATCGGCCAGGGCTCGTCGACGGTCCTCGCCCAGATCGCGGCCGGCGAGATGGCCGTCCCGCTGGATCGGGTCCACCTCGTCCAGAGCGACACCGCCGCCGTCAGCTACGACCGCTCGACCGGCGCCTCGCGCACGACGACGCTCATGGGCCTCGCGATCCAGCGCGCGGCCCGCGACGCGCGGGCGCAGCTCGTCCGCTGGGCCGAGGAGGCGCTCGCGCCCGACGGCCCCGCGGTCGTCGAGGAGCGCGACGGCGTCTCGATCGGCGGGAAGCGCTACGACTGGGGCGAGCTCGTCCGGGCCTGGTTCGGCGGCGCGAGCGGCGAGGTCGTCGGCCGCGGCTACGTCCGACGGGCCGGCGCGACCGAGGAGATGCCGCCGTTCTGGGAGGTCGGCTGCGTCGGCGTCGAGGCGAGCGTGGACGAGGAGACCGGCGAGATCCGGCTCGAGCGGCTCGTGACGGTCGGCGACGTCGGCTGCGCGATCAACCCCCAGCTCGTCGAGTCGCAGGACGTCGGCGCGGCGGTCATGGGCCTCGGCATGGCGATGCGCGAGGAGCTCGTCTACGAGGACGGCAACCTCATGAACGGCAACCTGTTCGACTACCGGGTCCCGCGCGCGGCCGACATCCCGCCGCTGCGGACGGTCGTCGTCGAGCGCGGCGACGGCGTCGGGGCCTATGGTGCGAAGGGCGGCGGCGAGGGCGCGCTCAACCCGGTCGCGTCGGCGATCGCGAACGCCGTCTACCGGGCCGCCGGCATCCGGCTGCGCGAGGCGCCGTTCACGCCGGAACGTGTCTGGCGGGCGCTCCGGGAGCGCGACGCGGCCCGCTAGCGCGAGGCACCCTCGGCGAATCGTCCCGGATACCAGCCCGGCGAGTGCTCGGCAGCGCCGCGATCGGTTCGGACTCCCGAATACCACTCGGATTGGTGATAACCGCTCGCGAGGACCGAATTCGACGAGCTGCCGGCCGCCCGAGGCTCGCACCACGACCCCGGCTGGTATCCGCGAAGAAGCCGTCTCCGGCCGCGGCCCGGCGGGTCGACACTAGGCCTCCGGCCCTTCGCCCTCGTCGACGGGGTCGGAGTCGTCCGCCTCGTCCCCACGCGCGCGGCGCCGAGGCGCCGTCCGATCGAGCCGCTCGACGTCCCGCCGACGGAGCAGATAGCCGCGCTCGCCCCGGCTCGCCGCCAGGCGCCGTGAGCGGATCGCCCGCCGCAGCCAGCCTGGATCGCGCCCGACGAGGCTCGCCGCCTCGGCGACCGTGAGCGGGTCACCCGCCTGGTAGAAGTCGCTGTGGTGGCCGAGGTCGCTGTGGTAGAGCGGCCCCGGATCGACCCGGAAGCTCGTCGGGCCCGTCTCGGGCGCGCCCGGTCCGGCGAAGCGACCGCCCCGCCGGAGGGCGTCGAGGCGCCGCCGGGCGGCGGCGGTCTTGACCTGCTCGTAGGCCCGGGCGACGCGCTTGAACTGGCGCTCGGCGTCCGGGTCGTGCCGGTTCGCGTCCGGATGGAGCGTGCGGGCGAGGCGCCGGAAGGCGACGGTGATCTCGCGCTGGGTGGCGGTCCGCGGCACGCCGAGGACGGCATACGGGTCGGGCCGGCCGGCCATCAGGACTCGGCGATCGCGACGCTGCCGATCGTCCCGCCGGCACCGATGGCGGCGAGCGAGGAACCGGTCGGCATCGTCGCAAGACTGTATGCAGGGCAGGTAATGCTGTCCACCTTTGCGTGCGCGACGAATACAATTCCGGCGGCCCGCCCGGGCCGCTCCATGGAGGCAGGCGTGCTCGCGTCCAGGCTCGGGATCTTCGCCAATCGCGACTTCACGATCTACTGGACCGGCGGCGCGCTCTCGAACGTCGGGACCTGGCTCCAGAACGTCGCCGCGGCGGTCCTCATGCTCGAGCTGACGGGCTCGCCGTTCATGGTCGGGCTCCTCGGCACCGCATCGTTCCTGCCGATCCTCGCCTTCACGCTCTTCGCCGGCGACGTGTCGGACCGCCTCGATCGGCGCCGGATCGTCATCGTCACGCACCTGCTGGCGACCGCGACGACCGCGGTCCTCGCCTTCGTCGCGCTGACCGGCGCCGTTGCTCCGTGGCATCTCCTCGCGGTCGGGTTCCTCACGAACGCCGCGTATGCCTTCGCCAAGCCCGCCCTCGTGTCGATCCTGCCCGCGCTCGTCCCACGGGCGGAGCTCGCCGAGGCCACCTCGATCAACGTCCTCCAGTTCCAGGTCGGGCAGATCGCCGGCTCGCTCGTGGCCGCCGTGGTCCTGCTCGTCGCGACGCCGGGCGTCGCCTTCGCCCTCAACGCGCTCACGTTCCTCGCCCCGGCCGTGGCGATGGTCCTCATCCACCCCCGGCCGACAGAGGCGCCCCGCGTCGCCGGGGCGGCGGCGCGCGGGCTGACCGCGGGCTTCCGCTTCCTGTGGGCGGCGCGGCCGCTCCTCGGCGCGGTCGTTGCCGTGGCCGTGGCGAACGCCCTCGTCGAGGCGACGCGGACGCTCAGCCCGGTCCTCGTCGGACAGCTGGGCGCCGAGCCGAGCGCGACCGGACTGCTCATCGCCAGCGCGAGCATCGGGTCCGCGATCGCGATCCTCGCGATCCCGTGGCTGCTCAGGGTGCTCTCCATGGGCCGGCTCACCGGTGCCGGGTTCGTCGCGCAGGTCATCGGCGTGGTGCTGCAGGGCCTCGCGCCGGGGCTCGAGGTCGCGGTCGCCGGCGCGTTCCTCGTCGGCGTCGGCTTCTCGCTCGCCTTCACCCAGATGACGGCGCTCCTCCAGATCGCGTCACCGGAGGACCTCCGCGGACGGGTGATGGCGATCCACACGCTCAGCCATCTCGGCCTCCGGCCGCTCTGGGCGCTGCTCGTCGGCTCGTTCGCGACGCTCGGCGGCGCCCGGTTCGCGATCGTCGTCTTCGCCGTCCTCGCCCCGATCGGCCTCGTCGGCGCCGCTCGGGCGTCGCGGGAGGACCTCGCCGATACGCTGACGGGCCCCGAGCGGGCCGCGGCCTGACTAGCGCCTGCCGCCGAACAGGACCCCGAAGACGCCGCGGATGAGGTCCTGGCCGCCGCGCGAGGTGATGACGCGGCCGGCCGTCCGGACGCCGGTCTCGATCATCCGCTCGTGCTGCCGTTGGGCCGCGGCGGCCTCCCGGACGCGGCGCTTCCGCTCTGCCTCGGCATCCCGCTGCTCGCGGGCCAGCTCCCTCGCCTGCTCGCGCGCCTGACGCTCGATCGCTCGCTGCTGCTGGGCCGGGGTCATCGGCGCGGCGCCCGGAGCGGCCTCGCCCTGGGCGATCGCCGCCGCGGCAGCAGCCTGGGCCGCCTGCACGCGAGCGGTGATGATCTCGTGGGCGCTCTGCCGGTCGATCGGCGTCCCGTACTTCGCCTGGAGCATTCCGGACGCGACGCGCACCTGGAACGTCGCCGGGTCGAGCGCGGCCATGAGCGAGTCGGGCGGGACGAGCATCGCCGCGACGAGTGGCGATGGGACGCCCTTCGGCGAAAGGACCGTCACGAGCGCCTCCCCGATCCCGAGCTGCTGGATCGTCTGCTCGACGTCGTAGAAGTCGGTCATCGGGAATGTCCGGACGGTCTTGCGAAGGTTGTCGGCATCCTGCGGGGTGAACGCCCGGAGGGCGTGCTCGACGCGGTTGCCGAGCTGGGCGAGGACGGTGGGCGGGATGTCGGTCGGCGTCTGCGTCGCGAAGAACACCCCCACGCCCTTCGAGCGGATGAGCCGCGCCGTCTGCTCCACCTGGTCGAGGAGCGCCTCGGACGCGTCGTCGAACAGGAGATGGGCCTCGTCGAAGAAGAAGGCGAGCTTCGGCCGCGGCAGGTCGCCCGCCTCCGGCAGCGCGTGGTAGAGCTGGGCGAGCAGCCAGAGCATGAACGTGCTGAACAGGCGCGGCTTGTCCATGACGTCCGACAGCTCGAGGACCGAGACGATCCCCGCCCCCGATGCGTCGACGCGCATCAGGTCCATGACGTCGAACTCGGGCTCGCCGAAGAAGACGTCGGCGCCCTCCTGCTCGAGGGTGACGATCGCGCGACCGATCACCCCGAGCGAGGCCGGCGAGATCCCGCCGTACTGCGCGAGCGCGGCCTTGCCGTCGTCGCCGCCGAGGAAGGCGAGCGTCGTGCGCAGGTCGGCGAGGTCGAGCAGCGGCAGCTGGTTGTCGTCGCAGTACTTGAATACGAGCGACAGGATCGAGGTCTGGGTCTCGTTGAGATCGAGGACCTTGCCGAGCAGGAGCGGGCCGAACGAATGGACCGTCGCCCGGACGGGAGCCCCCAGCTTCCCCGACAGCGAGAGGAACTCGACCGGATGGCCCGACGGCTCGAACGTCCAGCCCAGCGTGTCGAGCCGCTGCTGGAGCTTCGGGCTCGTCTCGCCGGGTGCGGCCAGGCCGGTCAGATCGCCCTTGATGTCGGCGATGAAGACCGGCACGCCCGCCTTCGACAGCTGGCCGGCCATGACCTGGAGCGTCTTCGTCTTGCCGGTCCCGGTCGCGCCGGCGACGAGGCCATGGCGGTTGAGCATCGAGAGGGCGACCTGGACGCGGACGTCCTTCGCCACGTTCTCGGGCGCATCGCCTCCGTGCATCGGCGAGCCGAGCACGACCGACGGCTCCGAAAGCGCGTAGCCCTCCGCCATCGCGTCGTGAAACGCCTGGTCCACAGTCGCGTCCTCCCTCGTGGCTTCGCGTGGCGAGCCTATCGAAGGCGGCGCCGTGACGCATCGCCGTCGTCGTCGCGCGGAGGCGGTGACGTCCGCCGACGGGGGCCCACTCCTATGATCACGACGTGTCGCGATCTCCTGCGTCCGCGGAGGACAGCGCAGACGGCGCCGGGGCGCGCGCGGCGTCCGGGTCGGGAGCGATCCGGGGGGTCGACGCGGAGCGCCTTCGGATCCGCCGCTTCGACGCCGATCGCAACGACCAGGTGCTCTCGCTCGACGAGGCACTCGCGGCGCTGCCCACGGAGCGACAGCTCCTGTGGATCGACATCGTCGGCGAGCTCGACGAGCGCGAGGCGGCCTCGGTCGTCGACGCCTTCGGACTCCAGGCGTGGGCTCGCCGCGAGCTCGACGTCCCGCTCGAGCGGCCGCACCTCGCGCTCCACGGCGACTTCGTCCACGCCGTGCTCGCCGTCGACCCCGACGCCCAGCAGCCGAGGCGCGCCGCCTGGCTCGGGGTGATCGCGGGCCGCAACATCGTCATCTCGCACCACGTGGCAACCATCGGCTTCCTCGACGCCCTCGCCGAACGCGTCCACGACGACACGCGCCTCGGGATGCTCAACGCCATCACCTTCGTCGCGTCCCTGCTCGACGGGGCCGTGACGACCTACTTCCGGGCGATCGACGCGATCGAGGACGACGTCGACGCGCTCGACGCCCGATCGCTTCGGGCCCGCGGCGACGTTCTCGGGGAGCTCGTCGCGCTCCGCCGCCGCATCGCCCGGCTCCGGCGGCTCCTCGCCACCCATCGCGAGCTCTTCTCCCTCCTCGCCCGGCCCGACGTCACGACGTTGGCGGGGGACGAAGCGAGCGCGGCCGCGCTCGTCGCCGTGAGCAGCCGGTTCGAGAACGCGATCGGGGCCGTCGAGGACAGCCGTGACCTGCTGCTCGGCTCGTTCGACGTCTACATGACGCGGACCGCGCAGCGGACGAACGACATCATGAAGGTGCTCGCGCTCGCGACGGTCGTGCTGCTCCCCGGCTCACTCCTCGCGGGACTCCTCGGCATGAACGTGTCCGTGCCGATCTCGAAGGACGACCCGATCAGCTTCTGGCTCGTCGTCGGGGTGATCGCGGCGTTCTCGGGCCTCATCCTCGCGGCAGCGCGCGCCCGCCGCTGGCTCTGACGGCGGCACGATCCCCTGCCATTCGGACGGTTCCGCCGACCACCGTGCGGCCTATCATCCCCTCGTCCAGAGAACGAGGAGGACCAGGGGATGCGGATCGAAGAGGTCGAGGGGATCGCCGGGGTCTCCGGCGACAAGCTGCGGGCTGCCGGGATCGCCACGACGGAGGACCTGCTGGCGAAGGGCGGATCGGCGGCCGGTCGCCAGGCGCTCGAAGCGTCGACCGGGATCAGCGGCAAGCTGCTCCTCGAATGGGTCAACCACGTGGACCTCATGCGCCTCGACGGCGTCGGGTCCGAGTACGCCGATCTGCTCGAGGCCGCGGGTGTCGACTCGCCGGCGGAGCTCGCGAACCGGAACGCGGCGAACCTCGCGATCACGTTCCAGGAGGTCGTGGCCGCCCGTCCGACGATCGTCCGGCGCATCCCGAGCGAGGAGACCGTCGCGGGCTGGATCGCCCAGGCGAAGACGCTGCCGAAGATCGTCACCCACTGACGCCGGCGCGCGCCGGCGCGCGCCGCGGGATCAGGGCCGCTCGAGCAGGTCCGTTTCGAGGGCGCGCGCCTCGGGGTCGCGCGGGAGCCGGAACGTCCGGATCTCGTACGGCCCGATCTCGACGTCCAGCTCGCGCCCGAGGCACGGCGCGCTGAGCCGGGCCGAAGCCGTGCGCCCGGCGGTCTCGACGAGCCGAACGACGAGGTCGTCGCCGTCCTCGGCCACCTTCACCGCGCCGAGCACGACGTGCTCGGGCTCCACGGCCAGGTACGAGCCGACCGGCGGCAGCGGCCCGCCGTGGAACGACTCGAGGAGCACGTCGGGCGGCTGGTTGAGGAGCGCGGCCCTCCGCGTCAGGTCGGCATCCGGCCACCGCCCGGTGTGGGGGAGCAGCGCGAGGTGGAAACGCTGGAGCCCGATGTCCTGGTAGGCGTAGCGAACACCGGACCTCGGCACGGCCGGCTCGTGGTGGGCGTAGATCGGGCTCCGGACCGCGGTGACGCCGATCGTCCCGTCGGTCACGTC
>DASTSC010000098.1:0-6236 GCA_035760905.1 Candidatus Limnocylindrales bacterium | reverse complement strand
GGTCGAAGGTTGGTCGGTGAGCGTCGCGTCGGAGGCCATGGGGATCAGCCGGGCGACCGGCCACAAGTGGGTCCGTCGCTACCGGGCCGAGGGCGTCGCCGGCCTCGTCGACCGGACGTCGCGGCCGCATCGCTCGCCGCTTCTCACGCCGGCTGCCGCGGTCGAACGGATCCTCGCGGCTCGGGCCGAGCTGCGCTGGGGACCCGACCGGCTCGGGCCGCTGCTCGGCTTGCCGGCCTCGACCGTCGGCAATGTCCTGCGCCGAGCCGGTGTCCCACGTCTCGCCGATGTCGACCGACCGACCGGGCTGCCCGTCCGCCGGTTCGAGGTCTGCCATCCGGGCGAGCTCCTCCACCAGGACCACAAGAAGCTCGGGCGCATTCCCGACGGCGGCGGTCACCGCGTCCTCGGGCGTGACGTCGCGCCGCGACACGAGGGCCTCGGCTACGACCACTTCGAGGCGTTCGTCGACGACCGGAGCCGGTGGGGTCTCCTCGTCCAGGTGCCGGACGAGACGGGTGCGAGCGCGGCGAGCGCCCTCGAGGTCGCCCTCGGTGAGTTGCGCTCGATGGGGGTGGAGGTCGAGCGGGTCCTCACCGACAACGGCGGTGCCTATCGCTCGAAGGCGTATCGGGCCACGCTCTGCGGTCGAACTCACAGTCGAACCCGCCCGTACCGGCCGCAGACGAACGGCAAGGGCGAGCGGTTCATCGGGACGGCCCTGACCGAGTGGGCCTACGGCCGGCCGTACATCTCGAACGACGAGCGCCTGGCCCAGCTTCCCCGCTGGCTCGCCTTCTACAATCACCGCCGCCCGCACACCGCGCTCGGCGGCTTGAGCCCCATGACCGTTGTCAACAACGTGTCTGGGGACCACAACTAGCCCGCTCGGTCGCGGGCGTGGCGCCGACTGGCCCTCGACGCCAACCGTCGACCGCGTCGGCGCTCGCGCGTCGGCTGCGGCCCGGCGCCCGACCCCCCCACGTTTGACGGGCCCCATGGGCGTGATTACCATGGCGCGGCTCTCGAACTTCAGCGTCCCGGGAACGCCGCAAGGCGGTAGGGGACCTGGAGTTCTTTTTCATCCGCCGCGCGGCCCGGACCCGTACCTGCCGGCCGCCGGCCGAACACCCGAAACGGGGTCGATCCCAGTGAACACGAAGCCCACCTACGTCAGCCGCGACTACCTCGAGAAGCTTCGAACGGAGCTCGACGAGATGGTCAACGTCCGGCGTGCCGAGGTCGCCCAGCGGATCCACGACGCCAAGGAGCACGGTGACCTGACCGAGAACGCCGAGTACGAGGACGCGAAAAACGAGCAGGCCTTCGTCGAGGGGCGGATCCAGACGATCGAGGCGCTCATCAAGAACGCGACGATCATCGACGAGAACCACGGCAGCGACCACGTCCAGATCGGCTCGACGGTGAGCGTCGAAGGGCCCGACGGCAAGGAGACGTTCCAGATCGTCGGCTCGGCCGAGGCGCGGCCCGGCGACGGCAAGATCTCGAACGAATCGCCCGTGGGTCGCGCGCTGCTCGGCAAGAAGAAGGGCGAGAAGGTCGTCGTCCGCGTTCCGGCCGGCGACTTCAGCTACACGATTCGCGCGATCAGCTGAGGCCGCGGGCCGCGGTCGGCTGAGATCGCGGTCGCGGTTGCGAGCGGCGAGCAGCGAGCAGCGAAGGGCGAGGGGCGAGGGGCGAGCAGCGAGCAGCGAGCCGTCGCCCCGCAGGCAGCGAGGAGCCGCCCCGCGGGGCGAACCGGGGGCCGAGCGTCCGCTCCGGTGCGCCGCCGTGCACCCGCTCAGCACCCGCTCAGCACCCGCTCAGCACCTGCTCTGTACGCGCCCGCGCATCCCCGGTGCAACCCCGGATCTCCTCTCATACGCGCGCCACGAGAGCGTTAGGAACACCCCTGACGTTGTCAGGGTCGTTTCGCAGCCGGAAGTTGACGAATCCGGCTACTTCTCGTGGCCCTCGCGGCGTGGACTGTCTCTAACGCTCGTGTCACGTGCATATGAAAGGGAGGGCCCCCTCGGCTTGCCGGGCTGGCCTGGCCGCCGCGCGTGGCCTGGCCGCCGCGCGTGGCCTGGCCGCCGCGCCTGAGCTGGCTGCCGCGCCTGGCCTGGCCGCCGCGCGTGGGCTGGCCGCCGCGCCTGGGCTGGCTGCCACGCCTGGCCTGGCCTGGCCGCCGCTGTCCCAGAAGCAGCACGTTCGCGGCGTATCCGTCGCGCTGCTGCCTGACGAGCAGCACGATGACGCGTTCGGCCGGTCGCGGGGCCCCGAACTGCCGAACCGCTGCGCCACAGGCAGCGCGCAACCCGTTCGGGTTCATGAGTGCTGCATCAGCAGCAGCGCGCGCGTTCCAGCGCGTGGCGGACGTCGCACACGCCACTCCGACGTCGCACACGGCACTCCGACGTCGGGCACGGCGCTCTGACGTCGCACACGCCACTCCGACGTCGCACACGGCACTCCGGCGGCGTTCCGTAGACTCGGTCGCGATGGAATGGGCTGATGAATCCCCGCGCCGAGGGCTGGCACAGCCTGACCACGGCGCTCGGAAGGCTCGAGGCGGGATGAGATCGAGGGTGGCCCCACGTGGAATGGGCTGACGAGCTCGCGGAACGGGTGGCGGGCTCCGGGCCGCAGGTGGTCAACGACTCGAAGACCCCGTCGGGCACCGTCCACGTCGGAAGCCTCCGCGGGCCTGTCCTGCTCGACGTCATCGTCCGGGCCCTGCGCGCGCGCGGCGTCGATACCACGTATCTCTACGGCGTCGACGACATGGACCCGATGGACAACCAGGCGGCGCTCTCCGGCGACGCGATCGAGCGCGAGATGGGCCGGCCGCTCGCCCACGTCCCCGACCCCGCCGGCGATGGTCACGCCTCGTACGGCCGTCACTTCGCCGAGCGCTTCATCGACACGTTCGCCGGGCTCGGCATCCGGCCCGACCGCTATTACTGGATGTCGGAGATCTACCCCACGGGCGCGCTCGACGCGTTCATCCGGACCGCCCTCGACCGGGCCGCGATCGTCCGCGACATCTACCGCCGGGTCGCGAACGTCCGCCACCCCGACGACTGGCTGCCGGTGTCGGTCGTCTGCCCGCGCTGCGGCCGGGTCGGGACGACCTTCGCGACCGACTGGGACGGCGAGACGGTCGCGGTCGCCTGTCGGACGGACCTCGTGGACTGGGCGAGCGGTTGCAACTGGACCGGTCGCGTCGCGCCATTCGCGGGCGCCGCGAAGCTGCCCTGGAACCTCGAGTGGGCGGCCCAGTGGTCGCTCTTCGGCGTGACGATCGAGCCGTGCGGCAAGGACCTCTCGACGGCCGGGGGCAGCCGCGACCGCTCCGACGCGATCGCCCGCGATGTCTTCGAGCGCGAGCCGCCACTCAACGTGCCGTACGAGTTCCTCAACATCGCCGGCCGCAAGATGTCGACGTCGAAGGGGCGCGGCGCTGCGGCGCACGTCATCTCCGACGTCGTCCCGCCCGAGCAGCTCCGGCTGCTCTTCCTCCGGCCTCGACCGAACCAGGCGATCGAGTTCGACCCGGACGGAACCGACGCGATCCCGCGACTCTTCGACGAGTTCGACCGCCTGGCCGCCGCGACCGCCGGCCGCGATGTCCGGGGCGAGCTGCCCGGAGGCTTCGAGTCGATCTTCCGCTACTCGCTCCTTTCGCCGAGCGCGGACGTCCCCGCGGAGGCCGGCGCCTATCGACCGCCGTTCGCCCACCTGGCCTTCCTCGTCCAGGCGACCGAGGTGACCGCGGAACGCTTCGGGCCCGAGAAGGGGGCGCCGCTCGACGAGCGCGAGCAGGCGATTCTCGCCGAGCGGATCCGGGCCGCCCGGCGCTGGCTCGAGACGTACGCGCCCGAGTCGGCGCGGGTCCGGGTGCGGCGCGAGGCGATCCCGGACGAGGCACGGGCGCTCGACGACGAGCAGCGGCGCGTGCTCGCGGCGCTCGCGGCGGCGGTGGCGTCGAGGCCGCCGGCGACAGGCGACGCCTGGCAGGGCGCGATCTTCGACGCGGCCCGAGCGTCGGGAGTCAAGCCCGGCCGGGCGTTCGAGGCGATCTACCTCGCCTTCCTCGGCCGGCCGAACGGGCCACGGGCCGGCTGGATCCTGGCCAGCCTCGAGCCCGGGTTCGTCGTCGATCGCCTGCACGATGCGGCCGGCGCCGATCCCGTGAGTCCCGGTCAATGAGCGTCGGCGTTCAACGCCTGCGGGAGGACGCGGAGACCGTTCGCGCCGGCGCGATCGCGAAGGGCGAGGACCCGGCCGTCGTCGACGAGGCCCTCGCCGCCGACCACCGCCGACGCGAGCTGCTCGCCGAGGCGGACGGGCTCAAGGCGGAACGGAACGCCGCCTCGAAACGGATCGGTGAGGCGATCCGTTCGGGCGCCAGGCCGGACGGTCCCGAGGTCGCCGATCTCAAGGCCGCGTCGGTCGCGGCGGGCGAGCGGATCGGTGCCCTCGACGCAGACCTGAGCGCCGTCGAGGCGAAGCTCGAGCAGCTCCTCCTCCGGATCCCGAACCCGCCCGATCCCGGCGTCCCGGTCGGTGGCGAGGAGGCGAACCTCGTCGTTCGCGCGTGGGGCGAGCCGCTCCCGCGCGAGGCCGAGGCCCCCACCCGGGGCGGGTCGTGGACCCGGCGCCCCCACTGGGAGCTCGCCGAGGCGCTCGACATCGTCGACCTCGAGCGGGGCGCGAAGGTCGCGGGCTCGGGCTTTCCCGTCTACAAGGGCCTCGGTGCGACGCTCCAGCGCTCGCTGATCAGCTGGTTCCTCGACGTCCACACCCGCGAGCATGGCTTCGTCGAGATCTGGCCACCGGCGCTCGTCAACGAGGCCTCGGCGCGGGGCACCGGCCAGATCCCGGACAAGGAGGACCAGATGTACGTCGTCGGCCGCGACGATCTCTACCTGGTCCCGACGGCCGAGGTCCCGGTCACGAACCTTCACCGCGACGAGATCCTCGAGCCGGGCGTCCTGCCGATCCACTACGCCGCCTACTCGCCGTGCTTCCGGCGCGAGGCCGGGGCGGCCGGCAAGGACACGCGGGGGATTCTCCGGGTCCACCAGTTCGACAAGGTCGAGATGGTCCTCTTCGAGCGCCCGGAGGATTCCGACGCCGCGCTCGAGTGGATGACCGAGCGCGCCGAGGAGCTCCTCCAGCGGCTCGGGCTGGCCTACCGCGTGCTGCTCATGGCCACCCGGGAGATGGGCTTCGTCCAGGCCAAGAAGTACGACCTCGAGGTCTGGGCGCCGGGCGTCGAGCGCTGGCTCGAGGTGAGCTCCTGCTCGAACCTGCGCGACTACCAGGCCCGCCGGATGGCGGTTCGCTACCGGCCCGAGAAGGGTGCGAAGCCCGAGCTCGTCCACACCCTCAACGGCTCCGGCCTCGCCCTCGCTCGGGTGGTGGCGGCGCTCCTCGAGACGTACCAGCGCCCGGACGGCGGAGTCGAGGTCCCGGACGAGCTTCGGGCCTACGTCGGGCGCGGAGCGATCGAGCCCGCCGGCCCGGAGGGCGGCGCGACCACCGGGTAGGAACAACGGGCCGGGGCGACCGGACGATCGTTCCACGCTCCGGGACCACGGAACGTGGGATAACCGCTCCTGTCCTCCATGTCCGTCACCAGACCGCGCCCCGCTCCACCCACGGCGGACGACGAAGCGCTCCTCGGAGCACCGCGACTTCGGCTCGTCCGACTTCGGCTGGGCCTCGCGCTGCTGGCCGTCGCGATCCTGCCGGTGGCAGTCATCCTGCCCGTCGTCCGGCTCGCGTCCGCCGACGGCGGGCAGCGCCAGGCGACGACCGCGGCCGCGGTCGCCCTCGCCGGCCAGGCACTGAGCGCGGTCGACGGGGTCACGACCGCGCTCGCCGACGCGGCGGGGATCGACGGCTTCGTCGACGGGAAGGACAACCTCGCTCCGGCGGCTCGCACCGCGCTCGCCACGCTCGCTGGCGATCGGCGCGTGTCGGCTCTCGTCGCCGCGGACCCCGGCGGCCACGTCCTCTACGCCGCCCGGCCGAAGGACCGGCTGACCGCCGACGAGCTCGAAGCGGCCCTCGACGCGACCGATGGGCCGATCGCCCTGCCGGTCGACGGCTCGGCGGACGAGATCGGGCTCGCGGTCACCGTCCGCCGGAACGGCAACGGGAAGCCGCTGGCCGTGGTGGTCGCCGACGTCGCCCTCGCGGCCGTCCTGCCGCCCTCGGCCGTCGCC
>DASTSC010000097.1:0-3634 GCA_035760905.1 Candidatus Limnocylindrales bacterium | reverse complement strand
GCGCTGCGAACCTTCGTCACGGACCTCTTCGATGAGCGCAAGCGCGACTCGGCGATCGGCCGGATGGGGACGATGCTCGAGCGCTACTTCGACGGCGACGCCTCGAAGCTCGCCCAGCTCCTCGACCCGACCCGCGCGTCGTCGCCGCTCCACCAGTTCCGGGGCGAGATCGCCGAGCAGTTCGGCAGGCTGTCGGAGCGGATCGTCGCCCTCGAGGCCGCGAGCCAGGCGCGCGCCGCCGAACGCGCGAAGGGCACCGCGAAGGGCACCGACTTCGAGGACCTCCTCGAGACGATGCTCGGCGAGATCGCGCGCGGGACGGGGGACCTCGTCGATCGGACGGGTGGCGAGACGGGCGATCAGCTCCGCTCGAAGAAGGGCGACTTCCTGGTCACGCTCAACGACGGCGTGGCCCGGGGGGCGGACGTGCGGGTCGTCGTCGAGGCGAAGGACCGGCCCATGTCCGCGCGGGCGATTCGCGACGAGCTGCGCGAGGCGAAGGCGAACCGCGCGGCCCAGGTGGCGCTCGTCGTGTTCACGCCGGCCCACGCCCCGACCGGCGTCGCGCCGTTCGACGTCCGCTCGGGCGACGTCTACTGCGTCCTCGATCCAGAGGCCCCGGAACCGGCCACGCTCGAGGCGGCGACGAAGCTCGCCCGGCTGCTCGCGCTCGCCTCGCTCGCCGAGCGGGAGGTCGAGATCGACGCCGCGGCCGTCTCACGGGCGCTCGCTGCGATCCGCGAGCAGCTCGAGGCGATCCGCGCGCTCCGCGCCCAGCTGACCTCGATCCGCAACGCGACGGGCGCGGTGTGGGAGGGGCTGGACAAGCTCCGCAACGGTGTCCTCGCGCGCGTCGCCGAGGCCGAGGCCGAGCTGACGCCGCGCGGCTGAGCGGGCCACGCGCGCGCGCCGCGACCGCAACGTCGGTGACAACGTGCACCGGGTTCGCGCAACCCGGAATGGTTGCGACCCCGTGCTATGTTCGCCGTCCGGCGCCACCGGGAGGGTCCGGTGGGCTGCCGCGCATGAGGAGCAGCCGTGGCGCGCTCGATGTGGCGGGGGGCGATCCAGTTTGGGCTGGTGACGATCCCCGTGAAGCTCTACCTCGCGACCGAGTCGAGCTACACGATCCGCTTCAACATGCTCCACGAGAAGGACAACGCCCGGATCCAGATGAAGGTCTGGTGCCCCGAGGACGAGGAGATCATCTCGCGGTCGGACACGGTCAAGGGCTACGAGTACGCGCCCGACCAGTACGTCGTGATCACCGACGAGGACCTCGAGAAGGTCCCGCTCAAGACGGTCCGGACGATCGAGATCGAGCAGTTCGTCCCGCGCGCGGAGGCCGAGGGCGATCAGACGCAGTTCGTCAAGCAGGCCTACTACATCGAGCCGGACAAGATCGGCCGCAAGGCCTTCTACCTGCTTCGTGACGTCCTGCAGGACCGCGGCCTCACGGCGATCGCGAAGGTCGTCATCCGCGACCGCGAGGCGCTCTGCGCGCTCGATCCGTTCCAGAACACGATGGTCCTTTCGACTCTCCACTGGCCGGACGAGATCCGGGACGTGAAGGAGCTCGACCTGCCCGACGAGCTGCCCGAGTTCAAGCCGGCCGAGAAGAAGATGGCCGAGCAGCTCGTCGCCGCGATGACCGGCGACTTCGACCCCTCGCAGTACAAGGACGAGTACCGCGAGGCGCTCATGCAGGTCATCGAGGCCAAGATCGAGGGCCGCGAGACGGTCGCCGCCGAGGAGCCCGAGGAGGAGACGAACCTCGTCGATCTCATGGCTGCCCTCCAGGCGAGCGTGGACCAGGCGAAGAAGGCACGCGGCGGCGAGCCGGTCTCGGTCGCCGAGGCGAAGGCGAAGCGCGACGCGAAGAAGGGCGTCAAGCCGGCCGAGAAGAAGGAGTCGGCCGCCGCCGCGAAGAAGGCCGGCAAGGCCGCCCGTGGCGACGAGGCGGAAGAAGAGGAACGACCGGCGCGCCGGCGAAAGAGCGCCTGATCGCCCAGCCTCGGTCTCCGGGCCGGGGCGCCGGGGTGACGGCCGGCCGCCTCGCCCGCAGACTGTTGCCGTGCCGCTCGAGGAGTACGTCCGCAAGCGCGACTTCGGGAAGACGCCCGAGCCGGCCGGCGCCCCGAAACGGCCGACGAACGCCCGGAGCGGCCGGTTCGTCGTCCAGCGTCATCGGGCGACCCGGCTCCACTACGACTTCCGTCTCGAGATCGGCGGCGTGCTCGTCAGCTGGGCCGTGGCGAAGGGTCCGACGATGGACCCGGGCACGAGGCGAATGGCCGTCCACGTCGAGGACCACCCGATCGAATACCTCGACTTCGAGGGCGTCATCCCGAAGGGCCAGTACGGCGGCGGCGACGTCATCGTCTGGGATTGGGGCACGTTCGACGCCGAGGCCGAGACCGCCGACCCGGAGCGAGCCATTCCCGACGGCGAGCTGAAGTTCACGCTCCACGGCCAGAAGCTCAAGGGCCGCTACACGATCGTCCGGACGTCGGGACGGGGCAGTCGCCGGAAGGGCACCGAGCGGGCCTTCGAGGAGGACGAGGGCGACCAGTGGCTCCTCATCAAGAAGCGGGACGCCGACTCGATCGAGGGCTGGGATCCCGAGGACCACCCGCGGAGCGTGAAGACCGGTCGGACGAACGACGAGGTGGCCGCGAACGCGGACGCGGTCTGGGTTTCGAGCGCGCCCGCGGCGACGGCCGAGATCGACCTGGCCGGGGCCGAAGCGGCGGGCGCGGCGACGTACGTCGAGCCGATGGCGGCGACGCTCGTCTCGAAGGCCTTCGACGACCCGGACTGGCTCTTCGAGGTGAAGTGGGACGGCTATCGCGTGGAGTCCGTCATCCGGAACGGCCGGGCGAAGCTGTACACCCGCCACGGCAACGACGCGGCGACCTACTTCCCCTCGCTCGCCGGTCCGGCGCCCTGGATCGACTCGCAGGACGCCGTGGTCGACGGCGAGGTGGTCGCGCTCGACGAGCGCGGCCGGCCCGATTTCTCGCTCCTTCAGCACCGGATCAGCGAGGCGACCGGCGGCAGGGTCCCGGGCGTGCGCGGGCGGAAGCCGGCGTCGGACGGGGAGCGGGACGGCAACGAGGCCGGAACCCATCGCGCTCCGCTCGTGTACGAGGTCTTCGATCTCCTCCACCACGACGGTCGGTCGCTCCTCAGGGTCCCGCTCGAGGACCGCAAGCGACTCCTCCGAACGCTCCTGCGCGAGCATCCCCGTGTCCGCTTCGCCGATCACGTCGTCGGCGACGGCAACGCCTTCTTCGAGGCCGCGAAGGCGAACGCGCTCGAGGGGATCGTCGCCAAGCACCGCCGCAGCCGCTACGAGCCCGGCCGCCGGTCGCAGACGTGGCTGAAGATCAAGGTCCGCCCGGAGCAGGAGCTCGTCGTCGGCGGCTGGACGCCGGGCGAGGGCAACGCGAAGGACCTCGGCGCGGTCGTCGTCGGCGTCTACGAGGGCGAGGTCCTGCGCTACGCCGGGAAGGTCGGCTCCGGGTTCAACGGCCGGACGCGGACGGAGCTCCGCCGCCGCCTCGAGGTCCTTGCGACCGACGACTGCCCGTTCATCCCCTGCCCGGAGCGGAAGGGCGAGCTGCGAACGGTT
>DASTSC010000096.1:0-1362 GCA_035760905.1 Candidatus Limnocylindrales bacterium | reverse complement strand
GAGCTTTCCGGGCGCCTCGGACAACCGGACGACCGACGCCTGGGCGGTGCTCGCCGGCCTCTCCCGAGAGACCTCACGAATCGGGCTTGGCATCCTCGTCTCACCGGTCACGTTCCGGCTCCCGGGCAACCTCGCCAAGCTTGGCGCCACCGTTCAGGAGATGTCGGGCGGCCGGCTCCAGATGGGCATGGGCGCGGGCTGGAACGAGGTCGAGCACGCGGCGTACGGCTTCCCGTTTCCCGAGATCGCGGAGCGGGCAGACATGCTCGAGGAGCAGCTCGAGATCGTGCGCGGCCTCTGGCAGGGCGCCGACGGCTGGTCGTTCGATGGGGATCACTACCGGATCGAGAACGCGCTTTTCCGGGCGAAGCCGACGCCCATCCCGCGGATCATCGTCGGCGGAGACGGGATGCCGCGGTCGATGCGGATCGCGGTCCGTTACGCCGACGAGTTCAACATCACGTCGTCCGATCCGGAGCGGATCGCCGACCGGTTTCGCCTGCTCGATCGCACCATCGCCGAGGCGGGAAGGGATCCGGCGACGCTCGCCCGGTCGGCGATGGTCGGCGTCCTCGTGGGTCGCGACGAGGCGGACCTCGACGCGCGACGGCGACGCCTCCTGGCGGCGGTCGGCCATGCCGACGAGGGCCTTTCGGCCTGGTACGAGGAGCGGCGGCAGCGCTGGATCCTCGGGACGCCCGAGGAGGCCCGGGCCCGCGTCCGGGAGTTCGCCGCGGTCGGGGTCGAGCGGATGATGCTCCAGGACTTCGTGCCCCGGGATCTCGACATGATCGACCTCCTCGGCGACGAGCTGATCGGGCGGGTTTGAGCTCCGTCGCCGAGCTCACCTGGCCCGACGTCCTCCGGTCCCGCCTCGCGACCCATCGCCTCACCGATCCCGCGGCGCCGGGGGAACTCGTGCGGGTCGTCGGCGACGTGTGCGGGATCCACGCCCAGGTGATGGTGAGCGCCGAGCTGTCGCTCGGCCTCCGCGTCGAGGGTGCGATGCGGTCGACGGTCCAGGCCGCGCTCTGGACCGAGCGATCGCTCGTGAAGACGTACGGGCTGCGGGGTACCGTCCACCTGTTCCCGGCGAACGAGCTCGGGCTCTGGCTGACCGCGCTGCGCGCGCTGCCGCCACCCGATCGGAATGCTCGCGGCCGGCTCGAGGCGCTCGGCTTGACCCAGCGGGACGCGGGCCGGATCCGGGACGAGATCGCGGCCGCGGTCGAGGGCCGGCGGCTGACGCTGCCGGAGCTCGAGGCGGCCGTCGGAGAACGGCTCGGATCCCACGTCACGGTCCGGCGGGGGAGCGCGTTCGGCAGCGGCTGGTCGCTCGTCCGCTCGTTCGTCGGTGAGGCC
>DASTSC010000095.1:0-1451 GCA_035760905.1 Candidatus Limnocylindrales bacterium | reverse complement strand
CCGGAGGCTACCATCGCTCCGATGTACCTCGACGGCCTCTCGTTCCTCGACGACGAGCGCGAGACGTGGCGACCGTTCGAGGCGCTGGCCGACCTGCCCGACGCGGCGCTCGAGCGACCGGTCGAGGCGGCCCACGGCTGGTCCGGTCGCGACCTCATGATCCACCTGGCGATGTGGCTCGAGATCGCGCTCGCGGGCGCCAAGGAGCTCGCCGTGGCCGAGGAGAGCCCGACCCTCCGTCGGGCCGACGCCGACTGGGACGCGAAGGGCGACGCGATGAACGACGAGCTCGCGGCCGCCTGGGCCGACCTCCCGCTCGACGAGATCCGAACCCGCTTCCGGACCCTGCCCGGCGAGCTGCGCGGCTATCTCACGGTTGTGCCCGAGTCGCGCTGGCTGAAGAACGCCGAGGCCTTCCGCTGGCTGTCCGAAGAGACGATCGACCACTACGCGGGTCACGAGGGCGATCTGGCAGCCATCCTCGCCGCGTCGCGGTGACCCCGGGGTCGGCGCTCTCCGTGCTCGTCGCGGAGATCGCGGAAGCCGTCGGAGGCGTCGAGGTGTCGGCCTCGGCAAGGGCCGTGGAGTACGCCCTCGACGGCAGGGTGTTCGCCGTTGTCGAGGGCGATGCGCTCGTGGTCGATCTCGGCGCCGCCGTCGCGGCGGCCGCCGTCCGAACGCCGGATACGCGCCCGAGTGAGCGAGGCTCCGATTGGGTCAGGTTCGAGCCTGGAACCCTCGACCGCTTCGCTCGCGATCGGGCGACGGCGTGGTTCGAATCGGCAAGGCGGCGGGCGGCCGGACGCGCGAGAGCGTCCTGAACAGCCGAACGCCCCGGCGGCTGCCGGGGCGTTCGGTAGAGGAGGAGGAGCGAAGGGTCAGCTCTCGGCGGGCGTGGTTTCGGCCTCGGGCTGCGCGGTCGAGGCCTGGTACTGGGCCAGTCCGAACTGCTGCTCGAGCTGCTCCATCGGGCGGAACCCGACGACGCCCATTGGCTGCTTGCCGGGGGCGAAGAAGGCGATCGTCGGGATGCTCATGATGTTGAACGCCTGCGAGAGACCGGGGTTGGCGTCGACGTCGACCTTGACGACGTCGACCGCGCCGTCGTACTTCGCGGCGATCTTCTCCATCTCGGGCGCGACCATCTTGCAGGGCCCGCACCAGACGGCCCAGAAGTCGACGACGACGGGCTTGTCGTTGTGGAGCACGTCCTGCTCGAACGTCGCGTCGGTCACTGCCTTGATTTCGGCCATGGAAACTGCCTCGATTCAGAGGGACTGGATGAGTCGGTAGGCCTCGAGGACGCGGGCGTCCGCGAGTCGGTAGTAGACGTTGCTGCCGTCGCGGCGAGTCGTGACGAGCCCCGCGGCACGCAGGACGGCGAGGTGCTGGCTCATGTTCGGGACCTGGCAGTTGACGCGCGCCGAGAGATCGCTGACGGACATCTCGCC
>DASTSC010000094.1:0-40372 GCA_035760905.1 Candidatus Limnocylindrales bacterium | reverse complement strand
GTCGACCTCGGAGCCGTCGCGCCCGGTGCGTGGCAGGCGATCGTGGGATCGCACCGCGAGCCGGCGGCGCCCGCCGGTGACGGGACCCTCACCCTCCGCCCCGACGAGGCGCTGATCCTTCGTCGCGGAGCGCCACCCGGGGCCTGATGCCGTTCGGCGCCCCGCCGCCCCGCCGAAGGTCACCCTGACGAACCGCCGCCGGCCGCTGCTACCATGGCCGCGGTTCCTCGTTCCCGTCCACGGAGCCTGCCGTGCCGCTCGATTTCCTCAAGCGCCGCAACGCCGCCGAGGGCGGAGCTCCCGCTCCGGGCGCGCCGCCGCCGGCGGCTCCCGCCACGCGCGGCCCGATCACGCTGCCCGAAGAGATCGTCGCCCAGGACTTTCAGCTGAAGCTCTACTACGCGGGCAAGACGAGCGAGGGCGTCCGGATGCAGACCGGGCCGAACGCGATCGCTGACCTGCCGTCGATGCTCGCGGGGCTGGCGAAGACCGACATCGAGGTCGTCGAGCCGCTGCCGATCGAGTTCAGCCAGGCGACGCCCGTCATCAGCCACCCGTCCGAGGCGATGCAGTGGCTGAACGCGCACCACGCCCTCTCGCCGATCACGCGGCACGCGCTCGTCGTCCTCGAGTCGATCGACGCGGTCGACCTCGCGTTCGACACGTTCTGCTGCACGCTCCTCGACGGCGAGACCGACACGTCGGGCTACCCCGAGTACAACGCGATCGTCGGCGGCGTCGCGTCGCACTGGGACGAGGCGACCGGCGACATGGTCGTCCGGGCCGTCGTCGGCTGGGGCGGCAGAGGGGTTCGGGGCGACACCGACCGGATCGGACAGCGGCTCCTCGGCGGGCTCCTGACGAACGTCCTCGCGAACCAGAACGCGATCGGGCTGACGCCGCTCGAACGCCCCGTTCCGGCGGCCGGTCGGGGAGGCCTCGTCTGCGCCCACTGCGGCTTCGCGTCGGCCCACGAGCGGGCGTTCTACTGCCCCAAGTGCGGCATGCGGCTGCTCCGCGGGTGAGCCGCACGGTCCGCGCGCGGCGCTGAGCTGCGCCCGATGCCCACCTACGAGTACCGCTGCTCCTCCTGCGGGGAACGGCTCGAGATCGTCCACTCGATCCATGCCGGCCCGCCCGAGACATGCCCGTCGTGTGGCGCCCGTGACACGCTCCGGAAGGCGTTCGCGCCGCCGGCGATCGTGTTCAAGGGCTCGGGCTGGGCGAAGAAGGAACGCTCGTCGCGCCCCGCCGGTCAGCGCGAGGGCGAGCCGTCGAAGGTCTCCGAGACCGGGGGCGGGGGTGGGGACGGCGGGAAGGGCGACGGCGCGAAGAAGGACGCCGCCGCGAGCGGCTCGGGCGGTGGCGGCTCGGGCGGTGGCCGCGGAAGCGACGGCCGCGGAAGCGACGGCCGCGGAAGCGATCCCGCGAAGACGGCGTCCACCGGCGGATGACACCGGGCGACGGGCCGACGCGGTCGGCCCTCATCGCCCGGGTGCGGAGGATCCTGGCGCGCGTCCTCGCGCTGCCGCCCGTGGTGACCGCGCGCGCCGTCCTCGACTCGTTCAACGCGGCGGGCGGCGGCCTGCTCGCGGGCGGCCTCGCCTACGCCGCGCTGTTCGCTCTCCTGCCCGGCCTCCTGCTCGTCACCGGCCTCCTCGGGGTGTTCGTCACGGACCCGACGCGACAGCAGGCGGCGGTCGACGCGATCGGCCGCGCCTTCCCGCCGCTCGAGTCGATCGCGGGGCAGACGCTCGCCCAGGTGAGCGCCGGCGCCGTCCCTGTCTCGGCCCTCGGTCTCGCCGGGCTGGCCTGGGGCGCGAGCCGGTTCTACGGCTCGCTCGACGATGCGTTCGCCCGGATCTTCCGAAACGCGCCGGCCCGTGGCCTCGTCGCGCGGATCGGCCGCGGTCTGCTCGCCGTCGTCTTCCTGACGGTCGTCTTCATCGGCGGCGTCGCCCTCACCGGGATCGCGTCCGCCTTCGTCGACGAGCAGCCCTTCGGGCTGGCGATCCCGCTCGACGTCCGCGAGGTCTGGCGGTTCGTGGGACCGGCCGTCGCCGCGGTCGTCTTCGTCGCCGGGGTCGGGATCGTCTACCGCCTCGTGCCCGACCGGGAGGTGACGCTCGGGGCGCTCTGGCTGCCTGCACTCGTGGTCGGGGTCGTGCTCGCGGCATTCACCCAGCTGTTCACGTTCGTCGCGCCGCGCCTCATCGGCGTCGCCGCGATCTACGGCTCGCTCGCCGCGATCTTCTCGGTCATGGTCTGGCTCGGGACGACGTTCCAGGTGCTCCTCGTCGGCGCGGCCTGGGTCCGCGTCCGGCTCGACGAGGGCGCGGCGCCGCCGGTCGCACCCTAGGCGAGCGGAATCACGTTCCCCGAACGGCCCGAAGCTGGATCGTTCGGATCTCCCAGCCGCCAAGCGGCAAGGCGATGCCTCCGGGTGCGGGCTGCCAGTCCGAGGCGCCGGCCCTGCCCAGGAGATCGACCGGTCGCCAGGCGTCGAACGGCCCGCTGATCGAGGCCAGGGCATCGTCCGCCGCCTCGTGGGCGACGCGGAGCTCGAGCAAGCGGTCGGGCGTGTCCGCGCGCCGCCGGAGCGACGTGAGGACGACGGAGGGACCGTCCACGGCGAGGCCGGCCCGAACCGCCGAGTCGGGAGTCGCGCCGACCGGCCCGAGTCCGGGAGCCACTCGGAGGTCGTGGCGGTACCGCTCAGCGGCCGCGTGGATTGCCGCGAGCGAGCCGGAGGCATCCCCGGTCAGCGGCAGCAGGGCGAACGCGACCCGCCGCGGGCCCTGGGCCTGACCGGTGGGGGCCGCGATCACGGGACCCGCCGGCTCCGCGCGGTACCGGTTCTCGTTCCGGCTGATGAGGCCCGTCGCACGGAGGAGCGTCAGTGCCAACTCGTCGGCCCGATCCGCTGCGCCGGACCGGAGCAGCTCGTACTCGGTCACGTGCTCGAGAATGACGGCGATCCGGCCGGCGGCGACGAAGCCGTGCGCCGGGAACGTCGGAAGCGGGACCTCGCCGTGCCCGCCCTCCATCTCGAGCCCCCGCTCGACGACGGCGAACTGGCCCTCGGCGAGGGATCGATCCGCGCCACCGGGGATCGGGAGATGGAAGCGGACGCGGTGGTCGAGGCTCCGGTTGTCGAGCTCGACCGCGACCCGGACGAACGGCTCGTCGGCGCGGAGCTCGACGGTCACGGCGACGTCGGTCCGGATCGTCTCGGGGGTACGTGCGGACCCATCGGCGAGCAGTCCTGCCGGCCAGTCGTAGGCACGCTCGACGCGGAGCGACCCGACGAGCGGGCCGAGCCGTCCGGGCGTCACCCGGGCCGTCGCCGGCGTCTCGACG
The DNA here is from genome assembly GCA_035760905.1 of Candidatus Limnocylindrales bacterium. Classification (GTDB taxonomy): domain Bacteria; phylum Chloroflexota; class Limnocylindria; order Limnocylindrales; family CSP1-4; genus DASSHA01. The sequence continues at coordinate 37,012 of DASTSC010000094.1, read as the reverse complement.
AGCCGGTCGGAGAGGGGTGGGGCGTAGTTGTAGCTGTCGCCGGCGTCGCCACCGTCGACGATCCGCCCGACGCCGGCGAGCAGGTCGCCGTCGCGCCTCAGCTCGAGGCCGCCGTCGGCCGCGACCGCGACACGGACGAGGCCGTTCGACAGCTCGCGCTCGCTCGCCCGGACGGGGTGGGGGAGGTCGACTGCGGCCGCTGAAGGCTCGCCCGGCGCCGCCTGGATCACACACGTCCCGAGGGGCGGGACCGACGGCCGTGCCAGCAGCCGACGGCGCGGCCGGGCCACGACGACGACCTGCCAGGGACCGGCCGGGCCGAGTGCGGTCTCCGCGGCCACCCGGTCGAGCAGGGCGTCGACGTCGAGCTCCGCGGGGTCGGGAACGAGGTCGGCCTCGACGGTCAGCGTCGGCCGGCGACTCGCAGCCTCGGTCGGCTCGTCGCGGCTGAACCGACAGCCGCAGACCTGGAAGCCGAAGAGCTCGCGCCCGTGGAGCCGGAGGCGAAGGTAGTCCACCACCTCGTTCGCATCGACCTCGACCTCGCGGACGATCGTCTCCCGGACGCCACCGTCCTGGACGGGCACCCGTCTGCCGGAGGCATCGACCACGATCGGCGGAAGGTCCGCGGGGAGGTCGATCTCGACGACGTCGGCGCGCTCGACGGGTGATGGGTTGGCGACGACGAAGCCGCCGCGCGGCGCGTCCAGGCCGAGGTCGGCGAGGAGGCGATCGAGCAGACCCGACCCGATGGCGTCGGCCTCGGCGTACCGGACGAGCACCTGGGCGACCGTCTGCTCCGACGAGCAGGCGCAGATCGAGTCGTGGGCCGAGTTCTCGACGACGCGCGTCCAGGCCTCGTCGAGGAACGCGGCGGGCCAGGCGCCCCCGTGGAGCGCCCAGAGAGGTTCCACCGTCCGCTCGAGGAGCCGCTCGACGCGGCCCGCCGCCTGCTTCACCTCGACCCGATGGGACGTCACGCCCATGAGGACGTTCGCCCGCGCGCCCGACCGCAGCTCGCCCTGCCAGGCGAGCGCCGGCCGGTCCGTCCCGCGGATCGCCGCCAGGGCCTCGGGCAGCGTCTCGATCCGGATCTCGAACCGGTCCTGTCGCTCGTTGAAGCGGGCGACGAGCTGGGCGTAGCCGGGCCGCGGGACCGAGTGGTCCTCGCCGTACATCGCGAGCAGGTCGTCGCCCTCGAACGACGAGGCCTGGAGCTCGACGAATGCCTCGAGCTTCCGTCCGACGTGTTCCGCGAGCGCAAGGATCTCCCGGCCGTTGCCATAGCCGCCGAGCAGGTACTCGCAGCGGACCGCCGAGCCGTCGGGCGCCGTCCAGGTGAACGCGTGGCGGTCGATCGCCGCGGGGACGCCGCGCCAGACGACGGCGTCCTCGATCCCGGCCGACCGGAGGATCTGGGGCATCTGGGCGACGTGGCCGAACATGTCCGGGAGGTAGCCGATCGCCATCGGCCGGCCGAGCTCGGTCGCTCGCGACAGGCCCATCTCGAGGTTGCGGACGATCGTCTCGCCCGAGACGAGGAACTCGTCCATGAGGATCCGCCACGGCCCGACGGCGAGGCGACCCTGGGTGACGAGGCGGCGGATCTCTGCCTCGCGCTCCGGGCGGATCTCGAGATAGTCGTCGACGGTGGCGGTCTGGCCGTCGAGCGTGAACCGGACGCGCTCATCGTCGCGCATCTCGTCGACGAGCCCGTCGACGAGGTCGACGAGTCGCATCCGGAAGCGCTGCCACGGCAGGTACCACTCCCGATCCCAGTGCGTGTGGGGAACGAGATGGATGACGGTGCGCGCCTGCGCCCGGCGTGAGGACGCCGGCGCGGGCATCTCGCGGACGGATTGGTGGGTCATGTCGCCTCGTGGGGTGTGCCGTTCCGGGATTCGGGAGGCTCGCCGATGGTACGCTGTCGACCGTTGACCAAGCCGGCTGTGCCCGGGATCGTCGAGCGGATCAGCCGATCCCGCCGATTCTCGGCCACGGACGCGAAGCGCGATCCGTACGGGCGCGTCCCGATCCACGTTCGGTGCCGGGCGATGGTCCGTGGCATCGCGCGCTCACGAACCCGGTCGATCTGGAGGAAGAGGGATGAGCGTCGAGACGGGCGTGGCCTACTTCGAGGGGCGCGCGCGCCGCCACATCCTGCCCGACCTCGACGACATGGTCGCGTCCGGCTGCACGTACGTCGTCCACTGCATGTCCGAGTTCGACGCGCGTTGGCAGCGCGAGACCGTCGCCCGGCTCGTCGCCGAGACGAAGGCACGCGGGATGCGTGTCTGGCTCGATCCCTATGGGGTCGGCGAGGTGTTCGGGGGCGAGCCCTTCTCCCGCTTCGGCGCCGTCCACCCCGACGCGCGCCAGCTCGACTCGACGGGTCGCCCGACGACGCGCGCCTGCCCCAACCAGCCGGCGTTTCGGGAGTGGGTCTACCGCTGGCTGGACGACGCGGCTACGGTCGGTGCCGAGATGATCTTCTGGGACGAGCCGACGTGGGACGTCCGCGAGCGTGGAGCAGTCTGGTCGTGCCGGTGCGAGCGCTGCCGGGCGGGCTTCCGCGAGCGGTTCGGGGCCGAGATGCCGGAGGATTACGTCGACGAGGTCAAGGCGTTCCAGGAGCTTTCGATGGCCGAGCTGCTCGGCGACGTGTGCGAGCGGGCGCACCGGCTGGGGATGGAGAACGCCGTCTGCATCATGCCGCCGGAGGCATCGAACCCCGGCTTCCGGGACTGGGATCGCGCGGCCTCGATCCGCGGTCTCGACAACTTCGGGACCGACCCGTACTGGTTCTCGTTCCTCCCCCCGGGCGAGGGCAGTGCGGCAGCCTATGTCGGCGAGCACGCGCGCCGAACGGTCGAGGTCGCGGACCGGCACGGCATCGACCACCACGTCTGGATCCAGGCCTTCGAGGTGCCGGCCGGTCGCGAGCGCGAGATCGACGAGGCGATCGACGCGGCGGTCGCGGCCGGCGCGCGGAACCTCGCGGCGTGGTCGTACGACGGCTGCGACGCGATGTCGAGCTGCACCTCGGAGCGGCCGGAGGAGACGTGGGCGGCCGTCGCTCGATCGTTCCGTCGAGTCCGTGACCGGGCGTGACCGCGTCGGCGCCCGCCGGAGTGGTCGTCCGCCCATCGACCGCTGCGGACCTGCCTGCCATCGCCGCGCTGTGGAACCGCGCGATCGGTGACCGCTACCCGATCGACGCGGAGGTCCTGGCCACGGTCCTCGAGCGCAACCCGAGCCGTCGTCGGGGCGACAGTCTCGTCGCGAGCGTTGGCGACGATCTCATCGGCTTTGCCTACCTGACGATCCAGCGGCTGCCGGACCCGGAGCTCGCGGCCGAGCGCGAGGCGGCCCATCTCCAGGCGGTGGTCGTCGACGCCGGGTGGCGCCGGCAGGGCCTGGGGCGGCGGCTCACGGAGCAACTGCTCAGCTCGGCCGCCAGGGAAGGACGGACGCGGATCGAGGCCGGCAGCGGGTTTTTCTATCTCTGGCCCGGGGTGCCGACGGACCTCGACGACGGCGAGCCGTTCGTCCGCGCGATCGGGCTCGAGCCGGGCAGCCTGTCGTTCGATCTGCGCGGCGATGTCTCGGGGATCGTCGTCGGCCCGGCCGAGCGAGCCGCCCTCGCCCGCGCGGAGCTCTCGGTTGGCCGCCTGCTCCCGGACGAGGCCGACGCGCTCCTCCGCTATCTCCTGGTCGAGTTCGGCGCGGAATGGTGGCACGACATCCGATGGGCGCTGGACGAAGGCCTGGACCCTGCCGCGATCGTCGTCCTGCGAACGGCGGACGGCTCACTGGTCGGCCATGCCCGAATCCATCGTCCGGCTGACCGCCCGCTCGGCCCACCCCTCTTCTGGCGGGCGCGGCGCGGTTCCGGGGCCGGCGGTCTCGGGCCGATCGGCGTCGCCCGCCGGTTCCGGGGTCAGGGCCTCGGGCGGGCCCTCCTCGTGGCCGCCCTCGCGGAGCTGCGCTCCGAGGGGGCGACCGACGTCGTCATCGACTTCACGACCCTGCTCGACTTCTACGGGCCCGTCGGATTCCGGCCGTGGATGACGTTTCGTCACGCGGGCGCCCCGACGGCGCGGGTTCGGGCGGCCCTCGCCCGCGGGGCGTCGCCGGACTCGGCGCGATGACCGCGGCGGACGCATATCTCGAGCGCGTCATCGACGTCCTTCGCGAACTGGCGACGGGGCAGCGAGCCTCGATCGAAGCTGCCGCGAACGCCGTCGCGGACGCCATCGCGGCGGGCCACCGCGTCTTCGTCGCGGCCACGAGCCACGTCCTCCACACCGAGCTCGTTCTCCGTGCGGGCGGCCTCGCCGCGGTTCATGCGCTCGCCGAGACACCGGACCTCTCGAGTCCGATGCTCGCCCTGTCGACCGCGGCCATCCACGGCGACGGCGTGTTCTCACCCGAGGCGGGGGACGTCGTCCTCGTCGGAACGAACGCCGGGACCGACGCCGGCACGGTCGAGGTTGCGCGGGCCGCGCGCGCCGCCGGCTGCACGGTCATCGCCCTCACGTCCGTGGCCTACGAGGACTGGCCGGACGTCGTCCGGGACCATCCGAGTGGCCGCCGGCTCATCGACGAGGCCGACCTGGTCGTCGACATCGGCGGTGTCGTCGGGGACGGCGCCGTGGAGCTGCCCGGCGTCGACACGCCGGTCGGCCCGACGTCCGGCGTCCTGCTCGCGGCCGCGGCGTGGGCGATTCTCGTGCGGGCCGCCGAGCGGCTGACCGCCATGGGCCTGACCCCGATCGTCTACCGGAGCGTTCAGATCCCCGGCGCCGAAGCGCTGTTCCGGGAGCGCAAGGCGGCCTACGAGGCGAGCGGGTCGGGCGTGACGCCGGCGGGCGCCGCAACCTCCGGCACGGGTGTCGGTTCGACGATGGTGACCGGTCGGCCGAGGCGTTCCGACGCGTAGATCGCCTGGACCACGGCGATCCCCCGACGACCCTCCGCCCCGCCGACGCTCGGCGGGCGGCCCTGGTCGACGGCCGTGACGAACTCCGCGATCTCCCGGTCGAGCTCGCGCCCGTCGCCGTAGGCGATCGTCCGCGACGGCTCGCCGGCGAGGTCCACGATCAGCTCGTGCCAGGTCCGGTAGCGGATCGATCCCCGGGCGCCATGGATCTCGAGCTCGCAGCGACCGGGCATCGGCACGGATGGGGCGTCGGACCGGATGGGGAACGTCGCCTCGTTGACGAACAGCGTCGCGAGCGCGCCGCTCGCGAATCGCAGCACGGCGACGCCGCCGTCCTCCACGCCGTCGATGCCGCGGGCATACGAGGTCGTGCGTCCGAAGACCTCGACGACGGGGCTTCCGAGCAGCCAGGCGAGCCGATCGACGAGATGGACGCCGTCGTGCATCAGCTCGCCTCCGCCCGACAGCGATCGGTCGTAGTACCAGGCCGGCCACGGACCGTGCTCGCCGAACGAGAAGACGTCCTGGGCGAGCATCGGCTGCCCGAGTCGACCCTCGTCGATCAGCGACTTCGCGAGCTGCAACTCGGCGTGGAACCGGTGGGTGAGCCCGAGCATGAGGAGGATCCGGGCGTTCCGGGCGGCCTCGGTGATCGCGTCGCATTCCTCGACCGACCGCGCCATCGGCTTCTCGAGGAGGACGTGCGCCCCTGCGGCCGCGGCGATCTCGACGACTCCACGGTGGAGGCCGGTGGGCACGCAGACCGAGACGGCGTCGGGCCGGGTCCGCTCGATGGCGTCCTCCGCGCTGCCGAAGCTGGCGGTGCCGAAGCGGGCCGCCACGTCTCGAGCGCGAGCCGGATCGGCATCCGCGATCCCGACGAGCTCGACGTCATCGCGCCGCGCATACGCGGCCGCGTGATCGGCGCCGATGAAGCCGGCGCCGACGACCGCGACGCGGAGTCGAGAGGCCACGTGAGAGTGTCAGGCCCGTGTGGCGGCGGCCGGTCGTCGGGTGCCGGCGCCCTCGCGCGCGGCGATCCGGTCGACCGCATCAAGGACGCGCTCGACCTCCTCCTCGGTCGTGTAGTGGACGATGCCGAGCCGGAGGACGCCGCCGGCCTCGTGGAGGCCGAGTCGCTCGATGAGCGCCTGGGCGTAGAAGTCCCCGTCCCAGGCGTTGATCGCCAGCCGACCGAGCGAAGCCGCCGCCTGGCGCGGCGAGACGCCGTCGAGCGTGACCGCGAACGTCGGTGTCCGCTCGGCGAAGCGGCCGGGATCCGTGATCCCCCAGATGCGGACCCCGGGGATCGCGGCGAGGCCCGCCGCGAGGCGCTCGGCGAGGCCGCGCTCGTAGCCGCGGATCGCCTCCATCGCCGCGACGAGCTCCGCTCGGCGGCCGCCGGTGACGCCGGTCATCCGTCCGATCGACCGGAGATACTCGACGGCCGCGCCGACGCCGGCGATCGCCTCGAAGTTCTGCGTTCCGGTCTCGAATCGGTCGTGCGCCGGCCGGACCTTGTACGCCGGCAGGCGATCGAGAAGGTCGGCCCGACCGTAGAGCGCGCCGGCGTGCGGACCGAACCACTTGTAGGCGGAGGTGACGAGGAAGTCCGTGCCGAGAGCGCGGACGTCGATGGGCCCGTGGGGGGCGTAGTGGACCGCGTCCACGTAGGTCAGGGCGCCGACGGCGTGGGCCCGCTCGACGATCGAGCGGATCGGGTTGATCGTCCCGACCGCGTTCGAGGCGTAGCCGACCGCGACGAGTCGGGTCCTGGGGCCGATCGCGCGGTCGAGATCGTCGAGGTCGAGGGTGACGTCGTCGGCCCGAATGTCGACCGTCCGGACGACGAGGCCGCGGTCCCCCGCGAGCAGATGCCAGGGCGAGACGTTCGCCTCGTGGTCGAGGGTCGTGACGACGATCTCGTCGCCGGGCGCGAGGGTTGCCCCGATCGAGCGGCTGACGTGGAGCGTCAGCGTCGTCATGTTCGCGCCGAACTTGATCTCGTCCGGGGAGGCGGCGCCGAGGAGGTCGGCGACGCCGGCGTGGGCCTCGGCGACGATCGCGTCGCTTCGCTCGCTCGTCTCGAACGCGCCGCCGTCGTTGGCGTTCGCGGTCTCGTAGTAGCCGACGACGGCATCGATGACGCGCTGGGGGACCTGGGTCCCGCCCGGACCGTCGAAGAAGGCGACGGGACGCCCGTCGACCGTCAGCCCGAGGGCAGGGAACTGGGCGCGGAGCGTCGCGACCTCGAAGCTCATCGATCCTCCTGGTGTGCCGTTCGACGGTAGCGCGGATGCCAGTCCGGCGACGACCAGCCGGTGACGGAATCGGGGTCGATCCGGACGAGCACGCGAGGCCACGATCGGGAGCGTTCGATGTACCGAAGGCCCGGCGCTTCCTCGTAGCGAGTCGCGAGCCTCCGGGCGAGCTCGAGGGTGGGTCCCTCGAGCGGACCGGCGGCGCCCACGACGTGGGCGGTTCCCCGGATCGTGAGCCGCCGGTCGGGATCTGCATCGTCGACGATCGACAACCCGACCCGGGCGCGCGCCCGGAGGTGCGCGACGTAGGCGGCGTGTGCCCTGGCGACGACCCAGAACGCGTCGTTCGCGTACTCGTACCAGACCGGGACGATGACCGGGTAGCCGTCGTCGTCGACCGTGGCGAGCCGGGCCAGCAGGGGCCGGTCGAGGAGGTCGCGGAGGCCACGCTCGGCCGAGAGCGCGCCGTGTGCGCTCACTCGAGCTGCTCCGGCGGGAGGAGCCGGGCGATCCGGTCGAGGGCTCGCTGCACGTGGTCGCGCGCGCCTGCCAGCACGGGCGCGCCGTGGCCGGCGAGGAGCCGCTCGGGCTCCAGCACGGCCAGTGCCTCGACACTTCGAAGCGCGGCGTGGAGGTCGCAGTCCCAGGTGTCCTGAAGGAGGATCCGGCCGTCCGGGAAGAGGGCGTCGCCCGAGAAGACCGTGAGCGCCCCGTCGACGGTCGCCGCGAAGGCGACGTGACCCGCGGCGTGGCCGGGCGTCGGCAGCACGTCGACGTCCACGTCGCCCATCGCGACCCGACCCGCGGGCAGCGGCTCGACGTCGCATGGCTCGAGGCGGTAGTCGGGGGGGTAGATACCGGCGACGCGGGCACGGTCGACGCTCGTCGCCTCCTCGTCTCCGGCAGTCAACCATCCCGACACTGGGTCCGAGGCGAGGACCGAGACGCGCGGGAGCTCGCGACGCCAGGCCGCGGCACCGCCCGCGTGGTCCGCATGGCCGTGCGTCAGCAGAAGCCATCTGATGGCATGGGTGTCGAGGCCGGACGCGCGAACCTCGGCGAGAACGGTCGGTAGCTCGCGCCCGGCGCCGGAATCGATCACCGCGAGCCCGTCGCTCGTCTCGAGGACGTAGACCTGCGCGTCGAGCGGATCGGATCGGCCGAATCCGGGCTCCGAGCCACCGACGACGTGGATTCGCTCCGTGAGCCGCACCGGGTGACGCTACGGGCGAGTTGGTCGACTGTCAACCGGCGACGATGTGTAGACTGCGGCGGGCACGTCCGGAGACGAGCGGGACGAGGGGCGGCGAGTGAACGAGACGAGGCCGATGCAACAGCGGCTGCGACGAGACGAGCCGGATTCGGAGCTGCCGGACCTGGCGCCGATCGGCGCGCCGAGGAAGCTGGCCCTCGACGCGACCGATGCCCTTCGGGAACAGATCCTCGGTGGCGGTCTTCGACGCGGAACCCATCTCGTGGAGGCGAAGCTCGCCGCTCGGCTGCAGGTCAGCCGGGGCACGATCCGGGAGGCGTTCCGGCTGCTGTCGGCCGAGGGCCTGATCGAGGAGGAACCACGGCGCGGTGCGTTCGTGGTGACCCTCAGCGCGACCGACGTGCAGGAGATCTACGACGTCCGGGCGGCGATCGAAGCGCGCGCCGCCGCGATGCTCGCCCGCCGCCACGATGACGCGGCGCTGACGGAGCTCCGTCACGGCATCGAGGCGATCCGAGCGGCCGCGGCGACCGGCGACAGCCAGCGCGTTCGGCGGGCGGATCTCGCGTTCCACGAGCGGATCTGCGCCCTGTCCGGCAATCGCCGGCTTCACGAGGTCTTCGTCCGTCACGTCCCGGCACTGCAGACTCTCCTCGGCCTCGACGTGCTTCGCTACGGCTCGCTCGACGCGATCGCGGACGAACACGCCGAGCTGCTGACGGCGATCGGGAGCGGTGATCCGGTCGCGGCGGCTCGGGCGGTCGAGCGTCACTGCGACGAGGCCCGCGACAAGGTCTCGGAGGCGTTCGAGTGACCGTTCGGGCGCGGGTGGCGGTCGCCGCGCCGTCGGGCGCGCGGACGCGGCGCCTCACGCCCTGGACGAGGCGCCGTCTCCGCACGGGCCTGCTGTTCGTGTCGCCGTGGCTGGTCGGATTCCTCGCCTTCTACCTCTACCCGGCCGCCGCGTCCCTCTACTACAGCTTCACGGACTTCCGGATCCTCGAGGCGCCACGCTGGGTCGGCCTCGACAACTTCCAGCGGATGGCGGCGGATCCCCTCTTCTGGAAGTCGCTCACGAACACGCTCTACCTCGTGGTCGTCGGGCTGCCGCTGTCGGTCCTGACGGCGCTGGCGATCGCGCTCCTCCTCAACACGCGCCACATCTTCGGCATCAGCGTCTTCCGCACGATCTTCTACCTCCCGGTCGTCGTGCCGACGGTCGCCAGCGCGGTCCTCTGGATCTGGCTGCTCAACCCGCAGTACGGCCTCGTCAACCAGGTGCTCGCGGCGGTCGGCATCGCCGGTCCGAAGTGGTTCTTCGATCCCGACTGGACGAAGCCCGGGATCATCCTCATGACGATCTGGGGCGTCGGCGACGTCGTGATCATCTACCTCGGTGCGCTCCAGGGCGTTCCGCGCGACCTCTACGAGGCGGCCGAGGTGGATGGTGCGGGTCGCTGGGCGAAGGTCCGAAACGTGACGATCCCGCTCATCAGCCCGGCGATCCTCTTCAACCTCATCACCGGCGCCATCGGGATCTTCCAGTACTTCACCCAGGCGTACGTGATCAGCGAGGGCACGACGTCGAGGGGGAGCGGTGCGGTCGGCGGGATCCAGAACTCGCTCCTCTTCTACGGCCTCCACCTCTACAACAACGCGTTCCGCTACTTCCGCCTGGGCTACGCCTCCGCGCTCGCCTGGATCCTCCTCGTCGTGATCCTCGGCTTCACGCTGCTCATGCTCTGGGTGTCCCGGAAGCGGGTCTACTACGCGGGCGAGCGGTGACGGCGCTGGCGTGGACGCGACGGCCCCGACGCGAGGGCGGGATGGGCTGGCGCATCGCGGTCTATGCCGCGCTCCTCGGTCTGTCCGCGACCTATCTGCTGCCGCTCCTCTGGATGATCGCGACCTCGCTCAAGACCGGGCCGCAGTCGATCGAGACCCCGCCGTCGCTCATCCCGAACCCGATCGTCTGGGCCAACTATCCGACGGCGCTCGAGAAGCTCGGCCTCGACCGCGCGCTCGGGAACAGCCTGATCTACGCGGTGCCGTCGGTGATCGGGACGCTCATCTCGTCATCGCTCGTGGCCTATGGCTTCGCCCGGATCCGGTGGCCCGGACGGGACGTCCTGTTCGTCGTCCTCCTCGCGACGATGATGCTGCCGTCGCAGGTGACGTTCATCCCGCTGTACGTGATCTACGCGCACCTCGGCTGGGTCGGTACCTACCTGCCGCTCGTCGTGCCGACGTTCCTGGGCAACCCGTTCTTCATCTTTCTGCTCCGCCAGTTCTTCCGGAGCATCCCCGACGACCTCTCGGACGCGGCACGGATCGACGGCGCGAGCGAGCTGCGGATCCTCACCCGGATCGTCCTGCCCTTGTCGGTCCCCGCGCTCATCACGGTCGGCCTGTTCACGTTCATCGACAAGTGGGGCGACTTCTTCGGGCCGATCATCTACCTGCGCGACCCGAACCTCTATCCGCTCTCGGTCGCCGTCCAGACGTTCCAGTCGGCACACAAGACGGACTGGCCGCTGTCGATGGCCGCCGCGGTCGTGATCGCCGCCCCGCTCGTCGCCATCTACTTCGTCGCCCAACGGAAGTTCATCGAGGGGATCACCTTGACCGGAATCAAGGGTTGAAAGGAGGGCGCCCCCGAAGGAGGCAAGCGCGTCCAGCCATCGGATGTCTCCGGACAGGAGGAGGTCTCAGGCGATGAAACCGCGCAGTTCCCCGCTCGCCCTCCTGGCGAGCCTCGCCGTCGTCGTGGCGGCTTGCCAATCCGCCGCGCCGTCGGCGAGCACGAGCGCGCCGAGCAGCGCCGCGAGCGCGCCGGCCTCGGCCGCGGTCTCGTCCGCGCCATCGGCGGCCCCCGTCAATCTCGTCCTTCGCTACTGCTGGTCGGGGGAGGGCGAGGTAAAGGCGATGGAATCGATCATCAACGACTGGAACCAGGCGAACCCGGCCATCCAGGTCCGGGGCATCAGCGGCTCGCTCAAGGCCGAGGAGATCGCGGGTGCGGTCGCCGGAGGTGCGCCTCCGGACATGGTGATCATGTGCAACAACGAGGCGCTGCCCGGTTTCGCCCACGACGGCGTGATCCAGCCGATGGACGACCTCATCGCCCAGGTCGGCGCGAAGACCGACGACATCCTGCCGGCGTCGCTCGCATGGGTCACGTACCAGGGCAAGCTCTACGGCCTCCCGTTCCTCCAGGACACGTGGGGCTTCTTCTGGAACACCGACGCGTTCTCCGAGGTCGGCCTCGACCCGGCGCAGCCGCCGAAGACCCTCGACGAGCTGTGGAACGACGCGGCGAAGCTGACGAAGCGCAACGCCGACGGCTCGCTCGCCCGGGCGGGCTTCATCCCCGACTATCCCGGCAAGAACCTCACCGAGCTGTCGCAGCTGTTCGGGTGCCAGTACTACGACGATGCAGCGAAGAAGGTGACGGTCAACAGCGACGCCTGCGTGAGCTGGTTCAAGTGGTACAAGTCGTGGTACGACGAGTACAACAAGAAGGGCGAGCTGACCGATCTCGTCGCGAGCAAGGGCTCGGAGGACGAGGACCTCTTCTACACCGGCAAGGTCGCGATGGGCCTGTTCGGCGAGTGGGTCCCGGGCGCCGCCTACGCCCCCAACTTCGCGCCGAATCTCAAGTACGAGACTGCGCCGTTCCCGACCGACATCGCGGGTGAGTACGGAGCGGGCTTCGTCAACGGCAACGCGTTCATGATCCCGAGCGGATCGAAGGACGCGGCAGCTGCGGCGAAGTTCGGGATGTACCTCATGACCGACGATCCGTCGCGCAAGATGGCGATCCAGAACGCGAGCGTGCCCGAGCTCAAGTCGCTCGTCACGGACCCGACGCTCTCGGGCACGCCGCACTTCGGCACGTTCCTGCAGATCGCGAACCACGAGAAGACGTGGGTCAACCCGATGATCTCCCAGTGGGCCGAGTTCCACGACGCGATGGACTCGGCGCTCGACAGCGTCCTGACCGCGGGTGCCGACCCGAAGAAGGCGCTCGACGACGTCGCGTCGCAGATCCAGGGCGAGATCGACCAGAACGGGCCGTAGGCTTCCGAGCCACGCTCCGACGAAAGGTGGCCCCGGCCGGTCAGGCCGGGGCCCCTCCGCGTTCGCGCCCTCGCAGGAGCCTGTCGCGCGCGGGAACGACGAGGTCGGGCCGGTTCGAGTCGCACGCGTCGATGCCGAGGGCAACCGCTCGCCGCAGCGTCGCGTCGTCGTCGACAGTTCCACCGGCGACAAAGAGCCCGGCGGCGCGCAGCCGGCCGACGAGTGCGGCGTCGCACCAGTCGACGGGCAGGTTGACGCCGGTCGCGTTCGCGGCGCGGGCCGCGGCGATCGGGTCGACGGTCGGCTCGTCCCGGTCGAGGATGAGGATGCGCGGGAGCTCCGGGTCGATCGTCGCCGCCTCGATCAGCTCGGCCGCGACGAACGAACAGACGGACAGGCGGCTGGCGGCCGGCGACCGACCGATCGCCGCGGCGATGACCCGTCCCGTGCCCGGCCCTTTCGCTTCGATCGTGGCGCCCAGCTCGGCCTGCCGTTCGACGAATGCCAGGACCTCCGCGAGAAGTGGGACACGTTCGCCCCGGAACCGTCGGTCGAACCAGGCTCCGGCGTCGAGGGCTCGGATCGCGCCGGCCGGGCGCGCCCCGACGTGACCGTCGCCGTCGGTGGTCCGGTCGAGCTCGTCGTCGTGGAACACGACCGGGACGTCGTCGGCGGTCAGCTGGACATCGAGCTCGAGATAGTCGCACCCGTGGCCGGCCGCAATCCGGAACGACGCCATGGTGTTCTCGGGGGCGATACCCGCTGCGCCTCGGTGGCCGCCGATCCGCAGCCTCCCGCTCGTCGACCAGTCCATTCACGCGGTCTCCACTGCCGTCCGGGACGGCCCTATCCTCCGGCCTGATGGAGCGAGCGCGCATGGCCTTCTTGCGACCGGAGCCCCCGATCGCGTTCGCCCACCGCGGCGCGTCGGGCCATGCGCAGGAGAACACGCTCGCGGCGTTCGAGCTCGCGGTGGAGCTCGGCGCGACGGGGATCGAGTCCGATACCTGGCTGTCGGCCGACGGGATCCCCGTCCTCGTCCACGACCGGACGATCCGCCGCCCGGGTCAAAGGATCGATGTCACCCGTCGCCCGGCGGCGGAGCTCGCCACGTACGGCGTTCCGTCGCTGGCGGACCTCTATGCGACGATCGGGCCCGGTCACGAGGTCTCGCTCGATATCCAGCACCCGCAGGTAGCCCAGCCTGCAGTCGATGTCGCGGTGGCGCACGGCGCGGCCGCGCGGCTGTGGGCCTGCAGCCCCTCGCTCGACGTGCTCCGGACGGTCCGGGCCCGAAGCGAGGACGTGCGCGTCGTCTGCTCGACCCGACCCCGGCGTGTGCCCGGCGGCCTTCGGAGCCTCGTGCCCGAGCTCGTCGAGCTCGGCGTCGACGTGCTCAATCTTCACTGGCGCGACTGGACGCCGGCCCTCGTCGACCTCGTCCACGAGGCGGGGCTGCTCGCGTTCGGATGGGACGCCCAGGCGGGCGAGACGATCCGGAGGCTCCTCGGACTGGGCGTCGACGGGATCTACTCCGACTGGCCCGATCGCCTCGTCGAGGCCATCGCCGCCCGGCCGCGCCCGGCTCCCGCGATCGATCCCGCCGCCTCCGCGCTGCCGGCCGCCGGTCTGTGACGCGGACCCGGTCGGCCTTTCCGAAGCCCCGGTGAGGGCCGACGGAACCCGATCGCTCGCGATCGGGTCGGCCGGCTGGGGCGCCTTCCTGCTCATCGGCTGGGCCGGCCTGCTCGTCCCCAGCCTCATCCGCGAGATCGAGCACGCGTTTGGCCAGTCCGACGCCGGCATCGGGACCTTCTACCTCGTCTACTCGATCGCGTACGCGGCCGGCTCCGTCCTCGGTGGCGGGCTGACCGAACGCGTCGGGCGCCGCGTCGTCCTCGTCTCGGCCCTCGTCGCCCAGGGCGCCGGGCTGCTCGTCCAGGGCCTGGTCCCGGAATGGACGGTCTTCCTCGTCGCGGCGGTGCCACGCGGGCTCGGTGCCGGCGCGATCGACGGCGGGATCCAGGGCCTCTTCCTCGACGCGTTCGCGCCCGCCGCGACCGGCCCGCTCAACGGTGTCCACGTCGCGTTCAGCCTCGGCTCTCTCGTGGCACCGGTCGGCGTCGGCACGCTCGTGGCGGCGGGCGTTCCCTGGCAGGCCGTGATCCTCGGTTCGGGCGTGGCGTCGCTCGCGCTGGCGGCCCCGTTCGGCGTGATCGACATGCCCCACGGCCGCCACGACCGGTCGGGGAAGCAGGCGTCTCTCCGGATCGGCCTGCCGCTCGTCGCGGCCGGGGCGGCGCTCGCCCTCTACGTCGCGTCGGAGGTCGGCCTCTCGAGCTGGCTCGTCCGGTTCCTGCCGGCGTCGCTGCCGGTGGCGACGGGCGCGCTGACGCTGTTCTGGCTTGGACTGACCGCCGGTCGCGTCGTGGCCGCGCGCTACGCCTCACGATTCGACCCCGTGCGCCTCGGCGTGGTGGCCTGCCTCGCCGGCGGGGTCGCGATGGCGCTCGGTGTCGGGGCGGTCGCGATCGGGATCGGGCCGGCAGTCGCGACGTCGATCGTGCTCTTCACCCTGGCCGGCTTCGCGTTCGGTCCCGTCTACCCGATCATCATCCTGATCGCGGACCGCCTCTACCCGGGTCGGGCCGCCGCGGTCACCGGACTCCTGGCCGGAGTGGCGGTCGTCGGCTCGGTCGGGTACCCGCCGCTGATGGGGCTGATCTCGGTCAGTGCCGGGCTCGTCGCGGCGATGTTCGGGGCCGCGCTGCTCGCCGTGCTGGCGGCCGGGCTGCTCGCCTTCGCCAGGGCAGAGGCTCGATCGGCGCCGCCGTGAGCCTGGCGCGGAGGTCGATCAGGCGGTCGCCTGGGCGGAGCCGCAGCGCCGGCAGAAGCGTGCCGTCGCCGAGAGGGGCAGGCCGCAGTTGACACATGCCTGGACGCCCGTCGCGGCGGTGCCACCGTTGCGGCTGAGGACCTCCCGACTCGACTCGGCCCACAGGCCGCTCGTGCCGCCTGCCGGGCGCGGGGCGAGGTTCACCGGGTCGGGCTGCGGCCAGCTCGGCCGCTCCGCGGCGGGTCGCGTCCAGACCGGCGCCGACTCGGGCGTCGACGGCCAGGCGGGCGCGGGCCAGCGGACGTCGTTCGGCGCGGCCGGCTCCGGCAGCGCCGGCTGGGCCGTGGGCCCGGCCGTGGGTTCGGCCGGTTCCAGGTGCGCCGGCTCGAGCGGTGTCTCGGCGTCGATCGGCGCGACGATGCTCCAGGTCGGCAGCTCGACGCGATCGTCGCGGCCCGACGTCGACTCATCGGCGGCCGCCGGCGGGGCGGGCGCGCTCTCGGGCGCCGCCTCCGTGACCGGCTCGAGCCGGCCCGGCTCCGCGGTCGGCGGCACGGGCTCGATCCGGGCGGGCTCATCGGCGACAGCGGCGGGCTCTGCGCCGGGTGCCTCCGCCTCCTCGTCCGATCCCGGCCGGAACTGCGACAGCAGCCAGGCGGTCCGCGCCGCGGCCGCGGCCGCCCGATCCGCCGGATCGGCCGCCGCCGGGAGCGCCGGCGGTTCGGCGAGCGTCGGTGGAGGCTCGACGGCGGGCCCCTCTGGCACGACCGGCGTTTCGGGTTCGCGCTCGGCGATCGGCCCGGCTTCGACGCCGGCGTGTTCGGCCTCGTGGTGCGCCCCGATCCCGGAATCCTCCGCGACCTGCTCCGCCGCCTCCTCGGCCGCGGCCTTCGCCCGGACGGCCTCGAGGACGTCGAGCGGCACGTCGACCGCCTCCTCGGCGCGCTCGACCGGCTCTGTCGCTCCGGGGACGGTTGCCGGCGGGGTGACCGCCTCGACGGCGCCGCCTGCCGCAGCTGCCTCGGGCGCTTCCGGCCCTTCGAGCGCCTCGAGCGTTTCGGACGCCTCGGGCGACGTGGCGGGCTCGGTCGCCGGGCCTGCGAGGGCGTCGAGGCGCGCGGCGATCGTCGAGTCGAAGGCCTCGTCGTCCAGGTCCGCGGTCAGCGGCTCGTCCGCCGTCGCTCCCGGCTCGTCCGCCGCGTCCGCGTCGACGCCACCCGTCGCGCCCGCGTCGGCGGCCCCGCCCGCGTCCTCGAGGCGGCGCAGGTCGATCGTCGGCCAGACGAGATCGGCGGCTGACGCCAGGTCGTGGCCGTTCGTCTCGGGCGGCGGCGCGATCGTCGTTCCGAGCGTCGGGAACGCCGTCGGGAGGATCTCCTGCGACAGGTTCGGCGCGCAGGTGAGGCAGCGGCCCTCGGCCTCGTTCCAGCAGTTCGCGCAGGTGTACTGGCGGCAGGTGAGGCAGAAGTTGAAGGTCTGGTGGAAGGCCTCGACCTGGTGCGACGAGATCTCCCGCTCCTCGTCGCTCCGCGCCTCCGCGAAGGCCTCGTCGAGCGTCGTCGAATCGTCGAGGACGTACTTCCGCAGGCCCTTCGAGAGGACCTTGACCTTGCCCAGTCGCTGACGGCGGGGCGCGGCCGCCTGGAAGGTGTAGCGGGTGCCACATCTCTCGCAGAACGACTCGGTGAGGATCTCGGCCATCGGCCCCCCGGCGCGGACGGACAGGTGAGGAACGGACGGGTACGGACCCGGGGTCTCCGGGCGGGCCGAGAGTATACCGCCGGCCTTTCGGGGACTCCTGCCTCTCCGGTACCACGAACGGCCGCGATTGGTCCGGCCTTGTGCGGTCCCGACGGGTCGAGTCGAACGCCCGGTCGCACCGGTTCCGGCGCGTGAGGGAGGCCGGCGTTCGGTCAGGCTGGCGGCCGCCCGATGTTACGCTCGGCGAAATGGCCGGCCTGTCGACGATCGAGCGGCTGCTCGAGCGAATCTTCGAGCGACCAGCGGCGCGCATCTTCCGCTCCCGGATCCAGCCGATCCAGCTCCAGCGCCGAATCGAGCGAGCCATGGAGACCGAGCGGCTGTCGGGCGCCGATCGGACGCTCGTGCCAAACGCGTTCACGGTCCGGCTCAGCCCCGCCGATCTCGAGCCTCTCGAGGGCGTCGCCGCCAGCCTCGTCGCGGAGCTCGCCGACGCAGCGCTGGCCTTCGCCCGGCGGCACGCCTACACGGTCCTCGACCGTCCGCGCGTCGACCTCGTGTCCGACCCCGCCGTCGACCCCGGCGAGATCCGGGTCGCCGCTGGCTGGGTCGACCGGGCGGGCCGCCACGGTGACGAAGCGCTCAGGGCGGACCGGGCGACGGTCGATCGCGACGCGGACATGGGCGGCGGTCGGCCCGACGACACGATGGTCTTTCGGCCGCCTGCTCCGGCGGCGCCGCGGGCCGTCCTCCGCGAGGTCTCGCCCGACGGGCGGGAGCGCCGGCTGGCGATCGAGGCGGGTGTCCTGACGCTCGGTCGAGCGATGGACAACGGGCTCGTGGTCCAGGATGCCCGGGTCTCGCGCCACCACGCCCGGCTCCAGGTCCGCCAGGGCCGCCTCGTCCTGACCGACCTCCACTCGACGAACGGAACGCGCGTCAACGGGGTTCGCGTCGGCGAGGTCGCGCTCGGGGAGGGCGACCGGATCCAGATCGGGGACACGACCCTCGTCGTCGATTCGATGGGCGGCGACTAGGCGATCGTGGACGCGTTCCTGCTCGCGATCTGGGTCGTCCGGATCGCGTTCCTCGCCCTGCTCTACCTGTTCCTCCTCTTCGTGGTGCGGGCGCTCCTGCGGGATCTGCGCTCGGCGACGCGCGAGCCGGTGGCGGAGCTCGGCCGCCTCGCGGTCGTCGCGTCGCCGTCGGGCGACCCCCCCGTCGGCGCGGCGTTCCCGCTCGACGCGGTCACCGGGATCGGGCGCGACGTCAACAACGCCGTCGTCGTCGAGGATCCGTTCGCCTCGGCCGAGCACGCCGTGCTCACCTTTCGTGGCCGCGCCTGGTACGTCGAGGACGTCGGCAGCACGAACGGGACGTACGTCAACGGGAGCCCGGTCGACGGCCTCGCGCCGCTCGGGTTCGGTGACGAGCTCCAGGTCGGCCAGGTCCGGTTCCGTCTCGAGCGGGGTCGGGCGTGACCGCCGGAGGGATCACGCTGCCGGGCATCGGCCTCGACGCGATCCGGCCGCGGCCGCGGTTACGCGAGCTGATGCTCCTCGCGATCGTGGCGCTGACGCTCGCCGTCGGGAGCGCCTCGCTCGGCGCCACCCGGGAGCTGGCCGGGGCGACCGATTCGTCGGGCGGGTTCTCGCTCGCGAACCCGACCCAGCTCGCGATCTATCTCGGCGCGGTGCTCGTCGCGCACCTCGCCCAGGTCCTCACCGGCCGCCGGACGGACCAGATCCTCCTGCCGGCGGTCGCGCTCCTCGGCGGCCTCAGCCTCCTGCTGATGGAGCGGCTGCCCCAGTCGCTCGCCGGCCAGCTCGGCGGCCTGTCCGAAACGCAGCTCGTCTGGCTGCTGCTGGCGCTCGGGATCGTGACGACCCTCGCGATCGTCGTCCGTTCGGACGCCTGGCTCCGGCTCTACAAGTACACCTGGGCGGCCGTCGGGATCGGGCTCCTGCTGCTGACGTTCGTCCTCGGCCGCGAGGTGAACGGAGCGCGGCTGACGATCGGGCTCGGGCCGTTCAGCCTCCAGCCGTCGGAGCTGCTCAAGGTCATCCTCGTCGTCTTCCTCGCCGGCTATCTGTCGGAGTTCCGGCCGCTCCTCGTGGAGCAGTCGTGGCGGGTGGGTCCGCTGCGACTGCCGCCCGTCCCGTACCTCGCGCCGATGGTCGCGATGTGGGCGATCGCCCTCGGGATCGTGGTCATCGAGCGCGATCTGGGCGCGGCCCTCCTGTTCTTCGCCGTCTTCCTGCTGCTGCTCTACATCGCCACGGCGCGGGCGATCTACGTCGTCGTCGGGATCGTCGCCTTCGTCGCGGGCGCTGCGCTCATGTACCGCCTGTTCGGGGTCGTCCAGACGCGGGTCGACGTCTGGCTCGATCCGTGGGCCGATCCCCAGGGCGCGGGGTACCAGCAGATCCAGGCGCTCTACGCGTTCGCCCGCGGCGGCCTCCTCGGGACGGGACTCGGGGCGGGGCTGCCGACGGTCGGCGGGCGGCTGCCGATCCCCGCCATCCACACCGACTTCCCGCTGGCGGCGCTCGGCGAGGAGCTCGGCCTCGTCGGGATCATGGCGATCCTCGGCCTCTACCTCGTGGTCATCGAGCGCGGGCTCCGGATCGCCGCCTCGGCCGCGGACGACTTCCGGGCGCTCCTCGCGGCCGGCCTCTCGCTCGTCGTCGGCGTGCAGGCCTTCATCATCGCCGCCGGCAACCTCAAGCTCATCCCCTTGACCGGGATCACGCTGCCGTTCATCAGCTACGGCGGCTCGTCGCTCCTGGCGAACGGCGTCGTGGTCGGGCTTCTCCTCGCGATCTCGGACCGGGGCGTCGAGCCGCCGCCGCCCCGGCCTCCCGGTCGCTTCGCACGGCTCGTCCGGAGGCCGGGGTGACGCGCGACGGGGTCCTGCCGGGCAGAACGGGCGGCGTCGTCCGGACGCTGCGACCGGTCGGCGCGAACGTCGCCCGGGTCGGGACCGTCCTCGCCGTCGCCTTCGCGGTCCTCGCCGGCGGTGCCGGCTTCTGGCAGGTCTATCGCGCGGGCGACCTCTCCGACGCCCCGGACAACCCCCTCGTGATCGCCGCCCAGCGCCGCGTCGAGCGCGGCACGATCATGGACCGGGACGGCGTCGTGCTCGCCCGGAACCGGAAGGACGCGAACGGTGAGCCGTACCGCGTCTACACGGACCCGGCGATGAGCCCCGTGATCGGCTACGCCTCGCGGCTGTTCGGGACCGCCGGCCTCGAGCGCTCGTTCGACGCCCAGCTCGCCGGACTCGCCGGGCCGGACCCGGTCGCCGACGTCCTCCGCAAGTTCGGCGCCGATCCCTACGACCCGCAGGACCTCCGCCTGTCGATCTCGCTCAAGCTCCAGAAGGCGGCCGTCGACGGCCTCGGCGACAAGCGTGGTGCCGTCGTCATGCTCGATCCGTCGACCGGCGAGGTCCTCGCGCTCGCCTCGACGCCGACCTTTGACGCCTCCCGGATCGCGAACCCGGATACGGCCCGGCGCGCGTTTGCCGCCCTCCTCGGAGCGTCGTCCCAGCCGCTCCTCCCGCGCGCGACCCAGGGCCGGTACGTGCCCGGCAGCGTCTTCAAGATCGTCACGGCGATCGCCGGCCTGGGCTCGGGGGCGATCAGCCCCGACACGACGTTCAGGCAGCAGCCGAAGGCCGAGGCGAACGGCCTCCTCGTCGACGGCTTCCGGGTCCGCGACGGCCACCACCCCCAGACCGGCGACCGGGCCCTCGACTTCGAGGAGGCGGTCGAGGTCTCGTGCAACATCTACTTCGCGCTGACGGGACTTCGAACAGGCGGTGGCGCCCTCGCCTCGACCGCCGCGAGCCTCGGCTTCGGCGCGCCGATCCCGTTCGACCTCCCGACGGCGGTGTCGCAGGTGACGAACGGCGGCGGCTCGCTGCCGGGCGGCTTCTCGGACCGGGTGGAGCTGGCCAACGCGGCCTACGGCCAGGCGGAGGTGCTGGTCACGCCGCTCGAGATGGCACTCGTCGCGGCGACCGTCGCCAACGACGGCGTCCTCATGCGGCCCCGGATCGTGACCGCGATGACGGGCAAGGGCGGTACGCGCCAGATCGGCCCCTCGCAGGTCCGCGACGTGATCGATCCCGGCCGGGACGCCGTCATCAAGGCGGCGATGGAGCGGGCAGTCGAGGGCGACCTCGGCCGGCTGTTCACGACCGGCGCTGCCATCCCGGGCGTTCCGACCGCGGGCAAGTCCGGCACGGCCGAGCTCGGCGGGTCGGGCGAGCCGCACTCGTGGTTCATCGGCTTCGCCCCGGTCGACCGGCCCAAGGTCGCGATCGCGGTCGTCGTCGAACAGGGCGGCCGAGGGGCGGAGCGGGCGGCGCCGCTCGGCGGCGACCTCATGCAGATGGCCCTGAAGCTGGACGCGAAGGGCGGATGAGCGAGCCCGTTCGCGACGGCCGGCCGTTCATCGAGCGCCTCGGGTTGCTGGCGATCGCGCTCGTTCTCGCCGCGCTGTTCGGCGTGGTCGCGGTCGCGGCATTCAGCGGCGGCGAGCCCTTCCTCGGCGTCATGGGCGCGATCGGCGCGCTCATGACGCTCTGGGTCGGTGGACTGACCCTGTTCCGGCGCTGACGCCCGGCGGCTCGACTCAGCCGGGCGCGGGCACGATCGAGCCGGGTCGCGCGAGCTCGCGCGCGGCGTCGGCGAAGAGGCCGTTGAGGATCCGCGACGTCGAGGGGAAGGCGTGGATCGTGTCGGCGAGGACGTCGACGGGGACCCGGGCCCGGATCGCGAGCACGCACTCGTGGATCGCCGCCGATGCGTCGGGCACGGCCATGGCCGCCCCGACGAGCTCCCGCGCGGCGCGGTCGACGACGATCGTGACGTGGCCGAACTCCGCCTCGACCGAGTAGCCCTTCGCGCTCGTCGGGAAGTCGGCCACGAGCTCGAAGGCGTCGAGGCCGCGCTCGGTCGCCTGGTCGAGCGAGAGCCCGACGAACGCGAGCTCGGGGTCGGTGTAGGTCGCCCGCGGCAGCGCGCGGTAGTCGGGCCGGACGTCGTCGCCGAGCGCCATCCGGACCGCGAGCTCGCCCTGGTAGTGGGCCTGGTGGGTGTGGAGCTCGGGACCCGCCGGATCGCCGATGAGCCAGACGCCGGGCGCGATCCGGAGCCGACCGTCGCGGGCGAGCGCCGCCCGGTCGCTTGGGTCGATCCCGACCGTCTCGAGGCCGAGGCCCTCGAACGGGAAGACCCGGCCGACCGCGAGGAGCGTCGCGTGGCCCGTCGCGGTCGACCCGTCGGCGAGCTCGACCACGTCCGGCGCGTCGGCCGTCTGGCGGGGGCGGGCGGCGAGCGCGCGGACCCCGAGCCGGACGTCGACGCCGTCACGGAGGAGGGCCCGGCGAGCGGCCTCGGAGTTGCGTGGGTGATCCTGGGGGAGGAGCCGCGGTCCCGACTGGACGACGCTGACCGGCACCCCGAACCGCGCATAGACCTGGGCGAGCTCGACGCCGGTGGGACCGCCGCCGAGCACGAGCAGGCTCGCCGGCAGCTCGCGCGCGGCGGTCGCGTCGCGGTTCGTCCAGGTCCGGATCGCCTCGATCCCCGCAACCGGCGGGACCCTGGTGCCCGATCCGACGGCGAGGATGACGTTCGCCGCCGTGAGCCGGTGCTCCCGATCGTCGTGGGCGACCACGACCGTGCCCGGGCCGTCGAGCCGGGCCCGCCCGCGGTACACGGTCGCGCCGGCCGCCTCGAGGGCGCGGACGTGGCTCGAGTCGTCGGGGTAGTCGCGGTCGACCCGGTTGATCATGTAGTCGCGTCGGGCCGAGGCCCGGGACCACGGGTAGTCGCCGCCGGCGGCGTGGCGGGCGGCCGAGTTGAGCAGCGACTTCGAGGGGATGCAGCCCCAGTGCGGGCACGAGCCGCCGAAGAGGTCGGCGTCGACGACCGCGACGGTCGCGCCGCGCCGGCGAGCCTCGTGGGCCGCCGCCTCCCCGCCGGGACCGGCGCCCACGATCACGAACTCGAAGTCCACCCGGCCAGAACCCTCCTGTTGCCCCCGCCTGCCGACGGTATCGCGCCACCATGACACGCGGGCGACCGTCCCGTGGTCGCCGGGAACCCCTCCCCGCGACCGGACGTACTATCTGGCGACACTCGCGCCGGCACCTGCCCGCCGGCGCTTCGCCGACCGGCCCTTCGCCGACCCGTCCCGGCCGGTGACGGACGTTCGGCCAGCCGCAGGGGAGCTGATGACGAAGATCCAGGAAGTCGGCGAGAAGGTCGCCGCGAACGTCGAGCGGGTGATCGTCGGCAAGCACGAGGAGGTCCGCCTCGCGCTGGTCGCCCTGCTCTGCCGCGGCCACCTCCTCATCGAGGATGTGCCCGGGACCGGCAAGACGGTCCTCGCCAAGGCGATCGCCCGGAGCCTCGGCTGCTCGTTCCGGCGAATCCAGTTCACGCCGGACCTGCTCCCCTCGGACGTGACGGGCCTCTCGATCTACAACCAGAAGACCCAGGAGTTCGAGTTCAAGCCGGGGCCGATCATGGCCCAGGTCGTCCTCGCAGACGAGATCAATCGGGCGACGCCCAAGACCCAGTCGGCCCTCCTCGAATCGATGGAGGAGCGCCAGGCGACGATCGACGGCATCACCCACCAGATGCCCGACCCGTTCCTCGTCATCGCGACCCAGAACCCGATCGAGTACGAGGGCACGTTCGCCCTCCCCGAGGCTCAGCTCGACCGGTTCATGCTCCGGATCCGGCTCGGCTATCCCGAGCCGCTCGAGGAGGTCGTGATCCTCGACGAGCAGAAGCGGGCCCATCCCCTCGACGAGCTCGAGGAGGTCTGCGCGCTCGACGAGCTGCGTGAGCTCCAGGCCCTCGTCCGTGAGGTCTACGTCGATTCGACGGTCGCGGACTACATCGTCCGGCTGGTGAACGCGACCCGGCTTCACCCCGACGTCTACCTCGGCAGCTCGCCCCGCGGCTCCATCGCCCTCTATCGTGCGGGCCAGGCGCTCGCGGGCTTGCTCGGCCGCGACTACGTCATCCCCGACGACGTCAAGGCGCTCGCCGAGCCGGCGCTCGCCCACCGGCTGATCATCAAGACCTCGTCGACGATCCACGACGTCGGGCCGGCCCAGGTCGTGCGCGAGCTGCTCGAGTCGGTCCCGGTCGAGGGCGTCCGGCCGACCCAGGGCGGACCGCGCGCGCTCGACGCGTCGTCGGTGGCCCAGCGCTGATCCGGCCGGGCGGAGCGGGGGAGCGCGGGTGATCCGACGTCTCGAGGTCCTCGTCATCGCGGCGTTCCTCATCGTCGCGGCGTTCTCGACGGGCCTCGCGTTCCTCTTCTACCTCGTGTATCTCGGCGTCCTCGTCGTCGGCGGCAGCTACGTCCTGACCCGGCTCGGCCTGGCCGACCTCGAGGCGGGCTATGCCGTCAACCAGCTTCACGGCCACGTGGGCGATCAGCTCAGGGTCACCTACACGCTCCGCAACGCGTCGCGCCTGCCGAAGCCGTGGCTCGAGATCCACAACCCGACCACGCTGCCGGGGGGCCTGCCCGGGCGGGCGCTCACCCTCGGCTCGAGGGCCGAGCGCTCCTGGCTCGTGCGCGCACCCCTCGTCCGGCGCGGCCACTTCCGGATCGAGCCGCTCCAGATCGCGACCGGCGACCCGTTCGGGCTCTTCGAGGCGTCAGCCTCGGTCGGCCAGCCGGTGACGCTCGTCGTCTACCCGCGGCTCGAGCCGATCCCGCTCTGGAAGCTCCCGCCGGCGAGCATCGAGGGCAGCCGGGCCGCGCCCGAGCGGACCCTCCAGACCACCCCCCTCGCGACGAGCGTCCGGCCCTACGCGCCGGGCGACGCGATGAACCGCATCCACTGGAAGACGACGGCCCGGCACGGCGAGATCCAAGTCAAGGAGTTCGACCTCGAGCAGACGGCCGACGCCTGGATCTTCCTCGACCTCGACCGTTCGGTCGCGGAGGGCGAGGGCGACGAATCGTCGGTCGAGACGGCGGTCCGGGCCGCCGCCGCGATCGCCGACAAGGCGATCGCCGAGAACCGGGCGGTGGGGCTGACGACGAACGGTCACCGGGCAGGCATCCTGCCCGCCGACCGGGGGTCGCGCCAGCACCTCAAGATCATGCAGCTCCTCGCCGCGGTCGAGGCGGACGGGACGACGCCGCTCTCGGAGTCGCTCCTCGCCGGGCTCGGGCGCGTGCGGCGGGGGATGACCGCGGTCGTCATCACCTCGTCGCTCGCGCGGGACTGGGTGCGGCCGCTCGCGACGCTCCGCGCACGGGGTGTCGCTTGCGTCGTCATCTGGCTCGACGCGGCGGCGTTCGAACAGCACGGGGCGACCGCTCGCGCCCGGCCGACCGACGCCGCGCAGGCCGAGCCCGCGGCCCAGGAGGCGGCCCGGCGAGCGCGCGCGCTCCGCCACGCACTCGCCGAGTACGACCTGCCGGTCAAGGTCGTGACGCCGGGTCGGCCGCTGGCCGAGGTTCTCGTCGGATGACGGCCGCGACGGCATCCCTCCGCCGCTCCATGCCCGCGATCCGCGTCCCGCTCCGGCCGGAGGAAGGCTGGACGACGACGCTGCTGCTCGTGGCGATGCCGGTCGTCCTGGCGCTCGCCATCGACGACGCGAACTGGGTCCTCGGCGAGGGCCGGCTGACCGATTTCCTGCCGCTCGCGGCGATCGGCGGCTTCGCGGCCGGAATGTACGGCGCGAAGGCCGGCTGGTCGCGCTGGTCGATCCACCTCGTGGGGGCGGTCTTCGCCGCGCTCATCGTGCCGCTCCTCGTCGGCGGGGCGCTCCTCGGCTCCGTCGCCGACACCTCCTTCCACGCCCGCTACGTCGCGACCGCGACGGCGACGCTCGAGGCGTGGCTCGACCTCGCGGTCCGCGGCCGGACGTTCACCTCGCAGTACGGCCACTTCCTGCTGACCCTCGGCCTGCTGCTCTGGGCGACCGGACAGTTCGTCGCGGTCGCGGCGTTCCGGCACCGCCGGCCGCTCGCAGGCGTCGGTGCGGTCGGGATCGCGCTCGTCGTCAACCTCGTCGTCAATCCGAACGACCAGCTCTGGTTCCTCGTCGGCTTCACGGTCCTGGCGCTCCTCGTCCTCGTCCGTTTCCATGCCCTCGCCGAGCACGGCGACTGGATCCGGCGCCGGATCGGCGATCCGGGCCCCGTCGAGGCGATGGTCGTTCGCGGCGGGGCGGGGTTCGTGACGGCCGCGGTCGTGGCGGCCCTGCTCCTGACCGGCAGCGCCTCGTCCGCGCCGCTCGCCGGCGCGTGGGGCGGCGTCGACCAGTGGCTGATCGAGGCCGGTCGCGGCCTCCAGCGCTACTTCTCGTTCGTCCAGAACGTGCGCGGCCCGGTCTCGGTCGACTTCGGGCCGACCGCGCCGATCGGGCGGACGTGGATCACGAACGGGGAGGTGGCGGTCACGATCCAGCTCCCGGCCGGGGACGAGACGAAGTACTACTGGCAGGCGGTCACCTACGATCGCTTCGACGGCAGCGGCTGGAGCTGGTCCGACGAGGCGAGCGCCGACCGGGCGGCCGACCAGGGCGTCCTCGACGGAACCCTCGACGCGCCCGTCGACGACGGCCGCCGCGTGATCACGGCCGCCGTCAGCCCCGGCGGGTACCACGGCTCCCGCGTCCTCGCGCCGGGGACGCCGGTCGCGGTCAGCCAGCAGACGCGCCTGACGACGATCGGCCCGGACGGCTTCTTCGCCGGGCTCGACACGCGACCGGGCGACGTCGGCTACGAGGTCCAGGCCCTCGTCCCGGTCCTCGGCGACGGTGACCCGAAGGGCCTCACCCAGAACCGCCTGCGCGCGGCCGGAACGGACTACCCGGCGGATGTCGCCGCCACGTACCTGTCGTTCCCGAAGACGGCGGTCGGGCCGGACGCGCAGGCGCTCCTCGACCGGGTGAAGGCGGGCCTCGGCGACCACGACAGCCCGTACGACCTCGCCAAGGCGCTCGTCGACGAGTTCCACTCGTCGCGCTTCACCTACTCGGCCGACATCAGCAACATCGATTGCGGCGCCCTCGGCGTCGTCGAGTGCTTCGCCCACTACCGGACCGGCTACTGCCAGTACTACGCGACGACGATGGCGATCCTCCTCCGGAGCGAGGGGATCCCGTCGCGCATCGTCCAGGGCTTCCTGCCCGGCGAGCGCGACTCGGCGGGCGTCGAGACGCTCCGCAACAGCAACTCGCACGCCTGGGTCCAGGTCTACTTCCCGGGCTACGGCTGGGTCGATTTCGATCCCACGGGCGGCAACCTTGCCCAGATCCCGCAGATCCCGCTCGGGTCGCCGGTCCCGTCGGCCTCGCCGAAGCCCTCGGCCAGCAGCGGCGGGGACATCCGCGATCCACGCCGATCGCTCAGCCTGCCGCCGGACGCCCTGCCCGGGACGACGACGGGCGGCGGCACCGACACGCCGTCGCCGGCCGCCTTCGCGGTCGTGGCCATCCTCCTCGTGACCGCCTTCGGCATCCTCGCCGCCGTCGCCTACCGGCGCGGCCCGCGCCAGGTCACGGGCGACACGGCCTACGGCGCGCTCGTCCGGCTCGCCGGCCGCTTCGGCTTCGGGCCGCGGCCGACGCAGACCGTGTACGAGTACGCATCGAGCCTCGGCGACGTCCTGCCGTTCGCGCGACCCGAGCTGCAGACGGTCGCGAACGCGAAGGTCGAGGTCGCGTACGCCCGGGCCGAGCTCGCGCCCGAGCGCGTCCGAGCGCTGCGCGACGCCGTCGGCCGGCTCCGCCTCGCGCTTCTGCGGCTCGCGTTCCGTCGCAGCGAGCGCAAGGCGTTCCGGCGGTCCTCGGGCCCACGGTCGTGAGGACCCGCAGCGGGCGGGCTCGAGGGCGGCGCCCTCGGCAGCCCGGCTAGAGCGCTCCGCTCCGCTCCCGCTCGGCTGCCGCCCGCTCCGCCGCGGCCTCCTGCGCCGGCTCGGCCTCGGTGAGCGGCGCCAGGTGGTCGGCGAGATTGTGGGCTCGGATCACGGGCCGGCCGGCCCGGACCTCGACGATCGTGATCCCGCCGAGGACGAACGGGAATCGCCAGAACGCCGCCGGCGGTAGATCGAGCAGCGCGAGCAGCGCGACCTTGAACACGCCATCGTGGCCGACGAGGATCGTCCACGGCCAGTCGGGCGGCATCGGTGGCGCGTAGCCGGCGACCTGCGACCGGTCGGTCGGCCCCGGGGCCCGGCCCGCCGCGAGCCGGCGGAGGATCGACGCGAGGCCCGGCCGGAGGCGCGCCGCGACGTCCACGAGCGATTCCCCGCCCGGCCCCCAGGCCGTCGTCGGATCGCGCCGCCAGGCAGCGAGGAGCTCCGGCCAGCGAGCGGTGATCTCCGTCCCCGGCAATCCCTCCCACTCCCCCTGGCCGATCTCGGTGAGCCCTTCCTCGGGCCGCCGGGCAGGCTCGGGCCGGCCGGCGTCGGCGAACGCGGCCGCGATCGCGTCGGCCGTCTCGGTCGTCCGTCGGAGCGGCGAGTGGGCGATCTCGAGGGGCTCTCCGGGCGGCACCGGCAGCGGGGCGAGCCCGCCGGCGGGCGCGAGCGCGGCAAGCCGGCGCCCGGCGAGCGCCGCCTGGCGCCGCCCGATCGCGGTGAGCGGCGTGGGCGACCGGCCCTGGAACCGGCCCTCGACGATGAACTCGGTCTCGCCGTGGCGGACGAGGACGAGCGTCGCGTCGAGGCCCTCCGGGACGAGTCGGTCCGAGCCACGGTCGTCCCGATCCGGGTCGAGGTCAGCCCCCCGGGGGCCGGAGCCGTCCGGCATCAATGGTCGCCGGCGAGCCGGATCGGCCAGACGTCGAGGACCGCGGCGTGATCGCGGATCCCGGCGACCACGTCGACCGGCACGTCGTCGTCGAGCGCGAGGACCATGAGCGCGTCGGCCCGCGGCGCCGATCGGGCGAGGTGCATCGCGCTGATGTTGACGTCGGCCTCGCCGAGGATCTGCCCGATCCGGCCCATCGTCCCCGGCCGATCGTGGTGGCGGGTGATGAGCATGATCTCCGCGGGGGCCATGTCGATCCAGTAGTCGTCGAGGCGGACGATCCGCGGCTCGCCGTTGATGACCGTTCCGGCGACCGTCGTCGTCCGCCCGCCGGCCGTCCCCGTCAGCGTGAGCAGCGCGGCGTAGGGCCCGGCGTCGGGCGTGCGGTGCTCGGCGAGCGTGATCCCGCGCGCCTTCGCCACCGACGGAGCGTTGACGAGGTTCACCCGTTCGGTCGTGGTCGACTCGAGGAGGCCGCGAAGCGCGGCCGCGACGAGCGGCGCCGCGTCGTGCGCAGCCGGGTCGCCGGCGATCTCGAGCGTGTACCGCGTCGCCCCGCCGCGGGCGAACTGGGAGTGGAACCGGCCCAGCAGCTCGGCCAGCGGCACGTACGGCTCGAGGACGCGGGCCGTCTCCGGCGAGAGGAGGGGAGCGTTGACGGCGTAGCGGGCGGACCGGCCGGCGAGGACGTCGAGGATCTGGTCGGCGACCTCCTCGGCGACGGCAACCTGGGCCTCCTCCGTGGACGCGCCGAGGTGGGGCGTCAGGACCGTGTTCGGCGCCGCTCGAAGCGGCGAATCGGCCGGCGGCGGTTCGGGGTCGTAGACGTCGAACGCGGCGCCGCCGAGCCGGCCGTCGGCGAGCGCCCGGGCGACGGCCGCCTCGTCGACGATCCCGCCGCGGGCGACGTTGAGGACGAATGCGGTCGGCTTCATCCGGGCGATCTCGGCAGCGCCGATGAGGCCTCGCGTGGAGCGCGTGAGCGGGACGTGGACGGTGACGACGTCCGCGGTCTCGAGCAGCTCGGTCAGCTCGACGAGCTCGGTGCCGTGGAGCGCGGCCTGCTCGGCCGAGAAGTACGGGTCGGCCGCGACCACGCGCATCTCCATCGCCCGCGCCCGGGCTGCGATCGCCTGCCCGATCTTGCCCATGCCGACGATCCCGATCGTCCGGCCGCGCAGCTCGACCCCGGTGAACGCCGACCGCCGCCACTCGCCGCGCCGGACGGACGCGTCGGCAGCCGGGATCCGTCGGGCGAGGGCGTAGAGGAGCCCGAGGGTGTGCTCGGCCGCGGCGATCGTGTTGCCTGTCGGGGCGTTGACGACGACGATGCCGGCCCTGGTCGCGGCGTCGAGATCGACGTTGTCGACGCCGACCCCGGCCCGTCCGACGACCACGAGCCGTCGGCCCGCCTCGATCAGGCGGGCGTCGACCTTGACCTGGCTGCGGACGACGAGCGCCTCGTAGTCGGGCAGGAGCGCCGCCAGCTCGTCGGGCGACTTCCCGATCGCCTCGTCGACCTCGTGCTCGGCCCTGAGCCGCTCGATCCCTTCGGCCGCGATCGGCTCGGCGACGAGGATCCTCACGCGCCCGCGGCGACGCCGCCGGCCACGCCGAGGGCCTCGAGGCCCGCGCGCTGGGCCGCGGCGACGGCGCTGCCGGGGACGACGTCGCGACGGTGGACGAGCGACACCTCCTCGAGGACGCCGATCGCGCCGAGGATCTCGTCGAGCGTGACCGTGCCGAGGTGGCCGACGCGCATGATCCGCCCCGCGAGCTGGCCCTGGCCGCCGGCCACGACGAGCTTGCGGCGCTTGAGATCGGCGTTGAACGCCTTCCAGTCGATGCCGTCGGGGATCCAGGCCGCGGTGACGGTGTGCGAACGATGGCCCGCCTCCGCCAGCAGCTCGAACCCGAGCGCCTCGAGGCCGGCCTGCGTGGCGGCCGCGCAGGCGGCGTGGCGGGCGAAGATCGCCTCCGGCCCCTCCGCGGCCATGAGCCCGATCGCGACGTCGAGCTGGAAGACGATCCCGACGGCTGGCGTCCAGGGCGTCTCGCCGTTCGCCGCCGACTTCCGGTGCGCCCGAAGGTCGAGGTAGAAGCGAGGCATTCGGGCGGTCTCCGCGGCCGCCCAGGCGCGCTCGCCGAGGCTCGCGAACGCCATTCCGGGCGCGACCATCCAGGCCTTCTGCGAGCCCGAGACGACGACGTCGACGCCCCAGCGGTCCTGCTCGAACGGAACCGCGCCGAGACCGGACACGCCGTCGACGAGGATGAGGGCGTCGGGGGCGTTGGCGCGGACGGCCGCGGCGATCTCCGCCAGCGGGTTCATCACCCCGGTCGAGGTCTCGTTGTGAGTGACGAGGACGGCTCGGTACCCGCCGGCGGGAGCATCCCGGAGGGCCGCCGCGACAGCGCCCGGGTCGGCGGCTCGGCCCCACTCCACGTCGAGCTTCGTGACCTCCGCGCCGAACGTCGAGGCGATCTTCGCGAAGCGCTCGCCGAAGGCGCCGATCGAGACGGCGAGGACGCGATCGCCCGGCGAGAGCGTGTTCACGACGGCTGCCTCGAGCCCACCGGTGCCGGCCGCGGTGAGCAGGAGGACCTCGTTCGCGGTCCCGAAGAACGGTTGGAGGCCGGCCTGGATCCGGCCGAGCATCGCCGCGAACTCGGGGCCCCGATGGTTGATCATCTGCCGCGCGCCTGCCTCGCGGACCGCGGAGGGGAGGCTCGTGGGACCCGGGATCCGGAGGTTCGTCTCGAAGCGGTTCACGGCGCGAGGGCTCCTCGGGCTGGCGTGGCGGCAGGGGTCGACCGAGCGCGGGCCGGCCGCCTCATCGTACCGGGCGGGCCGCAGACGGCGCCGACACGCGAAGACGACCGGCGCCGCGAACGACGCCGGCCGTCGGATCCGAGGAGCGGAACTCCCGCGGGCGGGTCAGGCGCCCGCGGCTGCCTGGCTCGAGCGCCGGCCACGCCGGCCGCCGCGGCGCGATGCGCCGGCTTCGACGACGAGGCGATCCTTGCCCATTGCCCGGACTTTCACGCCCTCGACGGCCGTCGTCTTGATGCGCTTGTTGATCGCCGCACGAATCGTGACCTGCTTCTCGTTCGGGTCGAGCTCGATCACCTTCGGCTTCCCCGATTTCGCGTCGCGAATCGCGCGATCGAACATCGCGTCGCGTTCCGGATTCCGGCTGGCTCGCGTGGAGCCCTTCAGCTCATCCGGACGAGCATCCCTGATCTTCACCGATCGACACCTCTCGTTCACCGCTCATGGGTTGAGCGGCGTGATGATAGCGGTGTCGATGGATCATTGAACGAGGAATGCAACGGATCGCGCGCGCCGGGCTCAACCGGGGGTCGATCCCGAGGCTGCCAATGCCGTGCGGTGGTCGTGGCGGCCCTCCGCGAACTCCTCGATCATCGTTGCGCAGAACGCCGGTAGATCGGCCGGCTTCCGGCTCGTGACGACGCCGTCGTCGACGTGGACCTCCTCGTCCACCCAGCGCCCGCCGGCGTTGCGGATGTCCGTCCGGAGCGACGGCCACGAGACGGCTGGCCATCGTCCACCTCCGATTCGCTGTTGGGAGTGACAGTTGTGGAACCATCGTCCGGGGTCGAGCCCGACCGGACGACCCGAGGTGCCGAGCCGGAGATTGCAGCAGCATTGGGCGGGAGGGCGCCCCACAGGGGTTGCCGGCCGCGGCGTCGCAAGCCGAGCCGCCGAGCCGTCGAGAGTGGCGCACACTCGCACCTGGAGGCCGCAGCTGACCGTTCGTCGCGAATCCGAATGGCCGTCCCGACCGCCGAGGTTCGCCTGGCGAGGAATGCTGCTGCGCGCACTCGGGCTGGCCATCGTCCTCGCCGCGCTCGCCGTGGCCGCGCTCACGGTGGCCGTCGCGACCGACACCCTCGGCGCCGCGGAGAAGTGGGACCACCTGCTCGCCCGCATCGACCGCTTCGTCGCCGGTCCGCCGCCCGACCGGGCGACGGTCGAGACCGTGGTCGCGACGCCGCCGCCGAGCATCCTCGTCTCGACGCCGGCGCCGGTCGGTTCGGGCCAGCGTTCGTCCCCGAGCCCGACCCCCAGGCGGACGCCGGTCGACGTGAACATCGATCCTCGACCGGAGAAGCACTTCGCCTCGGAGGAGCGCGACACATGGTGCGCCCCGGCGGGCGTCCAGATGGCGCTCGCGGTGCTCGGGCTGGCGGACACCTCCACTGCGTTCCAGGAGCGGCTCGACCACCGGATCGGTGAATGGGAGAGCACGCGCGACAGCAAGAACGGCGACTGGGGCCCGGGGGCGATGGCGCTCGCGCTCGCCGCCTACGGCGCCCCGGGTTACGAGGTCCGCGCCTACGACTCGCGGGCCGATGCGCTGCGGGACGCGGCGGCGGCGATCTCGACGACGCGCTCGCCCGCGATCCTGCTCGCCTGGCGCGGAGCCCACACCTGGGTGATGACCGGCTTCCGGGCGAACGCGGACCCGACCCTCTTCGGCGACGCGAAGGTGACCGGCGCCTACATCCTCGACCCGTGGTACCCGCGGATCTCGTCGATCTGGGGGCCATCGGATCCGCCGGGGACGTTCCAGGACAGCTCGGAGATGAATCGGAACTACCTGCCCTGGAAACGCCCCGAGGGCGTCTACCCGAACCGCGACGGTCGGTTCATCGCGGTGATCCCGACGCTGCCGGCGCCGCGCTAGCGCAGGCGCAACGGCGGCGGCGCCGAGGTCTCTACGTCTCCCCGAGGAGCGCCGTGGGATCGGCCTCGGACCGGAGCGCGCGCACACGCGGCACGAGGGCGACCACGAGCAGCGCGAGCTTGATCGCCATCCCGGCGCTGAAGGCGACCGGCACCGCCAGGACCCCCAGCGATGGCGCGAGCGCGAACGCCGCCGCCACCGTGACCGCGAACCCGGCCAGCGAGGCGAGCACCGCGAGGAGCGTGTTGCGGGTCGCATAGATCGCCCGGGCGAACAGGTGGGTCAGGCTCTCGAGGGGGACCGAGATCGCGAACGCCTCGAGGACCGTCGCCGTTCGGTCGACCGCGGCCTCGTCGAAGGCGCCCCCGCCGAGGAAGAGCCCGATCGCGAACCGGCCCACGACGACGAGGCCGACGGCGGCGGCCGTCGTGACCGCGCCGATCGTGAGCGCGTTCGTGACGACGGTCCGAACGAAGCGCGGCCGGTCGCCGGCCGCCGCCGCCGCCGACAACCCGGGGAACGCGGCGACGGCGAACTGGGCGCCGATGATGCTGACGGGCACGCTCTGGAAGTTGCGGGCGAGGTTGATCGCGGTCGCGGTGCCTGGCCCGAGTGACGTCGCCACCCGGGTGAAGACCTGGAACGTCAGCGGATCGATCGGCTGGCTCAGCGTCTTCGGGATCATCAGCCGAACGAACTCGCGGACGGCGCGCATCCGGAGCGCGAGAGCGGGACGCAGCGCGATGCCCGCCCGCCGGACCCCGATCCCCCGGCAGGCGAGGTAGACGACGGCGCCGGCGACCGCACCGACGGCGGCGCCGTAGATCCCGAGGGCCGGTCCGAGCAGGACCGCCCCGGCCACGATCCCCGCGTTGTACGTCGGCAGGGCGAGGGCGTACCAGAAGAAGCGTCGTTCGGCGACGAGGATCTCGCCGAGGGCGAGCGCGGCCGCGAACAGGACCGGGGTCACGCACATCACCCGGAAGAGCCCGACATAGAGCGCATGCCCCGCAGCCGGGAAGGCGGGATCGAGGACGACGGCGGCGGTCGCGTCGGCCGTGGCGAACAGGACGACGGCGGCGAACGCCATGACGACGACGGCGAGCGTGACGATCGTCCGGGCGAAGCGGGCGGCCTCCGCCTCGGTCTCGGAGCGGAGTCCCGTGTAGATCGGCACGAACGGGGCCGTCAGGCCGCTCGCGACGAGGACGTCGAGGGCCAGCTCGGGCAGCTGGAACGCGGCGATGAACGCGTCGTACTCGACGCCCGCCCCGAAGGTCCGGGCGAGCGTCCGATCGCGCAGCAGCCCGACGACGTAGCTGACGAGCGTGAGCGACGCGAGCAGGAGGGCGCCGCCGGGGAGGAAGCGATCGGTGAGGCGGAGGACGCGCCGGCCGCCGGGCAGGGCCGCGACGATCGCGCGGGCATCCGTCCGCGGGGGCGCGACGTCCGCCATCAGCGGACCATGGAGCGATCGCAGCCACCCGTAGACTGGGCCCCGAGCAGGGAGGAACGGCGATGCCGAGCCGCCGCGACGGGAGCGAGCCGATGATCGCCCATGGGTCGGTCTTCCTGCGGCCCGCGGAGCGGGACGACATCCCGCTCTTCGTGACCTGGCTGAGCGACCAGCGGACGACGCGAACCCTCGCACTTCGGGCGCCGCTGTCGATCCCGCTCGAGGAGGCCTGGTTCGAGCGGATGGTCGCGGACCAGGGCAGGGGCGGCTACCACTTCGTCGCCTGCCTCGTGGCCGACGACCGTCCGATCGGGACCGTCGGGTTGTTCGAGCTCGACCCGACGAACGGCAGTGCGGGACTCGGGATCATGGTCGGCGCGGCCGACGACCGCGGCCGGGGGTACGGCAGCGACATGCTGCGGGCCCTCCTCGACTTCGGCTTCGCGAGCCTCCGCCTCGAGCGCATCTGGTTGGACGTCTACGACTTCAATCCCCGGGCTCGCCGCGTCTACGAACGGGTCGGCTTCGTCCACGAGGGGACGCTGCGGCATGCGATCTGGCGCGAGGGCCGGTTCGTCGACGTCCACCGGATGGCGATCCTCGCCGACGAGTGGCGCGCCGGTCGGTCCGACGCGGTGGACGAGGATCGCTGACGGCATCTCAGCTGCCCGCGTCGCGCTTCTCGGTATCGGCGAGCTTGGCCCGGTTCGACTCGCGCGTCCGCATGATCCGGCCCGCCTCGCGCATCCCCGCGACCTCCGGCCCGCGATCGTTCGGGGCGCGCTTTCTCGGGCCCGCCGCACGCGCTTCGCGCCGGGCCTCCATCCGCGACCCGATCGTGGCCTCGTAGCCCTGCTCGGACGGCCGGTAGTAGCGCCTCTCGGCGAGCTCGTCGGGCAGGTACTGCTGCTCGACGTCGGCGCCCTCGAAGTCGTGCGGATAGCGGTAGCCGACGCCGAAGCCGTAGTGCTTCATCTGGGGATACGGCGCGCCCCGGAGGTGGTTCGGAACCGGCAGCGAGCCGCGGGCGTTCACGTCGCCGACCGCCGCCCAGTACGCCTGGCCCGAACGGTTCGACTTCGGCGCGGTCGCGAGGTAGGTCGTCGCCTGAGCGAGCGCGTACTGGGCCTCCGGCAGGCCGACGTGGTCGAGCGCCTGCGCGGCGGCGACCGCGACCTGGAGCGCTCGCGGGTCGGCGTTGCCGACATCCTCGGAGGCCGAGATGATCAGCCGGCGCGCGATGAACCGCGGATCCTCGCCGGCGGCGACCATCGTCGCGAGCCAGTAGAGGGCCGCGTCCGGGTCGTTGCCGCGGATGCTCTTGATGAACGCCGAGACGGTGTCGTAGTGGCCGTCGCCGGCGCGGTCGTAGGCGAGGACGCGCTGCTGGGCCGCCGCCTCGACGTCGGCGAGGGTGGGGGAGACGTGCCCGTCCGGGTCTCGTTCGGCCGCTGATTCGGCCAGCGCGACCGCGCCCTCGAGGACGTTGAGGGCCTGGCGGGCGTCGCCGGCGGAGATCGAGACGAGGTGGTCGAACGCGTCGTCGGGGACCGCCACACCACCTTCCGGACCGAACGAGCCGGCCACCCCGCGCTCGGGGTCGTCGATCGCCCGGCGGACGATCGCCCGGACGTCGTCCTCGGACAGCGGCTCGAGGCGCCAGACCCGCATCCGGGACAGAAGCGCGCTGTTGACCTCGAAGTAGGGGTTCTCCGTCGTCGCGCCGATGAGCGTGACGGTGCCGTCCTCGACGTGCGGCAGCAGGGCGTCCTGCTGGGCCTTGTTGAAGCGGTGGATCTCGTCGATGAAGAGGACGGTCCGTTTGCCGTCGAGCGCGAGTCGCTCCTGGGCCTCAGCGATGATCGCCCGGACCTCTGCGACCCCGCTCATGACCGCGGACAGCGTCCTGAACTCCGCCCCGACGGCGTCGGCCAGCAGCCGGGCAAGCGAGGTCTTGCCGGTGCCCGGCGGGCCCCAGAGGAGCATCGACGCGAGGTGGCC
>DASTSC010000093.1:0-18026 GCA_035760905.1 Candidatus Limnocylindrales bacterium | reverse complement strand
GGCAGGACGAAGTCGTACGTCCAGAGGCCATGCGCGGTCAGCCGCCGGTGCGTCTCGTACCGGTCGTGGACCTCCGGCAGGACGACGAGACCGAGCGACTCCGCGATCGACGTCAGCCAGCCGAGGAACTC
Source organism: Candidatus Limnocylindrales bacterium (assembly GCA_035760905.1). Classification (GTDB taxonomy): domain Bacteria; phylum Chloroflexota; class Limnocylindria; order Limnocylindrales; family CSP1-4; genus DASSHA01. The sequence continues at coordinate 17,895 of DASTSC010000093.1, read as the reverse complement.
CCAGATCTCCGGCTCGACCATGAAGCAGCTCGTGCCGGCCTTCTTGATGACGTAGCCGACGGCGTCGAGCCGGACGAGTCGCACCCCGTGCGAGGCGAACCCGCGCAACCAGCCGCGGATCAGCTCGCGGGTCGCGCCCGCTCCGACGTCGAGGTCGATCTGCTCCGACCAGTCGGCGGTCCCGAACGAGGTCCAGACCCGCTCACGCTCGCCCGTCTCGGCGATCTCGATCGTCGAGAACGGCTCCCGCGGCTTGCGAAGGAAGATCCGGGCGACGTCGGCGGCCGGGGGGTCGCCGTCCGGCCAGACCTTGTCGAGGGTGACGAAGAGATCCGCCGCGGGGGAGCGGCGGCCTCGGGCGGCGAACTCCCGGAACTCCGCGCTCTGGCGCGACAGGTGGTTCACCATGAGGTCGAGGAGGACGTCGTGGCGGCGCGCGAGCCGCTCGACGTCGGCCCACGACCCGAACCGCGGGTCGATCTCGTCGTACGTCGTCGGGGCGAAGCCGCGATCCCCCGACGACGGGAAGGGCGGCAGGACGTGGACCCCGTGGAAGAGGCCGTCCAGCGGACCGTCGAGCAGGTCGGCGAGGCTCCCGAGGGTGCCACCGAGCGAGTCGGGATACGTGAGCAGCTGCGGCCGGAACGGGATCGTCGGCAGGGCCACGCGGCCTAGGGCCGACCGAGCGCACGACGGAGCGCGCTCGTGAGCTCGCGGGCGCGCACGTCCCCGTAGCCGCCCATCTGGTTGCTCAGGTACGCGAAGCCGACGCGGTGCTCGACGTCCGCGAACGCGAGCTGGCCGCCGGCACCGGCATGGCCGAAGCTCGTGTCGCCGAGCATCGGCTGCGACGGCGGCGACGACAGCTGGAAGCCCGTTCCCCATCGGGCGCCGTCGTCGGGCATCCCGGACAGCTGGGGACCGGCCGACATGACCACGAGCGCGTCGGCGATCGAGCCGGACGAGAGCAAGGGAGTCTGACCACCGATCGAGCATGCGTAGAGCCGGCCGAGCGAGCGCGCGGTGCTGATGCCGTTCGCCGCAGGCACCTCGGCCGCCTGGATCGCCGGATCGTTGAAGCTGACCAGCCCGTCCTCGACCGGGAAGCCCCACGCCCCGCCCATGGTCAGGCTTCGCTCGACGAGCCGGTTCTCCTCGGCCAGCCGCGCGCTCTCGCGGGCGGCCGCCGAATCCTCGTCGGGCAGCGGCGGCTCCATCCAGGCGACGTGGTCGGCGGCGTCCCCGGGCAGCCCGATCCACGTCCGAAGGGCGAGGGGCTCGGCGACCGCCGCCCGGAACCACCGCCCCGGCGTGACCCCGGTCACCCGCCGGATGACCTCGCCGACGATCCAGCCGTAGGTCATCGCGTGGTAGAAGTGGCCCGCCTGGGGCGCCGCCGCCGGCGCCTGCCGTTCGATCGCGCGGACGACCGGTTCCCAGGCGAGCGCCTCGTCCCGGCTCAGCCTCGCGTCGAGTGCCGCCAGACCGGCTCGATGGCTCATCGCGTCACGCAGCGTGATCCGGTCCTTGCCGTTCGCGGCGAACGCCGGCCACCAGGTCGCGATCGGCAGGTCGAGGTCGAGCCGGCCGGCCTGGACGAGCAGGTAGACGCAGATCGCCACGATGCCCTTCGAGCACGAGAAGATGACCGCGGCCGTCCCGGGATCCCACGGCCTCCCTGTCCGCCGGTCCGCGGTGCCGCCCCAGACGTCGACGATCGCGCGGCCGCCCCGATAGACCGCGCAGGCCGAACCCAGGTCGCCCCGGCCCTCGAAGTTCGCCCGGAAGGCATCGGCCACCGGCCCGAACCCCTCGTCGACCCAACCGCGGATCGTTCGTCCGTCGGCGAGCTCGGCGATCGTCGCCGGATCCGGGGCCACCTCGAGCGCGGTCATCCCTTGACCGAACCCTGGAGCAGCGCCGCGATCACCTGCCGCTGGAACAGCAGGAACACCACCAGGGTCGGGAGCAGGATGAGGATGGTCCCGGCACAGAGGAGCGGAATGTCGGTCGCGTAGTGGCCCTGGAAGGCGCCGAGCGCGCCGGCCATCGTCCGCTGGGTCGGATCCTCGACGAGCACGAGCGCCAGGAGGAACTGGTTCCAGGTCCAGACCGACATGAGGATCCCGAGCGACGCGATCGGGGCTCGGGCGAGGGGAACGTGGATCTGCCAGAACAGCTGCCACGTGCTCGCGCCGTCGACCCGCGCCGCTTCCGAGATCTCGCTCGGAACGTTGACGAAGTGGGCGCGCATCCAGAACACCGCGAACGGCATGTACAGCCCGATGAGCGGCAGGACGATCGCGAGCCGCGTGTTGAGAATCCCGAGCTGCCGCTCGAGGAAGTAGATCGGGATGACGATGCCCTCGAACGGCAGCGTCAGCCCGAAGACGAACAGGAGCAGCAGCCAGCCCGCGCCCGGGATCCGCAGCAGGCCGATGGCGTACCCGGCCATCGTCGAGATGACGACCGCGATCGGGACGACGGCGACGACGATGAACAGGCTCGAGGCGAGCAGCGCGGTCATGTTCGCGGCCTCGAACGCCTGGGCGAAGTTGGCCCACTGCGGATCGGCCGGCCAGTCGAGGCCTGTCGGGACCGTGCCCGACGGATGCAGGGCCGTCGTGAAGATGCTCACGAATGGCAGGATCGTGAGCACCATGAGGCCGATGAGCAGCACCCGGCCGGTGTAGAGCTCGCCTCGACCGACGGTCACCGCGATCCCTCCCTCGTCAGGCGTTGGATCGGCAGGATGACGGCGATCACGAGGACCGTGAGCGCCACGGCGAGCGCAGACGCGAGTCCGACCTGGCGTTGAACGAAGGCGAGGATGTAGATCTGGATGCCGGGGACCGCGGTCGCGTGCCCCGGTCCGCCACCGGTCGAGACGTACACGATGTCGAAGGCGGCCAGCGCGGCGACCACGGTGACCGTCAGGCAGACGCCGATCTCGTAGCGCAGGCTGGGTACGGTGATGTTCCGAAGCTCGGTCCACCACCCCGCGCCGTCGATTCGCGCCGACTCGTAGAGGGCGCTGTCGATCTTCGTCATCCCCGTCTGGAGCAGGAGCGTGCAGAAGCCGAGGAGGACCCAGATTCCGATCACGCCCACCCCGGGAAGGGCCGTGTCGAAGTCGCCGAGCCAGGCCCGGGTAACGTCGCCGAGGCCGATCGTCGTGAGCGCCTGGTTCACGAGGCCGGGCAGGGCGAGCAGCCAGCCCCAGATGATCCCGGCCGCAACGAGGGGGATGACCTGCGGCAGGAAGAGGACGGTTCGCGACGCGGAGCCGAGTGAGCCTCGTGCCGTTCGGTGGATGACGCTCGCGGTCACCAACCCGAGACCGACCGGAACGAGGCTGAAGAAGACCACCAGCTTGAACGAATTGAGGATCGTGCCGAGCAGATCGGGGTCGCTCAGGACGGTCCCGTAGTTCGCCAGGCCGACCCAGGTCGCCGGGCCGACGCCGTTCCAGCGGTAGAGCGAGTACTCGACCGTCAGCAGCAGCGGCTGGAGCACGAACACGGCGTACGCCACGAGGGCAGGGACGACGAACGCCCAGCCGACGAGGGCCTCCCGGCGGACCACCCGGGTCCGGGCGAATCGCCGGGAGGCGATGCCGTCGAGCCGAGCCGAAGCTGCCGCCCGGTCGTCAGCCACGTTCGACGGCGTCAATGCTGCTCACGGACGCCACGCTACTGCTGGGAAAGCTCCTTCTCGTACTCCGCCTGCACTGCCTTGAGCAGGCCGGCCGCGTCCTGCTTGCCGCCCACCATCTTCTGGAGCTCGGGCGTCCAGCCCTGGGCGAAGATCGCGCTCGTCGCGTTGGCGATGAAGTCCATCGAGGTGCCGGCCTTGCCGACCACCGGGCCCGCCGCGAGCGTGTCGTTCGTCACCGAGCCCGGGTCCACGGACGGCATCGTCGCGTCGGCCGGGCCGCCGGGGTTGGAGCCCCCGACGCTGACGTCGATCTGGCGCGCCTGGTCGTTCGTGGCCACCCAGTCGAGGAAGAACGCGGCGCAGTCGGCGTGGGCGGCCTTGGCGGCAATGCCGTACGTCAGCGGTGCCGACATCGCCGCGGGATTACCGCCGGCCTCGGCAGGCGGCATGAGGAAGAACCCGACGTTGCCCGCCATGTTCTTGTCGTAGTTCGCGTTCTCCCAGTCGCCGTTGAAGGTGAAGACGCCCTCTCCCTTCGTGAAGCGCGCGTTCGAGTCGGTGTACTCGATCGCGTTGATGTCCTTCGGGAAGTAGCCCTTGTCGACCCAATCCTGGAGGTGCTGGGCGGCCTGGAGGTTCGACGGCGTGTCGATCGTCGCCCCCTGCTTCTGGAAGATCCAGTCGTTGATCGGTCCGGTGTCACCGAGCGAGGCCATCAGGGCCTGAAGTGGGAACGCGAGCCCCATGCCGCTCTTGGCGCTGCCCCACTCCATGATGGGCTGGAGCCCGGCGTCCTTCGCCTTCGCGAGGAGACCGTCCAGCTCGTCGAGGGTCTGCGGCGGCTGGGTCATCCCGGCCTGCGAGGCGAGCTTCTTGTTGTAGAACACGCCGGTCAGGCTGTAGTTGAGACCCATCGCGAAGAGCGAGCCCGAGCCGCGCGTTCCGTCGGGGGCGACCCGGTTCTGGTCGAGCTGAGGGACGGGCCACTTGTCCCAGCCGAACGCGGTCGCGTAGTCGTCGAGGTTCTTGAGAAGGCCGTCCTTCGCGAACGAGACCATCGTCGGCAGCCGGATGAGGTCCGGCGCGTTGTCGCCCGCAAGGACTCGGGGCGTTTCGTTGATGAGGTTCGTGAACTGGTCCTGCTTGATGTCCCAGGTGACGTTCGGGAACTGCTTCGTGAACTCCTCGGACAGCTTGAACGGGAGGTCGAAGCCCGTCTCGAAGTAGGCGTTGAGCTTGACGGGGTCGGTGCCGCAGCTCGGCGTCGCCGCCGTCGCGCTGCCCGACGGTGCGCTCGACTCGGCGGCGCTCGCCGAGGCCGGCGGAGCCGAGGCCGGCGGAGCCGTCGGCGAGGTCACGGCACCGGGGCCCGCACACCCCGCCGCCAGGATCGCCACCATGGCGATCGCGCTCGTCCGGACGGCGCCGAGGCCACTCGGTCCGGACTGTCGGGAACCCGTCATCTCGTTCCTCCTGATGTCAGTCACGCTGCTCCGTTTGCTGTCGCTCTCTTCATCGGGCACGGATGAGGTCACCGCGAGTCGTCATCCACGGCCCTCCTTCGGAGGCGCCGTGGTCGCACGAACCACGAGCTCGGGCCCGAGGCGAACGACCGCGGCCGGCTCGGAGCGCCGCTCGATCTCGCCGAGCAGGACCTCGGCGCCCGCCCGACCGGACTCGAAGAGATGCTGGCGAACGGTGCTGAGGCCCACGTAGTCGGCCGCCTCGATGTCGTCGTAGCCGATGACCGAAAGGTCCTCGGGCACGCGCAGGCCGCACATGTGCGCGGCCGCGATGACGCCAAGGGCCTGCGTGTCGCTGGCGGCGAAGATCGCCGTCGGGCGGTGGGCGCCGCCGAGCATCTGCCGGGCGAGGTCGCGCGCCTCGTACCGTCCATGGGCGCCGAGGCCGACCCACTCCGGCGGAATGGAGACGCCGGCTCCTGCGAGCTCGTCGACGAGACCGTGCTGGCGGTCGCGGCTCGACGTGAACCCGAAGGGGTTCTCGGCCGCGTCGCCGATGAAGGCGATCGACCGGTGGCCGAGGTCGAGCAGGTGACGGGCGGCGAGCGCCGCGCCGGCCACGTCGTCGCCCACGACCCGCGGCATCGTCCGGATCGCCGGTGAGTGAACGTCGATGAACACGACCGGGATCGGCGACCCCTGGAGCGCATCGACGGCCTCCCCCGATGGCGGGAGTGACATGACCAGCAGGCCGTCAGCCCGTCGCGACCGCGCGAGCGTGAGCAGCTGGTCTCGCTTCTGGACCGTCTCGACGTTGTGGATGACGAGGTCGAACTCGCTGTCGGTGAGGATCGCGTCGACGCCGCGGAGGCGCTCTGCCGCCTGCGGGCGGGTCAGGAACGAGACGACGACGCCGATCGAGAGCGTGCGCCCGAGGCTGAGCCGGCGGGCGGCCGGACTCGGACTGAACGCAAGCTCTTTCGTCGCGGCCAGCACGCGCTCCCGGGTCAGCGCGTTCACGAGCTGATGCCCGTTCAGCGCTCGAGAGGCGGTGGCGACGCTCACTCCGGCTCGGCGGGCGACGTCCCGGATCGTGACGTTCTTCGCCTGCATCGTGACTCCGATGGAACCGGTTTCATGTAACCGGTTCCATCATCCTATCGCCGCCGTCAAGAAGCCTCGGCGAGTCCGCGTACGTCAGGGGTGGGGACGGGGCCGGATGTCGGCGACCCGTAACCTGCGGCGACGGCGACGCCCTCAACCGCGCCGCGACTCGACGACGTAGAGGGTGTTCCCGTCCGGGTCGCGAAGGCTGAACATCGGCGGCACTCCCGGCCAGCGCAGGATGTCGTCGACGTCCGCGCCTCGCTCACGAAGCGTTTCGTGGTCCGCCGCGCAGTCCGACGTGGTCAGGCGGACGCCCGTGTCCACCCCGGCACGGACGCCGCCGGGTGGGGCGAGGGCGATCGTCGTCGACGCACCCACGGGCGCCACCTCGATCCACCGGAGGCCCTCACCGAAGGGGTCGTCGCGGCGCTTCTCGAACCCGAGCAGGCCGCAGTAGAAGTCGAGCGATCGATCCGGGTCGGTCGCCGGCACGGCGACCGTGGCGATCCCCGTGATGTGGCTGCTCGTCGCGTTCATCTCCATGGCCGCGCTCCTCCTTCGTGCCCCCGCCGATGATGACGCCTTCCGGTCGCGGAACTCATCGCGATCCCCGGATCAGGCCTCGGCGATCGCGACGTCGGTCGCCGTTCGGACGCCCGGGAGCGGCGAGCGGACGAGGAGCAGGATCGACACCGCCATCCCGGCCCAGCCGACGGCGATCCCGCCGCGGACGCCGATCCAGCCGGCGAGACCGGCCGCGAGGAGCGCGCCGAGCGGGTAGGCGATTCCATGCGAGAACACCTCGAGCGTCGCGTTGACCCGGCCGAGGACCCGGTCCGGGACGACGCTCTGGATGAGCGACAGCTCGGCGACGCCCTCGATCGTCTGGAGCCCGTCGCCGACGAGCTGGGGGAGGAAGACCATGAGCGTCGCGAGCGCGAGCGGCCCGCCCGCGAGCGGGGTCAGGACCCCGACGAGCGACGCTCCTGTCGCCGCGCGGATGAGCGCGGGCCCGAACCCGAGCCGGGTGATGACGCGGGAGGCGAACACCGAACCGACGAGCGAGCCGACGCCACCGGCGGAGATGACGATCCCGAGCAGGAGCGGGCTCAGGTGGAGGTCGTCGATCAGGTAGATCGTGTAGAGGACGCCGTAGAACGAGCCCGCGACGTGGGCGATGACGGAGCGCAGCGTCAGCGGCACCAGCACGGGATGGCGCCGGACGAGGTCGAGGCCCTCGAAGATCTCGGCCCGGATCCGGGTCGTCGTCGGCCGCGCGGGTCGCGGCGGCTCGGGACTCCGGATGAGGCTCAGCGAGACAGCCGAGATCGCGAACGAGACCGCGTCGACGAGGATCGCGAACGGCGCACCGATCGCCTGGACGAGGCCGCCGCCGAGGCCCGGACCGCCGATCTCGGCCAGCGAGGAGCTCGTCGCCAGCTTGCTGTTGCCCTCGACGACGCGGTCGACGCCGATGAGCGAGGGGACGTAGGCGGGATAGGCCGCGTCGAAGAGCGCGCCGAGGCAGCCCTCGAGGAAGACGACGACGTAGAGCTGCTCGAGCCGGAGCACGCCCGCGAGATAGGCGGCGGGGATGGAGAAGAGGAGGACCGCCCGGATCACGTCGGCCCAGATGAGCACGGGCCGTCGCCGGACGCGGTCGACCCAGGCGCCGGCGAAGAAGCCGACGAGGAGCACCGCGAGGCTCGCCGAGACGACGAGCATCGCCATCTCGAGGGGCCCCGCCCCGAGCACGAGCAACGCGACGAGCGGGACGGCGGTCCGGGTCACGACCGACCCGAGCTCCGACACCGTCTGCCCGGCCCACAGTCTCATGAAGTCGGCGTGACGCCAGAGCGACGACGCCACCGGCCGACCCTCGCGCGTCATCGACCCGCGAGCCGCGCCGATGCCCGGAGCGGCGGAAAGCGCGAGCGCAGATCGGCCGCGGCGACCTGATGCAGGACGTGAGCCGCGGGGATGCCCCGGAGCCGATACGGGCCCAGGCGTCGGAGGGTCACGTCGGGAGGCGGTGCCGCGACGGCCTGGGCCGCGGCGTCGGAGAGGAGGATCTGGCCGCCGTGACCCGCGGCCGACACGCGGGCGACGGTGTGGACCGCAATCCCGACGTAGCCGGTGTCCGTCAGCGTGGGACGTCCCGTGTGGATCCCGGCCCGAATGCGGACCCGCTCCCCGCCGGGCCATGCCCTGGCCGCGAGTTGGCGCACGACGGCGAGCGCCGTCGAGAGTGCTCCGTCGGCGGAGCCGAAGGCCGCGAAGAACTCGTCGGCACGGGCGTCGACCTCGCGCCCACCGGCGGCAGTCACGCCCTCTCGAATGATCGAGCGAACCTCCTCGAGGACGTCCGCGTAGCGCTCGCCGAGCCGGTGGAGCAGCCGCGTCGAACCCTCGATGTCGGTCATGAGGAAGGTCACGGTTCCCGTCGGCAGCGCCCGGACGTCGGCGATGCGGGCGTCGACCTCGCGGCGCAGGAGCGCGTGATCGAGGCTGAGCCGGACGGCCCCGATCACCGCGGCCGCGACCTCCTGGTCGCTCAGCAGCGAGCGGGCGTGCACGAGCGCGGCGAACGGCCGGCCCTCCCGCTCGAGGGTCGTCGCGACGCGATCCTCACGCGCCTCGGGGAGACGCGCGGCGCTGCCGTTCGCGTCGAGGTAGGCGCCGACCGCGTCGGACCATCGGACGACGGTCAGGGAGGCATCGCCGAGGCTCGCGCGGAGGCGGCGCTCCAGCTCGCGCACGTCCGACACGCCCCCGAGCTCGACCGCCAGCCGGCCGACGTCGGCCAGGCGACGCTGACTCCGAAGCTGGCCGTCGAGGAACCCGAGCGGGACGATCCCGTGCCTGCGGGCGGCGCGGACGAGCCGGCGCCGCGCGGTCTCGCGAGCCCCCTCGCTCTCGAAGCGGGTCCGCGAGAAGCGGGCGAGGGCGTTTCGAACGTGCGATTCGTCGTTGATCGGCAGCCGTCGACGGCCCCCCGAATCGATGTAGGCGAAGGAGCTGTCAGGAAGGCGGGCGCGCTTCCGGCTGTCGAGCTCGGCCATGACGCGCAATCATCGCAGCCCGCCGGGCGGAGCCGGCCCGGCGTGACCCGCCCCGGTGCGGGCACGCCGAGCGAACGACCGCGTCAGTGCTCCTCGGCGTCCGCCTCCGCCTTCGTCTCGTGAACGGTGCCCGGAGCGTGCTCCGGCGGCGCGTAGACGGTGATCAGCCGGAGCTCCGTGTCGCCGACGTTGACGAAGTTGTGGCGGGTGCCGGCGTGGACGAAGACGAGGTCATTGGGTCCGACCTCGCTCGTCACGCCGTCGAGGCGTGCCTCGCACCGTCCGTCGAGGAACACGAGCAGCTGGTCCGTGTCGGGATGGACCTCGTCGCCGATCTCGCCACCCGGCTGGATCGTCATGACCACGACCTGCTCGTGCTCACCGGTCAGCAGGACCCGCCGGAACGCCTCGTTCGACCAGGCATCCGCGATGATGTCCGTCCGGAAACCGCGCTCCGCGGCCGTCTCCCTGGCGCTCATGATTCACCTCCGGCTGTCACGCTGCCTCTACCGGCAACTCCGCCAGCGTCAGGCGGCGCGGCCGGGGCGTCCAGTGCCATCCGGAACGAACGTCGCGCCAGGCAGTCCGGGACAGAGCACCGGGGTCGGGCGACGGCGGCTGAGTCGCTGCCGAACGGCACTGGCGGCGCTCCCGCCCGGTGTCATGATGGGTCGGAAGGGGGACGGGATGCGCTGGGGAAGCGCGGGCCGCCTGCTCGGTTCGTTCGTCGCGGCGCTCGTCGGGCTGCTGCTCGTCGCGGTGCTCTTCGGTGGGTCCGGGTCGTCGTGGCTCCTCTGGGTCGCCATCGGCGCCCTCGCCGGCACCGTTGCCGGCGGCGGTCGACACGTCTGGGTCGGCTGGCTCGCGGTCGCCGCCTTCTACCCGCTCTCGCTCGCGCTCGGGATCACCGAGACGCTCGGGCCCTTCTGGTTCCTCGCGGCGCTCATCGGCTGCACACTCGTGAGCGCCGGATTCGTGGTGGGCGCCCAGCTCCGCGCCCGACCCGGCGTACGGTCGCGACTCCTCGCGGCATGGCGGGTGCTGGGACGGCCGTGGCATGCGGTCGTCGCCGTGGTCGTCGCGGTCGCCGTGGTCGGGTTCGCCGGCTACGGCGCCTATGTCGGCGCCGTCGGGTCGGCCGCGATCGTCCATCCGACCGACAAGGGGACGCGCTGCGACACCCCGGCGTCGCGCATGGGATGGAGCTACGAGGCCATCAACTACGACCCCGCGGACGACGCGCGGCTGATCGCCGCCAACCCGGATCTCGCCCACTGCGCATCGCAGGGGGCGCCGGCGGGGGACGAGGTGGTGACGTCGGACGCGGTCCCGATCGCGGGCTGGTACATCCCGGCAGCCGATGGGCGCGGGCCGACGGGTCCCACCGTGATCGTCGCCCACGGCTGGAAGGCGACGAAGAGCGACATGCTCCGGCACGCGGAGCCCCTCCACTCGGCCTACAACCTCGTGCTGCTCGACCTCCGGAACGGCGGCCGCAGTGGCGGCGACTCGACGAGCTGGGGTGTCTACGAGCGGCGCGACGTGCGGGCGATCGTCGACTGGCTCGTGCCGACGAAGCATCCAGGCTGGATCGCCGCGATCGGCGACTCGATGGGCGCAGCGACGGTGCTCGCGGAGGCCGTCGGCGACACCCGTGTCCGCGCCCTCGTACTCGAATCGATGCACGGGACGGCCGTCGTCTCGATCGGCAACGGGCTCGAGGTGGAGAACGGCCACCCGTCGCTGCCGGGCTCGTGGGCGATCGTCGCAGCGGTCTCGCTTCGGATCGGGGACGACTTCACCTCCGTGGATCCCGTCCGGATGATCGCGCAGCTGGGCGACCGACCGGTGCTGCTCGTCCACGGCACCGCCGACGCCCTCGATCGGCCCGCCGAGAGCGCCGATCTCAACTTTCACGCGGCCCTCGCCGCCGGCGTTCCCGCGGCGCTCGAATACTGCCCGGGCGGAACGCACGGTCGAGTCGTCGCGGTCTGTCCGGAGCAGTGGGCACGCTGGACGACGACCTTCCTCGCCGCGGCGCGAGCCGAGGATATGGGCGAGCTCGGGGAATGACGACCGACAGGCCGACGGACGATCTCGCGCCCCTCGCGGACCCCGACGGGCGACCGTCCGCGCACCTCCCGTGGCGCCAGCTCGCCCAGATCTCGATCTACTGGTTCGGGATCAACGCGGTCTGGGGCGGCTGGGAGGTCCTGAACCAGGAGAAGGTCCCGCAGCTCTTCGGCGAGCAGATGACGGGCCGGGCGATGTTCCCGATCGAGCTCCTCGCGGCCGTGGTGGCGATCGCCGTCCAGCCGACGGTCGGCTGCATCAGTGACTACACGATGAGCCGCTGGGGTCGCCGGAAGCCGTACATTGCAATCGGGGCGACGCTCGACGTCGTCTTCCTCGTCGGCGTCGCGACGGCGGCGAGCCCCCTGGCGTTCGTCGCGTTCCTCGTGCTCCTCGAGTTCAGCTCGAACTTCGCCCAGGGCCCGTTCCAGGGCTACATCCCCGATCTCGTCCCGCAGGAGCAGGTCGCGACCGCCAGCGCGCTCGTCGGGATGATGTCGACGCTCGGGGTCATCGGCGGCGTCCTCTTCCTCTCATTCGGCTACCGGCTCGGCGAGGACTTCACGATCCCGGCGCTCGCCCTCGGGCTCGTCGAGCTCGCGACGGCGCTGGGGACGGTCGCGTTCGTCCGCGAGGGCCGCGCCGCGAAGCCCCGCGACGGGCGATCGTGGTCGCAGATCGCGCGCGAGGCGTGGGGGACGGACATCCTCCGGGAGCGGAGCTACGTCTGGCTGCTCGCGTCGCGCTTCTTCGTTCTCGCCGGAAGCGCCTTCGTGGCGAACTGGGCGATCATCTGGATGGAGCGGGCCCTCGGCTTCGACTCCGACGCGAAGGGCACGTGGGTGACGATCACCCTCGGCTCGGCGGCGGTCGCGACGGCGCTCGCGACGCTCCCCGCCGCTCGCGTCTCCGACCGCACCGGCCGCAAGCCGGTGATCTGGGCGGCCTGCATCGTCGGGGCGATCGGGACCGCGACGTTCGCCTTCGCGCCGGTCATCGAGGTCGCGGTCGTGGGCGGCGTCCTCGTCGGCGTCGGCAGCGGGATGTTCCTCGCGGTCGACTGGGCCCTCCTCTCGGAGCTCGTGCCGAAGGCGTCGTCGGGCCGCTATATGGGCATGAGCAACCTCGCGACGGCGCTCCAGGCCGTGATCGCGGTGCTGTTCGGCGGCCTCGTCCTCGACCTCGTCGCCAACGGCGGATTCGGCCTCGAGGCGGATTTCGCCCGCAGCGCGCGGTTTGCGATCGCGATCGGCGTCGCGTTCTACGCGGCCGGCGGCGCGTTGCTCGTGCCGGTTCGCGAGCCGGAGCGATCGCGTCGAGCGCCCCGACCGGTCAGCCGCGTTCGAGCTGCGGCTTGACCTCGCGGACGAAGCGCTCGAGCGTCTCGTCGTCGAACGGCGCGGACGCGTCGAAGAAGACGTGCCGGAAGCCGAGCTCCACGAACGGCCGGAGGTAGTCGGCGATCTGCGTTGACGTCCCGATCTTCGGCGGGTCGTCGAAGCCCGGATGCCGGCGCTGGACCTCCGCGTAGTACGACCGCGCGTCGGCTTCGCGGTCGCGGATGATCACCGTGCCCAGCCCGAGCGTCCGCTCGATCTCCGCCTCGTCGCGGCCGACCTCGTCGCACCACCGCCGCAGGACCTCGTCCTTGTGGCGGACGAACTCGATGGAACCGCCCGTGTTCCAGGCGTCGGCGTACTTCGCGACGGTGTGGAGCGTCTTGCGCTCGCCGTCGCCACCGATGAGGATCGGCAGCCGCTCCTGCACGGGCGGCGGGTCGTTGCGGACGTTCGTCGCGTGGTAGAAGCGGCCGCGGGCGGTGCCCTCGCCGTTCCGCAGCATCTGGGCCATGAGGTCGACCGCCTCGTCGAGCCAGTCGAGCCGCTCGCCGAAGCCCGAGCCGAAGTCGATCCCGTAGGCCTCGTGCTCGGTCTCGAACCAGGCACCGCCGATCCCGAGCACCGCCCGACCGTTGCAGATGTGGTCGAGGGTCGTCGCCATCTTTGCCGTGAGGGCCGGGTTCCGAAACGTGTTCGCGCCGACCATCAGGCCGAGCGTGACGTGGCGGGTGACGAACGCCCAGGCCGTCAGCGTCAGGTAGCCCTCGAAGATCGGCCGGCGCCAGTCGCCCTGGATCGGGTAGAGGTGGTCCCACGTCCAGAGCGAGTCGTAGCCGAGCTCGTCCGCCCGACGTCCGACCTCCTGCAGGGCCGGCCAATCCGTGTTCTGGCCCCACGGCAGGACGCCGACCCTGATCCGATTCGTGGCTTGCGCGCTCGTCATCTCCCTGCCCACGGTATCGCGCCGATTGTGCCCTCAGCCCGCCTCGCTTACCGAGCCGGCCGGTCGGAGGCACCGCCGCCGCTGCCCTGGTAGCTCCGGTCTGCGCTGTCAAACGGTGGCTTGACAGTAAAACTAGGCACCGCTAGTTTTACAGCCCACCAGCGCACGGACCCCGGACAGGAGGACCCGCCAGATGCGTCCCATCGCCCGCGTCGCCCGCACCGCCCTCGTCGCCGCCGGCCTCACGCTCGCGGTCGCCGTCGCCACCCAGGCCGGCGGTCCCGTCGGCATCGCCGACGCCCACGCGCCCCATGCGGGATCGGCCGTCGACAACCGCGCTGCGTTCCACGACGCGATGCGCAAGCTCTGGGAGGACCACGTCACCTGGACCCGACTGTTCATCGTCTCGGCCGCGACCGACCCGAACGCCACCCTGCCGGACCTCGACCCGACGGTCGCCCGGCTGCTCCAGAACCAGGTCGACATCGGCGACGCCGTCAAGCCGTTCTACGGCGATGCCGCGGGTGACCACCTGACCGTGCTCCTCCGCGAGCACATCCTCCTCGCCGCCGACATCGTCGGCGACGCCAAGGCCGGCAACACGTCGGCCCAGCAGCAGGCCGTCGACGAGTGGTACGCGAACGCGAACGAGATCGCCGACTTCCTCCACGACGCGAACCCCCGCAACTGGGCCGACGCCGACATGCGGGCGATGATGAAGAGCCACCTCGACCTGACGCTCGACGAGGCCGTGGCCCGACTGCAGGGTCGCTACGCCGACGACGTGGTCGCCTACGACCGAGTCCACGCCGAGATCCTCGAGATGGCGGACATGCTGAGCGAGGGGATCGTCGCCCAGTTCCCCGAGAAGTTCGGCCGATGAGCCCCCGGACCGGAGCGGCACCGCGAACGCCGCGAACGATCGCCATCGTCGGCGGCGGTCTCGCGGCCGGCGAGGCGGCGAAGACGCTCCGTTCGGAGGGCTTCGACGGCCGCCTCGTCGTCGTCGCCGAGGAGGCGCACGCGCCGTACGAGCGGCCGCCGCTCTCCAAGGAGTACCTCCGCGGCGAGGCGGCCGCCGACAAGGCCACCGTGCTTGATGCCGACCTCGCCTCCGAGCAGCGGATCGAGCTCATTCTCGGACGGGCGGCGACCGACCTCGACCTCCACGCCCGGCGGCTGACGCTCGCCGACGGCAGCCGACTCCCGTTCGACGGGCTGCTGCTCGCGACGGGTGCAACCGCCCGCGTGCCGGTCGGTCCGCGCCCGGAATGGCTCCACGTCCTTCGGACGTTCGAGGACGCCGACCGCATCCGGGAGGCCGCCCGACTGGCGTCGAGCACCGTCGTCGCCGGTGGCGGCTGGATCGCCGCCGAAACCGCCGCGTCCCTTCGCCAGCTCGGGCTCGAGGTCACGCTCGTCGTCCCGGGCGCGGAGGTGCTCGAGCGATCGCTCGGCCCGGTCGTCGGAGCGATGTTCCGGTCGGTCCACGAGAGCCATGGCGTCCGTGTCGTGCGCGGCGCGCGTGTCGCGGGTCTCGCCGAGCCGGGCCCCGGGCTGCGGCTCGCCGACGGGTCGATCGTGGCCGGCGACCTGGTCGTGGTCGGCTTCGGGGCGGCTCCCCGGACGGAGCTCGCGGAACGGGCGGGCCTCGCCGTCGCCGACGGCATCGTCGTCGACGAGTGGCTCTCGACGGCCGCGGACGGGGTCCTGGCCGCGGGCGACGTCGCCTCGGCCTGGCACCCGAGGTACCACGAGCGCGTCCGGAGCGAGCACTGGGACAACGCCCGTCGCCAGGCTCGCACCGCCGCCCGAAACCTGCTCGGCCGGGCGGAGTCGTATGAGCGGGTCCCCTACTTCTTCTCCGATCAGTTCGACCTCGGGATGGAGGTCGTCGGCCGCTTCGCGGCCTCGGACGAGGTCGTGGTCCGGCGAGTCGACGACGACGCGTTCATCGCCTTCTGGCTGCGCGACGACCGCCTGACCGCCGCGCTGCACGCGAACGTCTGGGGCGCAAAGAAGACGCTCGAGCGGCTCGTCGACCAGGCGGTCCCCGTCGACGGCGCGCTCCTGTCCGACCCTGCCGTCCCCCTCGTGGAGCTCGCCGCGGCCGCCTGAGCGCAGGGACGCGGCGGGATCACGGGCGGCGCCCCGGGGTAGGCTTCGCCGGCAGCCGGGGACGATCCCTCCCGCGACCCAGGAGCCAATGACCGACATCGACCGATCGCGAATCGCCGCGGACGCGGAGACGATCGTCCGCGCGCGCGTGACCGTCGGCGTGCCGATCGAGCACGCCTTCCGGGTCTTCACGGCCGACATGAGCGCCTGGTGGCCGCGGACGCATCACATCGGAGCGGTGCCGATGTCCGCCGCGATCGTCGAGCCGCGCGCCGGCGGCCGGTGGTTCGAGCTCGGCGACGATGGCAGCCAGTGCGACTGGGGCATCGTGCTGGCCTGGGATCCTCCGCACCACGTCGCCCTGTCCTGGCATCTCGACGGCGACTTCCGCTACCAGCGGGACGGCGGCCGGGCGAGCCGGGTGGACGTCCGGTTTCGCTCGGAGTCGCCGACGACGACGATCGTCGAGCTCGAGCATTCGGGACTCGACCGCCACGGTCCCACCTGGCGCCGGCTCAGGGATCAGGTGACGGGCGGCTGGGCCACGATCCTGGGCATCTTCGCCCGGACGCTCCCGACGCCGCCCGAGTCGTAAGTTGACACTTACGTAAGTGCTCGCTAACTTCTGCCGCGACAGCACCCGCACCAGGAGAGTCGAGATGGGCGCACCAGTCGCGTGGTTCGAGATTTCGGGCAAGGACGAGGAGCGGCTGAAGCAGTTCTACTCCGAGCTGTTCGGCTGGACGACGAGCGTCGTGGGCGACCCGACGTACGCGATCGTCGACACCGCTGCCGGAGACGGCGCGATCGGCGGCGGGATCGGCCGGACCCAGGACCCGGAGGCGCCGGGCGGAACCACGATCTACATGCGGGTCGACGACCTCCAGGCCTACCTCGACCGCGCGGTCGGCCTCGGCGGGAGCGTGCTCCTGCCACCCACGCCTCTGCCGGGCGACTTCGGGGCCTTCGCGCTCCTTGGCGATCCCGAGGGGCACACCGTCGGCCTGTGGGCGTGAACACGCCTCGGTGACGAGCACCGACGACGTCCTCCGCGCGATCGCCGAGCCGAACCGGCGAGCGATTCTCCAGCTGGTCGCCGTCGACGAACTGGCCGCGGGGGACATCGCCGCCCATTTCGAGGTCTCGCGACCGGCGATCTCGCAGCACCTCGCGGTGCTTCGGGCAGCCGGGCTCGTCACCGAGCGCCGCCTCGGAACCCGGCGCCTGTACCGCGCCCGGCCCGAAGGCCTCGCCGAGCTTCGCGCCTTCCTCGAGTCGATGTGGCCCGATGCCCTCGAGCGGTTTCGCATCCGCGCCGAGGCGACGGCGGCCCCGGCCGAGGACCAGGATCGATAGCCATGGAGCCGACAACATGTCCGCCGACCATTCGACCGAACAGCACAAGGCGCAGGCGCGCCGCCTCTATGAGGAAGTCTTCGGACGCGGGAATCTCGACGCAGCCGACGAGATCCTCGCTGCCGACTGCGTGAGCCACGGACCGGGTAGCCCGCCGCGGACCGGTCGCGAGGGCATCAAGCTCCAGGCGACGGTCCTTCGCGGCGCGTTTCCCGACCTGCGCACGACCCTCGAGGATCAGTTCGGTGACGGCGACCGCGTCGCGAGCCGGTGGCGGGGCGAAGGGACGCACTCGGGGGCGCTGACCCTGTTGGGCGCGTCGGTGCCGCCGACGGGCGCCGCGATCCGGTTCGAGGAGATCCGAATCGACCGGTTCGATGGCGACCGGATCGTCGAGTCGTGGTTCATCCCCGACCGCTTCACGCTCTGGCAGCAGCTCGGGCTCATTCCGTCCCCAGGGACGTGACCGAGGGCCGCCGGGGCGCTCAGTGGCGGAGGCGCTGCTCGAGGAGCTGCCGGGCGAGGATCTTGTCGGCGAACTCGGCGCGCACCGCCCGGACCTGGGCCGGATCGAGGTCGAACTCGTTCGCGATCTGGTCGAGCGTGGCGCTCTCGGCGCTCGAGATCGAGTCATCGGCGGCCCCGACCGCGTAGCAGGCACGGAGGACCGCGAGCCGCTGCTCCGGCGTGGCCGACTCCTTGAACTCGCGCGTCACGAGGTAGTCCTCGGTCTCGCCGACGGCCCGTGCCTGGAGCTTCGCCATCTCGACGACGAG
>DASTSC010000092.1:0-5528 GCA_035760905.1 Candidatus Limnocylindrales bacterium | reverse complement strand
ACGACTCAACGACATCCTCCAGGCCCGGGCCGACCCGCGTCGGCGCGTCGAGGAAGCCCTCATCGAGACGATCTACTCGCCCGCCTCGCCGTACCACCGGCCGGCCGGCGGGGTCCGCGAGACCGTCGAGCGGCTCGATGCTGACGTGCTCCGCCATGCATACGGCGCCGCTGCCCATCCGGTCGGATCGGCGCTCATCGTCGCGGGCGAGCTCGGCGGCGTCGACGTTCCGGCGCTCGCCGAGCGCCTGTTCGGATCGTGGCCCGGCGGCGCGGGTCCGGGCGATCGCTCGATCCCGGCCGAGCCGGCATCCCGCTCGCGACGCGTTCGCGTGATGCATCGCCCGGGCTCGGTCCAGACGGAGATCCGGCTCGGACACGTCGGTCGGCGGCGGCGGATCCCTGACTTCCACGCGCTCGCGGTCACGGGGGCGATCCTCGGCGGGCTCTTCAACTCGCGACTGAACCGGAGGCTGCGCGAGGAGAAGGGCTACACGTACGGCGCCAGCGCCAGCTTCGACCTCCGGCGCTCGGCCGGACCGTTCGCGGCGCGGGCCGCCGTCCAGACCGCCGTCACCGTGCCGGCGATCATCGACGCGATCGCCGAGCTCGTCGCGATCCGCGAGGCGCCGGTTCGAGCCGACGAGCTGACCGCCGCGCGCGACTTCCTCATCGGCGTCTTCCCGCTCCGGTTCGAGACGCCCGGACCGATCGTCGCCGCGCTCTCGAACCTCGTGATCAACGGGCTCCCCGACGACGAGTTGGCCCGCTACCGGGAGCGGATCGAGGCGGTCACGGCCGAGGACGTCCTCGAGGTGGCGCAGGCGAACGTCCGGCCCGACGAGCTCCAGGTCGTCCTCGTGGGCGACGCCGACGCCTTCGCCACCGACCTCGCGGCAGCCTCGATCGGGGACGTCACGGTCGATCGCGACGAGCCGGCCGCAGCCCATGCGGAGACCGACTGAAACCTTTCGCGGCGGCGCGGCCTCGCTGAGGTAGTGGGCGCCGCCGGCGCCCCGCTCGAGGGCGGCAGGATGCGCGACCGGACCGGACGGCGTCCGTGTGGCCCGGTCGTCGAGAGCCGAACGGGTCATGACAGTGGGAGTCGGCCTGGGCGAACGTTCGGTTCGATCAGCCGCTGCGCCGACGGAGCATCAGCATCCGCTACGAACTCGCGGTCCCGGCCCGACCGGTGGCGGCGCCCGACGGCGACCGCCAGCTTGTGGCACGGGTGCTCGCCGGTGAGCCCGACGCATTTCGGCCGCTCGTGGAGCGGGTCGGGCCGTCGGTGGTTCGGGCTGCGCGGCGCATCCTCGCCGACGAGCTCGAGGCCGAGGACGTCGCCCAGGAGGCGTTCGTGATCGCCTATCGATCGCTCGCCGACTGGCGCGGCGAGGGCGCCTTCGGCGCATGGGTCGGACGGATCGCGGTCCGGCTCGCCGTGCGCCGCGCGGCGCGCCGCCGGACCGTAGGCTGGATCGCCCACGACGAGGCCGCCGTGCCCCTCCACGCGAGCGAGGATCGGGCCGAGGATCCCGCGGTGTCGATCGTCCGCGGCGATCGGGCGGCTCGGCTGCGGGCCGCGGTCGTCGGCCTCGACGAGCCCTACCGGGAGGTCGTCGCGCTCCGCTTCTTCGGCGACCGCACGCTCGAGGAGATCGCCACGGTCACCGGGCGGCCGCTCAACACCGTGAAGACGCACCTTCGGCGTGGGCTTCAGCGGATCCGGATCGCGCTCGATCGGGAGGACCTGGCGTGAGCGGCCTCCTGTTCACCGCCGCGGAGCTCGACGTCGCCGATCGATCGGCCGCGGAAGAGCGGATCCTCGTGGCCCTCGGTCGTGAGCTCGGCTGGGTCGATCCCGGCGAGCCGACCGGTCGGCCGGCGTTCGTCGACGGGGTCATGGCCGCGATCGGCGCGGAACCGACGCCCCGGCCGTCGTCGGCCTGGCTCGCCTCGCTTCGGCGGCGCCGTCCGGTTCGCGCGCTCGCGGCGCTTCGGGACTCGTTCCGCGTGGCGTTCGGTCCCGCCGCCAGGCCGTGGCGGGCGCGGCTCGCCGCGGTCCCGGTCGCCGTCGCCACGGTGATGCTCGCCGGCTCGCTCGGCGTCGTCGGGGCGGGAGCGGCCGGTGTTCGGCTGCCCGACTCGTCGCAGCCGCCGCCAACCGCTCCGGCGGTCGCTCCGACCACTCGACCGGGCCCGTCGGTTGCCCCCGAGCCGACCTCGACGCCGTCCACCCCTCCCCGGACGGTGACACCGACGCCCGAACGCTCTGCCGAGCCCTCCGAGACGCCGGACGGTGGCGAGGCCGGGGACGGCGCCGCCCGCACGGCCCGACCGAGCGAGCGCGAGACGCCCGAGCCGTCCGACCACGAGAGCCACGACACGCCGGAGCCGTCCGGGCACGAGACGCCGGAGCCGTCCGACCACGAGACGCCCGGGCCGAACGAGACGCCCGAAGCCGGAGACGCCTAACGCCCTTTGTGCCGCCCGCCGGACTCCACCGCGGCGGACCGCCCGAGTCTTCGCTCGTCGTTGCGCAGCCGCACCGTTGTCGGCGCTGCCGCCCGATCGGCGAAACCATTGTTAGGTGGCACGCAAACTCCGACTCCTAATGTCGAGCTGGTACGAAAGTCCTCGTCTGGCGAATCAGGGGATCGAGGATCGCGACCATGACGTCGCCCGCGCGAGCGTCGCGGGCATCCGTGCCGGGGGGCGGTGCGAAAGCGCGTGAGGGCGGCCAGAGCGTCGTCGAGTTCGCGCTCATCCTGCCGTTGATGGTGATCATCATGTTCGCCATCGTTGATTTCGCGCGCATCTACACGGCGATGATGAGCGTCGAGTCCGCGGCCCGCGAAGCGGCCGACTACGGAACGACCCTCGGAGCCGGCAGATGGCAGGTAGGTCCCGTGATGGATGGAACCGTCGACGAGATGCGACGCCGTGCCTGCGTTGCATCGAGCGATCTGCCTGACTACGCCGAGCCTTCGGGGACTCTCAACCACGCGACCTGCACGAACCCGACCTTCTCGTACTGCGTCACCGCGTCCCCCGGCGGTTCGTGCGGTCCCGTGAACGCGGCCGATCTCTGCGATGACCCGCTCCGATCCGAGCCCTGTACCGTGACGGTGACGCTCGGTTACGACTTCCACTTGATCAACCCGTTCCACCTCGACTTCTTCGGCGTCCAGCTTGGCGTTCCGGCACAGATCGCGTTCCAGCGAGACAGTACCTTCGCCATTACGGACATCGACCTGTCCACGGGTCCGTGATGAGGACCTCATCGAAGAGCCACGCACGCTACAGCCGCGGACAGGCTCTCACGGAGTTCGCGCTCGTCGCGCCGCTCTTCTTCCTGATGCTGTTCGCGATCATCGAAGGCGGGCGCTTCGTCTTCTACTACGAAGTTCTGAACAACGCCACGCGCGAAGGCGCGCGCTACGCAATCGTCAATGGGGCGAACACCATCGGCTGCTCGACAGGGCCACCCCTGCCGGGGACCTCGTCGTGCGATCCCACGGGCCAGGACGTCATCGACCGGGTGCGGTCATCGGCCTTCGCAATGCCCGCGGCGGCGATCAACGTCGTTCCCACGTGGCACGACCCCGCGACGAACCGCCGCGGTTCGACCATCACGGTCGTCGCCTCCTACACCTACTCCAGTCTGATCCCGATCGTGCCCCTGCCCCCGATCACGGTCCAAGCGGAGTCGAGCCTTGTTATCAACAATTAGGCGCATTCGCGCCGAACGCCGGGAGACCGGCCAGATCCTCGTCCTGTTTGCCGGTGGGCTTGCGACCCTGTTGATCGTCGCCGCCCTTGCCTTCGATGTCGGCATGGTCCTCGTGGAGCGCCGTGACGAGCAGAACGCTGCGGATGCGGCCGCCCTTGCGGGTGCTCGCTACGTGCTCATCGACCAAACGACTGCCGAGGACGCGGCGCGGACCATCGCCCAGGCGAACGGGTTCGACGATTCCGATCCGGACGAGACCGTCAACGTGTACATGCCCGCGGTCCACGGACGGTACGCGGGGCTTCCGGGGTTCATCGAAGTCGAGATCCAGGACAGCCGTCCGTCGATCTTCGCCGGGATCATCGGACGCCCGTCGTGGGATGTCAGCGCGTTCGCCGTCGCCACCAACAAGCAGAATCTCAGCTTCCCATTTGGCATGCTCGCGCTCAATCCGACGGCCTGCAAGGCCATTCAGGTATCGGGAACGGGCGTCATCAACCTCTACAACGGGGCGAGCGTCCAATCGAACTCGAACGGAGCCGACTGCACGGGAGATCCCATCGGCTTCAGCCGGACCGGCGGCAGCACGATCAATGTATTCGGGCCGGCGACGACGTGCCGATCGGCTGGTGGCATCCAGGATCAGGGCAGCGGCGCGATGACCTGCACGAAGGCGCCCGATTCGTTCGCCCTGCCCGACCCGCTTCGCAACCTGCCGGCGCCACCGAAGCCTGCTCTCGCCGGAGCGATGGCCCCCGTCGGCTTCACCCGTACGACCGATACGTACCCCAACTACTGTCCGGGGAAGACCGGGACGAAGCCGCCGAGCGAGACGCAGCCCAATCCATGCGTCCTGGGTCTCGGAAGTGATGCCGGTCTCGCCTGGATCCTTCAGCCGGGCCTCTATCCGAACGGCCTCGTCGTCAAGAACGGTGCTACCGCATACCTGCGACCGGGCATCTACTGGATCGGTGGCGGCGGCATTCAGGTTGGAGGGAGCAGCTCGAGCGACACGTCCTCGATCATTTCGATCCCGGCCGGGTTCGACCCCACGGGCGGCATCACCCACGCGTCCTGGGAGACCGATGGCGGCGACGTTCTGATCTACAACTCGAAGCTGCCGGGCATCGCGGATGGCCCCATCACGTTCAACGGCTCGGCGGGGCGAGCCTGGCTGAAGCCGTTCCAGGTGGCGGACAGCATTCCGGACTCGTGCGATGACCTCTCGTGCTACAACAACATCGTGATCTTTCAGGATCGCACTGTCACCCAGACCGTGACCCTCAACGGGTCGACGTCAGAGACGGACGTCGAAGGGTTGATCTACGTCCCAGCCGGGGAGGTCAAGCTGAATGGCAACAGCGGGACATTGAACGTCGACCAGATCATCGCCGACACATTCCTCATCAACGGAAATGGGGGCACGATCAACGTGAATAAGGGCACGGATTTCGAGTCCGACATCATCGCGGCGGGCCTCGTCGACTGACGCGCAGGCTTGGAGCGGTCACGCTGGTACTCTCCGGGGCGTGGTCGTCGTCATCGGCAGCCCGGTCGCCGTCATGGCCGGGAAGCGAATCCTGCCCGCGGGCCGGAGCGTCGCCGTCGCCGAGGCGGTCCACCACGCCGGCGGCGACGTGCAGCTCGTCGGGAAAGTGGCAGAGGACCTCGCCGGCGACGCGATCGTCCTCGACCTCGGACGGCGCGGCATCGGCCACGCCGCGCTGGCACGGGCCGAATCCGGGCTGACACCGAAGGGCGCCATCCCGGTCGCGGCCGCGGACGAGATCGCCGAG